>NZ_JBEZDL010000014.1:215643-265782 GCF_040648295.1 Amycolatopsis sp. NPDC049159
GAAGGCCAACTGCACTTCCGGACCGGCCACCCAGGCCGCGGAAGCCGACAGCCCAGCCGGCCCGCGAGGCCGACCCCGCCGGCACAATCGTGCCCAGGCAGCGAAGGCCGGCTGCACTTCCGGACTGGCCCCCCCCGGCTGCGGAAGCGACTCAACCCAGCCGGCCCAGTGATACCTGCCCGGATCTGCACAACCCTGCCCGACCCGCGAAGGCCGGTTGCAGTTCCGGGCGGGGCCACCCAACCCATGCGGCGGAGCAGCCCAGGGCCGGCACAACCCAGACGGCCCGTGAGGCGAACCGGCGGCGCATCCCTGCCCGGGCAGCGAAGGCCGGCTGTGGTTCCGGGCCGCAGAAAGCCCAGCCGAGCCGCGGAGGCGGGCCGGCGCAGCGCGCGGGTCCGCGAGGCCACCCCGGGCCGGCACAGCCCAGCCAGCACGTGAGCGTCGGCCCGGGCGATGGCGGCCGGTAGCGGTTCCGAGGCCCGGCAAACCCGGGCACGCCAAAGGGGACGGCCCCACAAAGGACCGCCCCCACCGGCAAAAACTCAGCGCGGCAACCCCGACAGCCGCCAAGCTCCCGGCCGGCGGAACGAAGGCGCCACCTCACCCCTCGACCGCCACCCCACCGCCTCGGTGACCGGCTCCGCCGGGGACTCCGTCCCCAGCAAAGCCAGCGCCGTCACCAGAGCCGCCAGCTCGACGTCGTCCGGAGCGCCCCGGACCACCCGCAACACCATCCTCGCCCCCTAGATCGGAAGGTTGCCGTGCTTGCGCGCCGGGCCCGGCTTCCGCTTGTCGCGCAACATCGCCAGCCCGCGGGCCAGGGCCGCGCGGGTCTCGGCCGGGTCGATGATGTCGTCCACCAGGCCGCGCTCGGCCGCGTACTGCGGGTTCAGGTACTCCTCCGTGTACTCCGCCACCAGCTTCGCCCGCAACGCCGAAGGGTCCTCGGCCGCCGCGAGTTCGCGGCGGTGCAACACGTTCACCGCGCCCTCCGCGCCCATCACCGCGATCTGGTTCGTCGGCCACGCCAGTGACAGGTCGCACCCGATGGACCGCGAGTCCATCACGATGTACGCGCCGCCGTACGCCTTGCGCAGGATCACCTGGATCCGCGGCACCGTCGCCTCGCAGTACGCGTGCAGCAGCTGCGCGCCCTGGCGGATGATGCCGCTGCGCTCCTGCTCCACGCCGGGCAGGAACCCCGGGACGTCGACCAGGCTCACCAGCGGGATGCCGAACGCGTCGCAGAACCGCACGAACCGCGCCGCCTTCTGGGAGGCCGGGCCGTCCAGGACGCCGGCGAAGACCACCGGCTGGTTGCCGACCAGGCCGACCACGCGGCCGTCGATGCGGGCCAGCGCGCACAGCACGTTGCGGGCCCAGCCTTCGTGCAGCTCGAAGAACTCGCCGTCGTCGGCGATCTCCGAAAAGACGTCGTGCATGTCGTACGGCTGGTTGGGCTCCACCGGGACCAGCTCCGCCAGGCGCGGGCGGTAGTCGTCCTTCGCGCTGGACGAGCTCGCGTCCGGCAGCGGCTCCAGGTAGTTCGCCGGCAGCAGGGAAACCAGGTAGCGGACGTCGGCGAGGCAGCTCTCCTCGTCGTCGTGCACGACCGTCGCCACGCCCGAATGGGTGCCGTGGACGTCGGCGCCGCCGAGTTCCTCGTGCGTCACGCGCCGGCCGGTGACCGCCTCCACGACGTCCGGGCCGGTCAGGTACATCCGGGCCGTGTCGCGCACCATGAACGTGAAGTCCGCCAGCGCCGGCGAGTACGCCGCGCCGCCCGCGCACGGGCCCAGGATCACGCTGATCTGCGGGATCACCCCGGACGCCTCGACCTGGCGGCGGAAGATGCCGCCGTAGCCGTTGAGCGCGAGCACGCCCTCCTGGATGCGGGCGCCGCCGCTGTCGTTGAGGCCGATCACCGGGGCGCCGTTGGCCACCGCGAGGTCGAGGACCTTGTGGATCTTGGCCGCGTGCGCCTCGCCGAGCGAACCGCCGAACAGCGTGAAGTCCTGGGCGTAGACGAAGACGCGGCGCCCGTCGATGGTGCCGGACCCCGCGACGACGCCGTCGGTGTACGGGCGGTTGCCCGCCAGCCCCGGCCCGCTCGCCTGGTGGCGCCGGTAGGGCTCGATCTCGGTGAACGAGTCCTCGTCGAGCAGCAGGACCAGCCGCTCGCGCGCGGTGAGCTTGCCCAGCGAGTGCTGGCGCCGCACGGCGTCGAGCTTGCCCTCGTGGATGTGCGCGCGGAGCTCGTCGCGGCGGCGCCGCAGCAGCGGCATGTCCGCGGGCTCCGCGCGCACCTGGTCGGTCGCCCTGGCCAGCTCGATGACCTGGGCGTCGCCGGTCTCCCCCGCCCGCGCGAGCCGGCGGCGGGCGGGGCGGGTCCCCTCCGGGACCGGCACCACCTCCGCGTCGTCGGCTCGCTGGGCCCCGGACTCGTGGCCTCCGCTCACGCGGCATCCCTCATCCGTAGCTGCTGGTCGTGCTCGATCTCGGCGACGATGTCGGACCACACGATGCCGCGGCCGAGCCGGGGCATCGGGCGGACCGGCCACTCGGCGGGCACGTCCGGCACGGCGGGCGGAGCCGCGGCCGACCGGACGGGTTCGGTGGCATCGCTGGCGGTCATGGCAGGACCTCCTCGGTCGGGGCGCCGACTCCGGCGTCCACAGTGGACACTCTGGGCAGAAGAACGGTCCCCGCCCGGCGGCGGGTCAGCCGCCCGGTGGCGTGCAGCCACGCCACCGTGTCGCGCACGGTCTCGGCCACCGGCCGCGCGGGGACGCCGGCGTGCGGTGCGGCCGCGTCGACGGGGACGGCGGTGGCGCACACGTAGAGCGCGCCGTACTCCGCCGGGATGTGCCACGGCCAGGCGCGCTGCAGCAGGCCGGCGGCGTGGCCGACCGGGAACATCGCGCGGGCGGGCAGGAACACCGCGGGCAGCCGCCGTCCGGTCGCGGCCCGGACGGCGGCGAGGTAGTCGCGGGTGCGCAGGAAGTGCCCGGGCCCGAAGTACGCGGGGCCCGGCGCCGTCCCGTCGAACAGCCGCGCGTGCAGCTCCGCCGAATCGCGGACGTCGCCGATCGGCAGCCCGCCGGAGGGCCACATCGGCATCAGCCCGCGCAGCAGGTCACGCAGCCGCGCGTTCTGGTCGCCCAGGTGCGGGTCGGCCGGGCCGAGCAGCGCGGGCGGGTAGGTGATGGTGACCGGCACGCCGGCGTCCCGGTGCCCGCGGGCGATCAGCTCGGCCTCGGCCTTGGCCGCGAGGTAGGTCTCCCGCGGCCGGCCGACCGGGCTGGCCGGGCCGATCGACGGCTCCCGGGCCGGGTACAGCGCCCCGACGGTGGAGACGTGCACGATCCGCCCCGTACCCGCTCGGCGGGCGGCGTCGAGCACGTTCGCCGTGCCGCCGACGTTGACCCGCCGCACCTCGGCCCGGCGCCTGCTGTCGAAGGTGTAGACGCCCGCCGCGTGCAGCAGCGCGTCCGCCCCGTCGACGAGCCGGGCCGCCGCACCGGGATCCGTGACGTCGCCTTCCACGACGTCCACAGTGGACGGAGCACGACCGGGGTCACGGGCGAGCAGCCGCACCCGGTGGCCCCGCCGCAGCAGCGCCGCGACCGTGTGCCCGCCGAGGAACCCCGTCCCGCCCGTGACCGCGATCAACATGCTTTCCGCCCCCTTCAGGCCGCGCGGGCCCGCCCGTCGATCTGGTGGTAGCCGCCGCCGTAGAAGACGAGCGCGTGCTCGCCCTCGCCGCGGCTGGTCTCGACCACCCGGCCGAGGAAGATCGAGTGGTCACCGCCCTCGATCACCTGGGCCAGCTCGCACTCCAGCCACGCCAGCGCGCCCTTGAGCAGCGGCGAGCCGGTCTTGCCGCCCGCCGTGTAGCCGACCGCTTCGAACTGGGCGATGCCGTCGGGACGGCGCCAGTCGGCGAAGTACTTCGACAGGTCCTGCTGGTCGGCCGAAAGGATGTTCACGCCGAACGAGCCGGCGGTGACGATCGCGGCGTGCATCCGGGCCGCCTTCGAAACGCAGCACAGCACCATCGGCGGCTCGAGCGACACCGACGAGAACGCGTTGGCGGTCATGCCGTGCGCGTCCTCCCCGCCCGCCGTCAGCACCGTCACCCCGGTCGCGAACTGCGCCATCACCTGGCGCAGCCCCGGCTGGGCCGACAGCCCGCGGCGGGCCGGCGAGGTCCGTAGCCGCTTGAGGACGTGAGTCCTCTCGGAAGGCTCGGTTTCGTAGCCCACGTCAGACTCCCTTGCCGTTGACCGCGGCCGTCGAGTAGGGAACCAGCGCCTCGCGCAGCTGCTCGGGGACCCGCGACGGCACGGTGGCCGTGTTGGGGCCGCGCATGCAGGCGATGCGCTGCCGTCCCCGGGCCACCAGGCGCTCCTCGCCGTCCTCGGTGAGGTGCACGTAGTCGAACGCGAACTGGATCTGCGTCGAGGTGAGCTCCTCCAGGCGCAGCCGGATGGACAGCTCGTCGAACGCGGTGATCTCGGCGAAGAACTCGCACTCCACCTTGAGGGTGAACAGCTTGAGGTCGTGGCGGACCTCTTCGAGCACCGCCGGCGCCTTCTCCTTCAGGAACATCTCGCGGCACCGGCCCTGCCAGCGCACGTAGTTCACGTAGTAGACGTTGCCCACCAGGTTGGTCTCTTCGAAGCCGACCGTGTGGCGGATCTCGTAGTAGTCGGTCATCTTCAGTTCCCCTCTGCGTGGAGCACGGCGAACACGATCGGGTCGGTCCGGTCGTTGACGGTGGTCGACCAGGTGGCGATCCGGGCGTTGCCGGAGGCGAGCAGCGCCCACCCGTCGGCGTCGACCTGGCGGACGGTCAGCGCCTGGGTCATCAGCCCGGTCTTGCGCACGCACTCCAGCGCGCTCCAGACCCGGGTGTTCGCCACGCTGATCGCCTCGCCGGTGTCGGCGGCCAGCAGCCGGCCGAGACCGAGCAGCTCCTCGCCGAGCAGGCCGGCCCAGTCCTCTTCGGTGCGTTCGATCGCCGTCTCGATGTCGCAGGCGACCTGGTCGGCGCCGGCGACCACGAGGGTCAGCTGAGAGGTGTGCGAAGCGCCGACGTTGCCCGCGTCGAACTCGGGCTTGCCGTCGGGGCGGTAGCGGACCTCGACCGGCCGGTCGAGCGCGCGGCCCGCGGCGAGCGCGGTCTGCGCCCTCCGCTCGGCGATGCCCTCCGCCGGGCGCCCGGCCGGGTCCGGCTCGAGCACCACCGACCGCGTCCCGCCGAGCAGCCGTTCACAGGCACGCTCCACGTAGGACCCGAGCATCGACGGGACCCAGGGGCCGGCGCCGTCGCGCTTGCGGACCGCGCGCAGCTTCAGCCCTTCCCAGCGCTCGACCAGGGTGCCGTCCGGGTTGCGGACGTCGAGATCGTAGACGTAGCTGTCGCCGTCCTGGGACCGTTCCTTGGCGTCGAGCAGCACGTACTCGTCGTGCTGGGCACCCGGCTCGGCCAGGTACAGCTTCTCGATGCCCTGCGGCAGCAGCGTCGCGTCCGGGACGCAGCACTGGATCGCGTGCATCATCGCGTCCCGCGTGCCGGGGTCGGCCAGCAGCCGCTCCTGCGGGAGGAACGGGGCGAACCAATAGTGGTCCGCGCTGGTCGCGATCTCGGCGACCGCGTGCCGGGCGCTCGCCCGCTGGTAGCCCAGCACCCGCTGGAACCGCTTGCCCTGGAACAGGACCGAGCCGTAGAGCTCGCTGATCGGCTCCACCGGGACCGGCGGCAGCGCGACGTCGCGGGGCACCTGCTCGCCCAGTTCCGCCGGCCGCGCGAAGCTCAGCCGCGCCCGGAAGTGGTCGGCGCTGAAGCCCGTCTCGTCACTGCGGATCACGACGTCGACGGTGTCGGCGTCGCGGGCCAGCGTGGCCAGCCGGACCGTGGTCGACCCGCCGGGCGAGACGATGATCGGCCGGAGGAACTCGACGTCCGAGAGCACCGGGGTGCCGGTGCGGTCGAGCGTCGCCGCCGCGGCCTGCGTCATGGCCTCCATGCCGAGCACCGCCGGGAACAGCAGCTGCCCGTCGAGCAGGTGGTCGGTCAGGTACGGGTCCGACCCGTCGGACAGGTCCGCCTCGGTGATCAGCTCGACGCCCGGGTAGTGCACGACCGCGCGGTCGACGAACCGGGTCAGCGGCAGCTCCCGCTTCTGGATCGGCAGCGTGGCCAGGCCCGACGTGCGGCCGCAGACCACCAGCACCGGCGGCGCGGCCGGGTCGGCCAGCACCTGGCGGAGGATGGTGATGCCCTCCTCGGTGGGGATCGGTGTGATGCCGTCGCGCATCAGGGCGCTGACCACGCCGAGCTTCTCGCCCATGCCGGTGCCCGACCAGACCGACCACTCCAGCGCGATCGCCCGCGCCTGCGGGTGTTCCTGGCCGAAGCGCAGGGTCAGCTCGGTCATCCAGTCGTTCGCCGTGGCGTAGTGCGCTTCCCCGCGCAGGCCCGCCCGGCCGATGATGCTGCCGAAGGTGACCAGGAGCTTGATCTTGTCCTGGTCGACCGCGTTCAGCACCGCGTTGAGGCCGCCGATCTTCGGGGCGAGCGTCTTGCGGAAGCTGTCCTCCGTGAGGGAGAACAGCGCGGCCGGCTCGTTGCGGCCCGCGCCGTGCAGGACCGCGGTGACCGGGCCGAGGTCGGCCTGGATCCGCGCGACCACCTCGGCGACCTGCGGGGCGCTGGTGACGTCGGCGCGCTCGTAGCGGTAGCGGATGCCCGCCGCTTCCATGCGGTCGAGGTTCTCCGCCAGCTCGGTGTCGGACTCGGGGTCGCTGCGCCCGAGCAGGGCCAGCCGCGCTCCGGAGTCCTTGGCCAGCGCGAGCGCGCTCTCCGCCGTGATGCCCTTGCCGCCACCGGTGACGAGCAGGACGTCGGTGGCGTCCAGCGAGTCCTGGATCGGGCCGGGCTTCGGCGCGGCCAGCGCGGACAGCCGCGGCACGGTGCGCCCGCCGTCGGCGCCGTAGCGCGCTTCGGTGAAGTCCGTGGTCGCCGCGACCTCGGCCACCACGGTGGTCACGGCCGTCGCGATCGCGTCCTCGCCCGACGGTGCCGGGTCCGCGAAGTCGATGATCGTCGTCTTCGCCGAGGGGTCCTCGAGCCGCAGGGTGCGGGCCAGGCCGGCGGCGCCGTAGCCGTGGTGCACGACCACGAAGCGCGTGCCGTTGGGAGCCGCCATGACCGCGCGGCCGGCGTCGAGGAACAGGCCGACGTGGCTCGAGTCGCAGTCCGCCGGCAGGACGAGCAGGACGCCGTCGCCGACGCCCGCCTTCGCCAGCGCCGCCTTCACCGGTTCGGCCAGCGGGTGGCGCGGGGTCGCGAAGACCTGCCACTCGGCGTGCCCGGCACCCGGCGTGAGGTCCGCGGTGGGCCGCGGCGCGGGCACGTACTCGACCGCGAACGGCCGGACCCACGGGCCGACACCGGGAGCCTCGCCGGCGCCTTGGTCGGTCGACTTCGCTGTCTGCGCCAGCTCGTCGATCATCTCGGCGAGTTCACCGAGGCACACCGTCGCGAAGTTCGGCATGCCTTCCAGCGCGGGGCGCCCCAGCGCCCGGGTGACGTCGTTGACCAGCTGCCCGACCGTGATCGACGACAGGTGCAGGTCGTCGAGCGGGTGGGTGTCGGCGGTGACGGCTTCCAGCGGCAGCTCGACGCGCTCGGCGGCGAGCTTGCGCAGCAGGTCCAGCGTCGAGCCGGACTCGCTGTCGGCGTTGCCCGCGTCGGCGTCGGCGGCCTGCGCCTTCTCCGCGGCCAGCTCGGCGGCCAGCTCGCTGTCGATCGACGGCGCCGCCTCGCACGGGCTGGCCAGGAAGCTGAAGACGCCATCGGCGGGCAGGGCGCGCACGACGCGGCCCTCGAACAGCGCGTCCACCGCCAGGTCGGCGCCGAGCGCGAACGCCGCGCCGACGACCCGCAGCAGCGCCTGCAGCGACGCGTTGTCCGTGTCGATCGCGAGCACCGGGGTCTCCGGCGCGATCTCTTCGAACAGCCCGGTCAGCACCCGGCCCGGCCCGACCTCGACCACCAGGTCGCTGCGCTCGGCCACCTTGGCGGCGGCTTCGCGGAAGCGGACCGGCAGCACGATCTGGTCGCGCAGCAGCTCCGACAGGTTCTCCGCGGCGTGCAGGACGTCGCCGCTCACGGTGGAGACGACCGGCCGCTCGAGGCGGGAGAAGGAGAATTCGCCCAGCTTCTCGGTCATCGCGTTCGCAGCGGGTTCGACCGCCGGCGAGTGGAAGGCGTGCGAGACCTTGATCCGGGTCGCGCCGACGCCCTGGGCCTTGGCCCGGGCGACGATCTTGTCGATCGCCGGGGCGGGCCCGGAGATCACGGTCTGCTCCGGCGCGTTGTAGCCCGCGATGACGACGTCCGAGCCGAGGCCCAGTTCTTCGACGCGGCTCGGCGAAGCGGCGATGCCGGCCATGGCGCCGGTGCCGTCGCCGGTCGTCGAAGCCATGACCTTGCCGCGGACCTTCGCCAGCGCCAGCAGCCCGCGCTCGTCGAGCGCACCGCCCCAGTGCAGGGCGGTCAGCTCGCCGAGGCTGTGCCCGGTGGCCGTCGAGGCCTCGATGCCGAACGACCGCAGCACCCGCAGCGCGGCCAGCGAACCGGTGACGATCCGGGGCTGCGCCACCTCGGTGGCGACCTGGTCGCCGGTGACCGGCAGCCCGGCGGCGCGGTAGATCTCCTCGGCCGCGGTGAACCGGCGGCGCAGCGCGCTGTCGCCGCCGCGGCCGGAGCCCTGGCCGGGGAACAGGTAGCCGATCTTCGGCGCGCTGCCGCGGCTGCTCGCGAAGATGCCGTCGGCGCTGTCGAAGACCGCGTCACCCGAGTCGAGCTGCTCCAGGAGCTTGGTCAGCTTCCGCTCGGCGTGCTCCGGGTTGGCCGCGACGACCGCCGCGCGCACCGCCTTGCCCGAAAGGTCCTTCGCCAGCGAAGCTGCGAGGTCGGTCAGCTCGGCGAACGACAGCTTCGGCACGGTTTCCAGCACCGCGGCCACGTTCCCGCGCAGGGTCGCGAGGTCGTCGGCGTCGAACAGCAGCAGTTCGGCGTCCTGGCGGCCGGCGACCAGCGCGCGGGCCCGCTCGTCGAGCTCGCGGCGCCGCGGCGCGGTCGGCGCCTCGGTGACGGTGATGTGGGAGTTGATCCCGCCGAAGCCCATCGCGGAGACACCCGCGCGGACCGGCTGGTCCGCCGGCCACAGCGACGCCTCGCGCGGGACGTACATCCGCGCCGAGGAGCCGGTGAGCGACTCGTGCGGGTCGTGGTGCCCGGTGGCCGGCGGGATGACCTGGTGGTACACCGCCAGCGTCGCCTTGATCAGGCCGGCGACCCCCGCCGCGGCCTTGGTGTGGCCGATGTTGCCCTTGATGGTCGACAGCGCGGCCTGCTTGGCCAGCGGGTCGGCGTCGCGGCGGGCGGTGGACAGCGCCTCGATCTCGGTGGCGTCGCCCAGCGCGGTGCCGGTGCCGTGGCCCTCGAAGTAGGACACGGTCTCGACGCCGTAGCCCGCGCGGTCGTAGGCGCGCTTGATGGCCAGCCGGTGCCCGGCGGCCTCGGGCCGGGTGATGCCGCCCTTGCCGTCGGAGGAGACGCCCCAGCCGCCGATCGACGCGTAGATCCGCTTGCCCTGCTCCAGCGCGTCGCTTTCGCGCATCAGGACGAGCATGCCCGAGCCCTCGCCCGGCCAGAAGCCGTTGGAGTCGGCGTCGTAGACCTTCATCTCGCGCTTGGCCAGCGCGCCGGTCTTGGCGAAGCCGATGACCTCGAACGGGTCGATCGACAGGTCGACACCGCCGGCGACGGCGAGGTCCAGGTCGCCCTGGACGAGCGCGTTGGCCGCGGTGACCACCGAAAGCAGCGAAGACGAGCAGGCGCCGTCGACGGTGTACCCGCCGCCGGCGAAGTCGAAGTGGTTGCAGACGCGGCCGGCGATGGTGTTCGCCAGGCCACCGGCGAGGGTGTCCTCGTTGATCTCGGGGAACGGCTCCTTGTACTGGACTTCCAGTTCGCGGAGGAAGCTCGCGGTCTCCTCGTCCTCCCAGCCGCGGGAGCTCAGCGCCGCCGCGACCGTGCGCCGCACGTACGGCCAGCGCAGCCGCATGATGTTGGCGCGGGAGAACTCCCCGGTCAGGCTGTTGCCGATGACGACGCCGGTGCTCTGCCGCGGAGCACCGTCACCTTCGCCGAAGCCGGCGTCCGCGAGGGCCGCGGCCGCGACGTCCAGGGCGAGCCAGTGCGTCGTGTCCGTCGCCCGGAAGGTGCTGCCGGCGACCTTGTGCGCCACCCGGTCGAATTCGTAGTCCCGCAGCACCGCCGCTTTCTGCGCGTAAAAGCGGTCCGGCGCCTTCGGGTCCGGTGAGTAGTAGTCCGCCCGGTTCATCCGCTCGTCCGGCAGCCTGCGGAACGCCCGGCGCCCGGCCAGCACGTTTTCCCAGAGCTCCTCCGGAGAACTCGCGTCGGGGTACCGGAGACCGATACCGACGATCGAAATCCGCTCTACGCTCATGCCACCGCACTCCCACTGGCTCTCGAGCCCCGTATCACCGGGACCATCAGGTCCCCGCTGTCCTCCGGTGCGGGGCTCGAGCCCCACCGCCGGTCTGTCTCCTCGGGCGGCCGCGCCGCCCGGAGTGCCCGTCCGCCGGGCCGTTGAAGTCCAGCATCTCCCGGCCGGTGCGGGCGGTCTTCTCTCTCCCTGCCCGCGGCGCGCACGTCAGCACGCTGGGACAAGGGACCCGCACTGTCTACAATGGATTTTCAGGCGTCGAACTGGCCGGGCTTGCGGCCCTGGCCGGCCGGCCCGCGGTAAGCCTGGGCGATGTCGAGCCACTGGTCCGCCAGCGTGCCCTGCGCCCGCACGTCGAGGTCGTAGCGGTGCCGCCGACGGGTCACCAGCAGGCAGAAGTCCGCCGCGCTGCCGCTGACCCGCTGGGTCGCGTCCTCGGGCCCGAACGTCCAGAGCGCGCCCGAGGGCGCGGTGAGCTCGAACCGGAACTCCTCGGCCGGCGGCTTCAGGTTCCGCGCCTCGTAACCGAAGTCCCGCACGCGCACGGCGAACCCGACCAGGTGCTTGATCCGGTCGGTCCGTTCGCGGCGCACGCCGAGCGCGTCGGCGATGTCCTGGCCGTGGCCGAAGGCCTCCATCATCCCGGCGCACGCCAGCACGTACGGCGGCAGCGGGTTGACCAGCCACGGCACCAGCTGGTCACCGGGCACGGCCGCGAGGGCCTTGATGCCGGCGTCCCGCTCGGCGCGCCAGCGGGTCAGCAGGACCTCGGCCGGGTCGTGGACGTAGTCCTCCAGCGCGGCGTTCACCGCGGCCTCGAAGCCGCCCTTGAGCGACTTCGTCATGGCGACGAAGGCTTCCGGCTGCGCGGCCGAGAGGCCGGCGATGCGGAAGATGAAGGCGAGGTGCCCGATCTGGTGCCGGACCGGCCAGCCGGGCGCGGGCGTGGGGGTGTCCCACTCCGCTTCGGAAAGGCCGGCGACGAGCGCGTCCACCTCGGCGGCCTCGGCGGTCAGGTCGGCGATCACGCCCGTGGTGTCAGTCACCTGTCAGTCCTTTCACCGATGCGACGTCTTTCTCGTGAGCCGGCGGCCGCCGCGCGGGGCGGGGGTAAGGGCGCCACCGTGCGGCGACCGCCGGCCTGAGCAGATCGGCTGCCGCTCGGGGCGGCGACGCGGTCCCGGAGTTTCTGTGTGTCCCGGTGCTGCGCGCCCCGGCGGGCGATCCGACCTTCCGATCATCACCCGCGCCGACCTGCAGGGTCTTCTCTTGGCGGGCGGACCGGCAGGCGCCCGCCGGCCGCCACGGCCGCGGTGAAAGCGGCCCACGACACCAGCTCCACCAGGCCGCGATCGGACGCGCCGACGGCGGCGACGTCGTCGGCCCCGACCTGGTACGCGGCCTTGGCGGTGAGCAGCGCCAGCCGTCCGGCAGCCCGTTCTCCGGCAGGCAGCTCGGCGAGCACCGGCTCGACCCAGGCCCGGCTCAGCCCCGCCGGTTTCCCGTCCCACGCCTTGACTTCCCGCCGGACGAGCTCCCGCACCCGGGACGGCACCGAGCGCTCACCGGCGGCCGCCACGGCCGCCTCGGCGCGAGCGAAGGCGTCCGACAGCGTGTGCCCCGGAAGCGCCCAGCCCGGCCCGTCCCCGGCCGCGGCGGGCAGCAGTTCCAGCGCCCGCCCGGCCGGCGGCGGCGCACCCGGCTTGAGCAGGAAGCCCAGTACCGCCTTGGCTTTCGCGCGCGCCTGCGGCGGAACGTTCTCCGGCAGCGGCGAAGGCCCGAGGAACACGCTCACCACCCGGTTGAGGTAGTGGAAGGCGACGGCGACCGCGGTGAACTCGGCGGCGGTGCCAGCCGGGACGTCCGCGGGCAGCGGACCCTCGCCCCGCGCCCAGGCCGCCAGCGCCCGCGTGTCGCGGTCCGGGATGGCCCCGACGTCCCCGGCCTCGATGGCCGCGGCGGCCGCGGGATCCCCCAGCGACCCGAGCGCCATCCCGTGCACCTCGACGCAGTAGGGGCAGTCGTTGGCCGCGGAAACCGCGGCCGCGACGACTTCCTTGTCGGCCCGGCTCGCGGTCCCGCCGGCCACGAGCGACTCCCGCAGCACGGCCCAGGCCGCGGCGAGCACCTCCGGCGAAGCCGAGTGCAGCGCCATCGGCGGGGCGAGCATCCCGAAGTCCCGCTCGACCTGCCGGTACACGTCCTTGACGAGCCCCCGCGCCCGCCCCGGGCGCACGACCTCGACGTACTTCACGTCCCGCAGCGTCCGCCGCAGCGCGATCCTGACCAAACCCGGAGCCATGACCCCTCCTCCTGAAACGGCGAACTCGCGCACCCCGGCCGGGTGCGCGAGTCCGCGAACGGTGGTGCCGTGCCTCAGTTACCCGCGACCAGGTCCAGTTTGGACACCGCGCGCCGCCCGGTGATCGAGCCGTCCGGGGACGGCGCGCCGTACTTCACGTCGACCCCGCGCGACTGCAGCTCCCGGACGATGCCCGGGATCGAGCGCTCGGCCAGTGCCGCGATGGTCATCGCCGGGTTGACCGTCAGCGCACCCGGCACCGACGCGCTGTCGGTCACGAAGATGCCCGGGTGGTTGCGCAGCTCGTGGTTCGGGTGCAGCGCGGACGTCGCCGCGTCGTCGCCGATCCGGCAGGACGCCAGCGGGTGCACCGTGTACGCCCCGACGACGTCGTTGGTCCACGGCGAAACCTTGGCCAGGCCGTCCTTCTCGATGATCGCCTTGCAGTCGGCGTCGGCCAGCGCCCAGCCCCGGCGGGTGTTCTCCGTCGGGTCGTAGCGCAGCGGGCCGCGGCCGAGCATCTGCTGGGAGATCCGGTACGCGTTGCCGGTCGGCGGCGGCGTGCCGAAGACACCCTCGTTGTCGTCCTCGGTCATCAAGAAGATCGTGAGCCAGTTGGCCCACTGCTTGAGGATCTCCTTCTTCTCCGCCCCGTACCAGCGCGGCTCCTCGCCACCGGGCACCTGCGCGAGGATCGTGCCCAGGCCCGGCGGGAAGTACAGCTGCTCCAGCGAGTACCGCTCGTACTCCGGCAGCGAACCGTCGAGCTTGTCCCAGTTCGCGACCGTCGGGCCCTTGCCGATGTGGTTGGCCGAGTACACCGGACCGTCCTCACGGGACAGTCCGAGCACCTCGCGGACGCGGTCCTCGTCGATGATCGCGGTGTTGAGCCGCTCACCGTTGCCCGAGAAGTAGCGGCCGACGCCGTGCGGCATCTCGCCCAGCGCCGCCTCCGACCGCTGCAGGATGACCGGGGTCGCGCCGGCACCCGCGGCGATGATGACGACCTTCGCCTCGATCACGCCGGTGCCGGTGTGCACCCGGTAGTCCTCTTCGTCCACGATGTCGAAGTGGACGCGGTAGCTGCCGTCCTCGGTGCGCTCGAGCCGTTCGACCTCGTGCAGCGGCCGGATCTCGGCGCCGTGGGACAGGGCGGCGGGCAGGTAGTTCGTCAGCATCGACCGCTTGGCGTCGAACTTGCAGCCCGCCATCATGAAGTTGCAGTTGACGCAGGTGTCGTTGTCCACCGCGACCGGCGCCGGGTTGGCCGTGCGGCCCGAGTGGTTGCAGGCCGCCGCCCACAGGCCGCCGGCGTAGGAGACGTCGCTCCAGTCCTGTTTGGACACCGGGATCGACTCGTCGACGCGGTCGTACCACGGCTCCAGGCTGTCGCGGGAAATCACGGACGGCCACATCCGGCGCCCGATGCTGCCGTGGCGCTCGAAGACGAAGCGCGGTGCGCGCGGCATCGCGGCGAAGTACACCACGCTGCCGCCGCCGACGCAGTTGCCGCCCAGCACGCTCATCCCGTCACCGACGACGAAGTCGAACGCGCGGGTGTAGGACGAGCCGAGCAGGTAGTCGTGCTCGAAGTCGGCCGCGGCCAGCCACGGCCCACGCTCCAGCACGGTCACCTTCGCCCCGCCGGCGGCGAGGTGGTAGGCCGGGATCGAACCGCCGAACCCGCTGCCGACGATGACGACGTCGGTCTTCTCGATGGCGCTCATGCGGGGCTCCCGGAGGGCGTGGTGTCAGGGTGGAGTTCGGCCAGCTTGCGGCCGTAGCCGTACTTCGGGAACCGCCAGAACCCGTCCGCGTCCGGCGCGGTGTAGCCCAGCGCCAGCAGGCCGGGGTGCCCCTCGCGGATGGCCTCGGCGGTGTGCTTGTGCGCGGCGCTGTCGAAGGCCATGTTGCAGAACAGCGCGAGGCTGACCCAGCCGTCCTTCTCCGGGTGCCCCGGCGTGGTCAGCCGGTGCACCAGCTCGCGGCGGTGCTCGTAGGGCAGCGCGACGAACGGCGCGACGTCGTGGTCGAGCTCCAGCTCCACCTCCCCGGCGTACGCCTTCGCGTGGTCGTTGAGCGACTGCGCGAGGTAGGGCAGGCCGGCCGTGACGCCGGTCGCGTCGAAGTTCAGCAGCTCGAGCGCGCCCGCGGCGACCGAACCGGGCCCGGGCGCGGCCCCGGCGATCGCCCGGTCTTCGGGGTACCGCTTCTCCCCGGGCACGATCGTGTCCGCGTAGGCCTCGAGAGTCATGTTCATGACGCGTTCTTCTTCGGTGGCCTCGGGTTGCACCGGCCTACCTCCTCATCGAATGTCCACAGTAGAGTTCAGGCGGCTTCGGCGCGCCGCGTCCGCTCCCGGCGGTGCACGGTCATCGGCAGCCCGCCGCGCACCCGCAGCGAGAGCATCGCTTCGGGGTCGACGACCTTGCCCGGCACCTTCCGCAGCTGCAGGTCCCGCGCCGCCATCGCCAGCACGAACACCGCCTCCATCACGCCGAGGCTGTTGCCGATGCAGAACCTCGGCCCGGCCCCGAAGGGCAGGTAGGCGTACCGCGGCGGCCGCTCCGCGCCGGTGAACCGGTCCGGGTCGAAGCGTTCGGCGTCGGTCCAGAACTCGGGGTGCCGGTGCAGCGTGTAGGGCACCACGACGACGTCGGAGCCGGCCGGCACGTGGTACCCGCCGATCTCGTCGCCGGCCTGGGCGACCCGCGGCAGCAGCCACACCGGCGGGTAGAGCCGCATGACCTCTTCGACCACCGCGACGGTGAACGTCAGCCGCCGCAGGTCTTCGTGCTCGGGCAGCCGGTCGCCGAGCACCTCGACGGCTTCGGCGTGCAGCCGCTCGCCGACCTCCGGGTGCTCGTCGATCAGGTGGAACGCCCAGCCCAGCGTGCTCGCGGTGGTCTCGTGCCCGGCGAGCAGCAGGGTGATCAGCTCGTCGCGCATGCGTTCGCGCGACGCGCCGTCCCCCGCGCCCGACGCGATGAGCCGGGACAGCACGTCTTCGCCGTTCTCGACCGGGTTCGCCAGTCGCTGGTCGACCAGCTCGTCGGCGATCCGGCGCAGGTCCTCCCGCGCGGTCCGGAAGTGCAGCTGCTTCTTGAGCGGCACCCACTGCGGGACCATGCTCAGCGTGACCGCCTCGAACATGGCCTGGTCCTGCACGGCCTCGAACGAGTGGCCGAGCGTTTCGTACCCGCCCAGCTCGGCGTCGAGCAGCGTCCTGCCGAGCACGCCGAGGGTCAGCCCGGTCATCTCGTGCAGGATCTCGACCGGCCCGTCGTGCGCGGCGAGCCGCTCGATCAGCGCCTCGACCTGCGTGGCGACGATGCCCGCCTGGCGCGAGATCCGCTTGGGCTGGAACACCGGCTGGATCGTCCGGCGCTGCTTGCGCCAGGTCTCCCCGTCGCTGGTGAGCAGGCCGTCGCCGAGGGCCCGGCGGGCCTCCTGCAGGCCGATGCCCTTGTGGTAGTTCGCCGCGTTGTCCGCGAGCACGTGCTTGGCCAGGTCCGGGTGGTTCACCAGGTACATCGCCTTCGGTCCGATGGCGATGCGGACGACGTCGCCGTAGGCCTCGGCGTTGTCGCCCATGAGCGCGAGCCGGTCGGTGAAGAGCTGCTTCAGCAACCGGATCGTCGCCCGGCGCGGCGGCCCGGGCGGCGCGGTGCGCGCCGCCCGGGTGTCGTCCGTGGGATCGGTCATGCCGCGACGGCTCCCGGCTTCTCGTCTTCGGCCGGCGGTGCCGCGGCGAGTTCGAGCTTCGCCTTCTGCGCGGCCTGGTCGGCTTCGAACTTGATCCGCGCCTTGTTCGAGAAGTGCAGGCCCCACAGGAAGAGCCCGCGGATCAGGCAGACGGTCGCGGTGGCCAGGAACAGCCCGTACGCCACGTGCACGGCGGTGAAGAAGCCGTACGCCAGCGCCACGCCGGAACCGAAGGCGAACTGCGAGGCCGGCTTCGACGGCGACGTGCCCGGGTCGGTCACCATGTAGTTGGTGTAGAGCACGAACGCGACACCGGTGCCCATCGCCAGCGCGCCGGGGATCGACGTGCCGAAGAGCCAGCCGCGGACGAAGGCCTGGACCACGAAGAAGCTCAGCCAGCCCAGGATCAGCCACATGCGGTTGGTCAGCAACGCGTTGAGCACCGTGCCCGACACCAGGATGATGCCGACGATCAGCCAGCCGCCCCAGGTGGGGATCTGCTCGGTGAAGTGGTACGGCGGCGCGATGCTCGCCCACGGGAACACCAGCAGGATGATCGTGATGCCGAAGTTCGACGGGTTCATGTAGTGCCGCATCCGGCCGTACACCGGAGCCTGCAGCACCCACTTCGCACCGACGGCGACGACGACCCCGAAGATCATCACGAAGATCCGGTCGTTGACGTAGGTCAGCATGTTCAGCGCGAGACCGGTGATGTGCGCCGGGAGGAGGAACTCCACGAGCCCCTTGAACCCGTTGCCCCGGAACCGGACGTCACGCTTGGTCACGCGGGAGTTGATGATCTCGAGCAGGATCTCCGTGGTGTACGCGGTCGCCAGCGCGACGAACGGGTACAGGTACGGCTGCTCGAAGCCGAGCACGGTGTAGCCGATGATGTTGAAGATCGTGATCGAGATCGCGAAGCGCCGCAGCGCGGTGATGACCTTGTTGGTCCGCTTCGGTGGCGCACTGTCCACCTTGGTCAGGGTAGGGGTGGCCATGTCACATCTCTTCCTTCGCCGTGGAGCCCAGCTGGTACATGTGGCAACCGGGTTCGAGCTTCAGGTTCTGCGTCCGCAGCTGCCCGGTCCGGTCGCGCCACTGCAGGTGCACGTCGAGCGGGCCGCTGACGTTCTGGCCGAGGCCGATCTGGACGTCGAAGCTGCGCCGGCCGGCCTCCCCGCTGCTGCCGTCGACCCGGCCGAGGTACTTCTTGCCGTCCGAAGTCGTCACGGTGACCTGGGCGCCGATCGCGGGCTGGCCGGCCGCGGGCAGCGGGCCGGGCGCCACCGGGGCGTCGGTGAACAGCTTCAGCTGCAGGAACTTGCCGGGGTTCGGGCTGTCGTTGTGGTAGAAGATCGGCTGCTCCCACTGCCGCGCCACCGCGAACTCGGGCAGGCCGTCCCCGTCGGTGTCGCCGACGGCGATGCCGCGGGTCGGGACCGGCACCGCCAGGCCCAGCTTCGGCGCGAGGTCGACGTACCGGCCGTCCGCGCTCTTCACGAAGAAGTGCAGGGTCTGGTCGCCACCGATGTCGTCACCGGCGCGGGCGTTCGGCCACCAGAACGGGTTGGACAGCAGGCCGTCGTGGGCGGTGGCGATCTCCTGCAGGTTCGGCCAGCGGTTGACCTGGCCCTTGACGAACCCGGTCGCCTGGGCGATCTGGTTCTCGCCGCTGTTGTTGAAGTCCTGGATCTTGACGTCCCAGCCCCAGCCGGACCACGCCGTGCCCGCCGAGCCGCTGTCGTCGTGGAAGGGCGCGACCCCGTCCTTCAGCTGCCGCGTCAGGTCGTTGCCGTCCTTCGCGGTGTTCATGAACTGGAAGTTCGACTCTTCGATGCCCCACGACGTCGTGATGTTGCTGACGAACAGGTCGTAGAGGCCGTCGTGGTTCAGGTCGCCGAAGTCGACGCCCATCCCCTTGAAGGAGTCGTGGCCCAGCACCTTCGACTTCGGGTCGGCGATCCCGCGGACCCCGTTGACCTCGCCGAACTCGACGTGACCCGGCGTGGACTTGTTGTACAGGAAGTGGTCGTGCCCGAAGTCGTTGGCGATGTAGAGCTCGGGCAGGTTGTCCCCGTCGACGTCGGTGGCACTGGAAGCCAGCGTCCAGCCCAGCCGCGCGTTCTCCGGGATCCCCTGGGACGCGTCGACGAAGCTCGCCGACGGGTTCGCCCCGGCCTGGGCGCCCGTCCACCGGTAGATGAACTTGCCGCCCGAGTTCGTGGCGTGCGACATCGACTGGTTCAGCGTGATGCCGCCGTCGGCGTTCGGGTCGAGGACCTTGCTGTCCGGGAAGTAGTTCCCGACGAAGATGTCGACGTGGCCGTCGCCGTCGAAGTCGCCGATGGTGACGGAGTCGGTGTTCCACAGTGGACCGTTGTACTTGCCGTCGGCGCCGCGGTGGTTGCCCGGCACCAGTTCGGTCGGCTGGAACGCGGAGGCGTCGAACTTGGTCGCGTTCGCCTTCTGCAGGAACAACACCGGCGTCCGGCCCCAGTAGTAGGCCAGGATGTCGGTGCGGCCGTCCTCGTTGTAGTCACCGGGCACGCAACCCATCGGCGCCATGTAGTCCCACGTCGGCAGCGCCGGGGCGGGGTCGAGCGCGAAGGGCGCGTACCGCGGGCCGGAGTCCGGCGCCGGCGTGATGACGACCTGGTCGCTGCGCGGGTCGACCAGGCAGAGGTCGTTGGGCTTGCCGCTGCCGCTGATGTCGTTGATGGCGATCGCGGCGCCGACCGAGGAGATCCACGCGGAGATGTGTTCGTACTCCTTGTTCACCGTGCGGATCGACTGCGACTTCGTGGCCGCGGGCAGCGCGATCGTCATCGGCGTGAAGTGGAACTGGTCCGCCAGCTTGTCCTGTTCGGCGGCGGAGACGCTGGGCAGCCGTGCGACCAGGAACAGGCCGAGGATCAGCACCAGCGCCACGATGCCCGCCAGCTGCTTGCGCAGCCAGCCGAAGGTCGCGGTCATTTGTTCTTCCCTCCGTGGGTCAGCACTTCTTCGGCGATCCGCTGCCGCCAGGTTTCGAACGCCGGGACGTCGTCGCCGTCGACGACCACGGCCGGCCGGACCTCTTGCGTGATGGCCGCGGCGCGTTCGGCGGACATCCCGCAGATGGCCTGGGCCGCCATTTCGGTCTCCGGGATCATCAGGCCCGCGCGCACCCGGCACTCGGCGGCGAACGCGCTGCCCTGGGCCAGCGGCCCGTGGTGGATCCCGGCCCGGTCGACCAGTTCCGCCAGCTCGTCGGCGGTGACGCCGCACGCGTAGGTCGAGGCCAGCCCGACCCCGGCGTACAGGTCGCCGTGGCGCGACTCGGGGAACTCCTCGATCGTCTTGGTCACGAGCTCGACGTCGGTGCCGCAGATGAACCAGAGCGCCCGGCCGATGCCCTGGTCGATGGCCCGCAGCGCGTAGCCGTCGTAGCGCCGGTCCGGCCAGGAGAAGCCCTGGTCCTGGTGCTGCTGCCGGATGTACTTCTCGGTCTTGAAGTACGCCTGGTGGAAGCCGTAGCCGTCGAGCACCAGCCACCGCAGCAGCGGGTCGAACGCCGACGCCTTCGGCCACGCGAACCGCGGGAGCCGGCACATCGCCCAGCCGACCCCGACGTAGATGATGTAGTCGTGCTTCTCACCGGGGCCGGCCAGGAAGTCGGCGATGTTGGTGCTCTTGCCGAAGGGCAGCCCGTCGAGAACGCCGTACCCCATTCCCGCGCCCTCGTAGGCGAACCCGCGGAACTGCGTCGGGATCTGCTCGAGCCATTCCTCGGCCTGCTCGACCGACCGGGCTTCGACCGCGTGTGCGTAACCGAGGAGGAACTTCTCCCCGACCGTCTCGAGCCGTTCTTGAGCGGCTGGGCTCTTCCGGTGGAAACCCCGCTTCTCCAGCGAGGTCTCCGAGACATTCGGTGTCAGGATGCGCCGTCTGAGCGCGCGCCAACCATTGCCCAACGCACTCTCCCCCTTACGGGTCGAATAGGAAGGTGTCGCTTCTTCGCCTTCTACGGTCACAGATTCGCTGGTCAGCGCTCTACTCCACATTTGCGTGGGCGGGCCTGGCCTCTCCGCGAGTGCGGAATCCGCCTCAGCTCGCGCGACGCTTCGCGGCGACGTCGAATTCGTCGCGGATCCGCTGCCGCCACAGCTCGTACGCGGGTTCCGGCCCGTCCTCGCCGTCGGCCCGCTCGGTGCGGTCCGCGAGGTTCTGCGCGCCCTGCACCGACAGGTCGGTGAGCACGCCGGCCGCGAGGTGCGTGTGGGCCGGGACGTAGCCGGAGTACGTGCGGGCCTTGACGGCGAACACCACGCCGAGCGCGAGCTCGTCGTAGTGCTCCCCGGCCAGCCGCCGCAGCTTGCCGAGCCCGGCCTGGTCGGCCCCGCCGGCGAAGGTCGCGGCGAGCCCGACCCCGCTCCACAGGTCCGCCCGCCGCCCCTCGGCGAACCGCCCGACCGCGGCGGCCGCGGCTTCGGGGTTGCCGCCGTTGATGAACCACAGCGCCCGGCCGACGCCCTGGTCGAAGGCGCGCGCGAAGTACTCCGGACGCCCCGCCCACGGGTAGGGCTGTGGCTCGGCCTGCTCGCCGACCCACTTTTCGGTGTCGAAGTAGGCGCGGTCGAAGCCGAAGCCGTCGACGGCGAGCCAGCTCATCACCGGGTGGTAGGCCACCCCGCTCAGCTCGGGCAGGATGTTCTTCCACAGTGGACGCGGCAGCCGCGCCATCGCGAAGCCGATCCCGATGTAGGTCAGGAAGATGTGCGGGCGGCCCGGTCCTTCGAGCAGCTCGCGCGTGCGGTTGCGGCCGCCGCCGGGCATCGCGTCGAGGATCGTGTAGCCCATCGTGGCGCCTTCGTAGGCGAAGCCGCGCTGCTCGGGCTCGATCAGCGCGAGGCGCCGCTCGATCTCCCACAGCGAAGCCCCTTCGATGGCCCACTCGAACCCGCACACCACCGCCTGCGGCACCGCCTCCAGCCGGGCCGTCGCGTCGGTGTGGGTGACCGGGAAGCCGCGGTCGGCGAACCCGACCGAGGCGAGCGAAGGAGCGAGCACCCGCTTGCGGAGCACTCCGATGACAGTGGACATCGTCGTAGTCGTCCTTAAGGTTCGAAGGGGATCAGGCGACAGCGCGCAGGTGCGGCCGCTGGGCGGCGAGCATCCGCTGGGTGAACGGCGACTGCTTCGACGCCAGCGTGATCGCGATCGGCGCGTCGGTCGACGCGGGAGCGCGCAGCCCGACCCGGCCGGTCGACTGGCCGTGCGGGGCCACCTGCACCGGCGAGTAGCCGATCGAGAAGCGCGGCCCGGCGTTGCCCGGCTGGTGCTGGGCGACCGCGATCGCCGTCCACCGCCCGGCCGGGACGCCGTGGATGGTCAGGTCGCCGGAGGTCATGTTGGCCATGCCGCCGAAGGCGACCGGGCCGCACTGGGGCACCGGGTCGGCGAACAGCCCGACCAGCGTGTCCGCCGGCGCCGAGCCGCGCGGCATGTCCAGCTGCAGCGACAGCACGCCGGAGCCGGTCTGCAGCGAGGCGCAGCTGCGGCCGGCCGCGCGCAGCGTCCGCAGCGGCGGGAGCCGCTGGAACGTCGACGAGATCGCGACGAGCAGCTCGGCCACCTGCGGCTCGCGGTACTGCGTCGGGGTCATCCCGACCGCCCGCGAGAACCGGCTGGTGAAGGTGCCGACGCTGCTGTAGCCGACGCTGCACACGATGTCCGAGACGTTCAGCGACGTCGTCAGCAGCAGCCGTTTCGCCTCGAACAGGCGCACGGCGGTGAGGAACCGGCCGGGTGTGACGCCGGTGGCCTCGGCGAACATCCGCGAGAAGTGGAACCGGCTGACGAACACCTCCGACGCCAGCTCCGCGAGCGTGATCGGCTCGAAGTACCGTTCCTGGATCGAAGAGATGGCTTGCAGGACGGCGGGCCGGACCGACTTTTCCACTCGCTCGAGCGCCGGCTCGCGGCGCGGTTCACCGAACTCGCCGTCGTTCCCGACAGCAGCTATAGAGCGCAACATCATCAGTCCAAACCTCGAATTCCCCTGATGGCAGTTCTCCTGGTTCTCTTGTAGCCAGGGAAGACGCCACATCTCGCAGATCGATCGACGCGCGATTGAGGAATCCCGATGTCCGTCCAACCCGGACGCGTGACACCCACCCGGGTGCGGGGATTCCACCCGGGTGTGGCGTGCGCAACACCCGGGCCGGGCGTGCGCAACACCCGCCGTCTTGATCGTCCGCGGTCCGCCGGGAGTCCCGTCTGGTCCGTTCCGGGGACCCCCTGGACGGGCCGGGCCCCTGGTTCGGCCAGATGGCCGAGGATGCGCAACGCACACCCGGACCGTGCGAAACGCATGCGGGGGCGGGGTTAACGCACGAGGAGTCTGGTGGGCGGCTCACTGGCCGCGGCGGCCCGGCTCTGTCACATTCGGATAGAAGCCCGGAATTCGGCCGTCCACCGAGCCGCGCGGCACGACCTGGGGAGCACGAGGACGCTTTGATGATGCTGGAGGCCTGCCATGTACTCCGAACAGCGGCGAACCGACGAGCCGGACCCCGGTGGCGTCCGCTTCACCGTGCTGGGGCCGCTGGAAGTGCTGCGTGAGGGAACCGACTACGCCCCGACGACGCCGAAGGTGCTGGCGCTGCTGGCCGTGCTCGTGATGCGACCGGGGAAGATGGTACACATCGACACCCTGATCCGGGAGCTTTGGTCGGACAACCCGCCGCGGACGGTCCGGACCACCCTGCACACCTACGTCTACCACCTCCGCCGGTGCATCGACCAGAACAAGCTCGCGGGGGACGGTGAAAAGATGTTGACCACCAAGCAATCCGGTTACACGTTCCACATCGACCCGGCCCAGGTGGACACGTACGACTTCACCCGGCTGCAGCAGATCGGTCACGAGCACCAGGACGCCGGCGACCACTCGGCCGCCGCGGACGCCTACCGCGCGGCGCTGGACCTGTGGTCCGGCACGCCGTTCGCGAACGTCCACTGTGGACCGGTGTTGTCCGCGTACCGGACCGAACTGCTGGAGCAGCGGCGCAGCGTGCTGCACCTGAGGATCGAAGCCGAGATCATCGGCGGGCGGCACCGCGAGCTGATCGGCGAACTGCGTTCGCTGACCACGGGCAGCCCGCTCGACGAAGCCCTGCACGGGCAGCTGATGCGCGCGCTCGGGCGCAGCGGACGGCGGTCCGACGCGATGTCCGTCTACCGCAGACTCCGGTCCCGGCTGGCCGGGGAGCTGGGCGTCGAACCGTGCGACGACCTGCAGACGCTGCACCGGGAGCTGATCTCCGAAGGCGACCACCGCTGATCCGCCCAGACTTCCCCGGCACCCGCCGAACCGTCGGATCGCCCGAGAAAGAAGTGAGGAACGTTCGATGCCCACTGCACCCACCCGTGCCTACGGCCAGTTCTGCGGCGTCGCCCGCGCGCTCGAACTCATCGGCGAGCGCTGGTCGCTGCTGATCATCCGCGATCTGGTGCTCGGCGCGAAGCGCTACGACGAGCTGCAGGCCGGCCTGCCGAAGATCCCGCCGTCCATCCTGTCGGCCCGGCTGAACGAACTGGAGGCGACCGGCGTGATCCGCCGCCGCGTCCGCGCCGAGCTGGAGGCGGGCCTGGTCTACGAGCTGACCCAGTACGGCAGCGAGCTCGACCACATCCTGCTCGACCTCGGCCTGTGGGGCGCCCGCTCGCTGCACGCCCCCGGCGCCGACGACGTGTTCACGTTGGACGCGGCGATCCTGTCGCTGTACACCACGTTCCGCGCCGAGTGCGCGGAAGGCGTCCAGATCAACTTCGAGATCCGCTACGACGACCGCATGATCGTGCACGCTCTCGTCGAGGACGGCGCGGTCAAGGTCGGCGAGGGCCGGTTCGCCGGTGCCGACCTGGTCATCAAGGCCGTGCACGGCGCGGCGCTGCTGGACCTGATGAGCGGCCAGCTCACCGCGCCCACCGCGCTGCGCTCGGGCAAGATCGCGATCGAGGGCGAGCTGTCGGACCTCGAGCTGTTCGCCCAGCTGTTCCACGTCCCGGCGGCCCCGGAGCCGGCGTCCGGCATCGTGGTCCGCTGACCCGCCGGCTCGGAGTCCGGTCAGGACTCCGAGCCGAGCCGGTCCGCTTTCGCTTGCAGGTAACGGCGTTCCGGGCCGCTCCCGGTCCGGTTCGCCGCCCTGAGGTAGCACTCCCGCGCTTCCGCCGCGCGGCCCGCTTCTTCCAGCAGGTGCGCGCGCACCGCGTCGGACCGGTGGGCGACGTCGACCCCGTCCAGCAGCGCCAAGCCCGCCTCCGGGCCCGAAACCTGCGCGACGGCGACCGCCCGGTTCACCGCCACCACCGGGCCCGGCATGAGCTCGCCCAGCACGCCGTACAGCTCGACGATCTGCGGCCAGTCCGTCGTTCCCGTGCTCGGCGCTTCGTCGTGCAGCGCCGCGATCGCCGCCTGCACCTGGTACGGCCCGATCGGGCCGCGGCCGAGCACGGCACGCACCAGCTCGACGCCTTCGGCGATCATCGCCGCGTCCCAGCGGGTGCGGTCCTGCTCCGGCAGCGGGACCAGCTCGCCGTCCGGGCCGGTGCGCGCCGCCCGCCGCGCGTCCGTCAGCAGCATCAGCGCCAGCAGCCCGGCCACTTCGCCCTCGCCCGGGACCAGCTCGCGCACCGCGCGCGTCAGCCGGATCGCCTCCGCCGCCAGCTCGACGCGCAGCAGGTTCTCCCCCGACGTCGCCGTGTAGCCCTCGTTGAAGATCAGGTACAGCACCTGGAGCACCACGCGCAGCCGCTCCGGGAAGTCGGTGGGCGAAGGTTCGCCGAACGTCGAGCCGGCCGCCGCGATGCTCTCCTTCGCGCGGGTGATGCGGCGCGTCATGGTCGCCTCGGGCACCAGGAACGCGCTCGCGATCTGCGCCGTCGTCAAGCCGCCGACCGCACGCAGCGTCAGGGCCACTTGCGAAGGCGGTGAAACCGCGGGGTGGCAGCAGAGGAACAGCAGCGTCAGCGTGTCGTCGGAGTCGGACGGCCGCTCTTCGCCGGGGCCGGCGACGACCGCGGCGGGCTCGCGCACGGCGACCGTCTCTTCCCGGCGCCGCCGGGCGCTTTCGCTGCGCCAGAGGTCGGTGAGCCGCCGGGTCGCGACCGTGACGAGCCAGCTGCGCGGGTTGTCCGGCACCCCCTCGGCCGGCCACTGCTCACTCGCCGCGAGCAGGGCCTCCTGGACGGCGTCCTCACAGGCGTCGAACTGGCCGTAGCGGCGGACGAGCACGCCCAGCACCTGCGGCACCAGCGGCCGCAGGACCTCGGCGACGCCGGTCACGCCATGGGGACTTCGGTTTCGGCGTCGGCGAAGAAGACGACTTCGCGCACCTCGATGCCGAGGCCCTCGATCGCGGCGTCGGGGATCATCGCCGCGAGCTCGACCGCGCGGTCCTTGCTCGCGCACTCCACGAGGTAGTACCCGGCCAGGAACTCCTTGGACTCCACGAACGGCCCGTCCGTGACCGCCGGCAGGCCCGAGCGCACCCGCACGACGGAGCTGTCGGCGACCGCGCCGAGCGCCTGCGTGCTGATCATCTCGCCGGATTCCCTGATCGTGCGGATGAAATCCTGGTGCCCGGTCATGATGGTGTCCATCTCGGCCTCGGACAGGCCCGCCATCACGTCGGGGTTCAGGTACATCGCCAGCAGGTACTTCACGCCCGCTCCCTTCGTCCGTGCGCCTCGAACATAGCCGAGGCCGACGTCGCAACCGCGGAGTGGAGCCCCCGCGCGCCCGGCTGCCAGCCTGGACCCGGGCAGTCCCGGACCCAGGAGGGTGGCACCGATGGCCGACGTGTTCACGGACCTGCAGACCGAGACGGAGGCGCTGGCCGAACTGGCCGAGCGCCACGGGTACGGTCCCGGCCCGAACATCACCGGGCACTTCGCCCGGCTGACGTCGACCGCCCGGCTGGTCCGGCTCAGCGTGGAGAACCCCGGCGCGTTCGGCGTCACGCCGCAGATCTCCTACGACTCGCTCGACGAGGCGATCCTGGTCTGGCTGATCGAGCAGCGGAAGGCCAACGCCCTGCTGGCTTCGGCGCCACCGGAGCCGGAGCTGCCGTGGAGCGACGGCCCGCTGCGCCCGTCGGTCCTCGCCGCGGCCGTGCTGACCGAGGTCTTCGCCGGCGGCCAGGACATCGCCGACCTGTTCGGCGTCCGGCCCCAGCGCGACGACTCCATCGGCCACGTCGCCTACTACGGCGTCCGGACCAGGGACCGCGCCTACCGGCGCCACCAGGAGACGCCACCGGCGAAGCCGTTCCGCTTCGAGCTGGTGGCCCCGTCGGGAGCACGCTGGGACTTCGGCCCGGAGAACGCGACCGACCGCGTGAGCGGCCCGGCGGAGGACTTCTGCCTGCTGGTGACCGGCCGCCGCTTCGCCGAGGACCTGGACCTGGCGTTCACCGGACGGCACACGGCCGAATGGCTGGAGCTGCTGGAGAGCTGACGCCACCGCCGCAGGGCTCAGCCGGGCGTCACTCGAAGGGGGCCGGGTCGCCCGCGCCGACGCGCAGGATCTCCGCCTCCCCCGAGGAGAAGTCCACGACCGTCGTCGGCTCCACGCCGCAGTCGCCCGAGTCCAGGACCGCTTCCAGGACGTTGTCCAGCTCTTCCTTGATCTCCCAGCCCTGCGTCATCGGCTCGCCCTCGCCGGGCAGCAGCAGCGTGCTCGACAGCAGCGGTTCGCCGAGCTCGGCCAGCAGCGCCTGGGTGACGCGGTGGTCGGGGATGCGCACGCCGACCGTCTTCTTCTTCTCGTGCATCAGCCGCCGCGGCACCTCCTTGGTGGCGGGCAGGATGAACGTGTAGCTGCCCGGCGTCGCCGCCTTGATCGCGCGGAACACCGCGTTGTCGACGATGACGAACTGGCCCAGCTGGGCGAAGTCCTGGCAGACCAGCGTGAAGTGGTGCCGGTGGTCCAGCTTGCGGATGCTGCGGATCCGGTCGAGCCCGTCCCGGTTGCCCGGCCGGCAGCCGAGCGCGAAGCACGAGTCGGTCGGGTAGGCGATCAGCCCGTCGCCGCGGAGGATCTCGACGACCTGGCCCAGCGACCGCTTCTGCGGGTTCTCCGGGTGCAGGTCGAAATAGCGTGCCATGGGCCGAGCCTAGGGTCGCCCGCCCGGACCGGCACGTCGGGCCCCACCGGCAGCGACACGCCGCCCGCGTCTCCTAGGTTGCGGTTCACGGGCCGAACGCTGGGCTCGTGCCCCGGCACCGGCTCACAATCCGCTGTGGGACCAAGCCAGGGAGGACGAGTCATGACGGAGCTGACCGTGCCGGAGCTGGACCGCCCCCGCGTAGTCGCCGGGGCCGAGTACCTGTTCGAAGGTTCGCGGGGCCGCGTTTCGCTGGCCGGGCTGTTCGGCGGTCACCAGCGCCTGGCCGTGCACCACCCGATGGCCGACCACAGCGGACCCGCCGACCTGCTGCCCGCCGCCGACGTCGCGGCCGCGCTGGACGACCCGGGCCTGCGGCTGGTGCTGGTCTCCCGCGCGCCCTACGCCAAGGTCGAGCAGTACCGGCGGCACCTCGGCTGGGACGTCGCCGCGTTCTCGGCCGCGGGCACCCGGTTCACCGACGACTTCCCGGCGACCCGCCACATCCCCGGTGCCGCGGGCAGCGACTCGTGGGACGACGACGAGTCCGGGCTGAGCTTCTTCCGGCTGGCGCCGGGTTCGGTGCTGCACACCGGGTCGGTCGCCGTGCCCCGCCTCGACTTCCTCGGCCTGCTCGCACACGCGTTCGGGTTCCCGGCCGCACCGGACGGCCGCTGACCTGGCCGTCACCTCCGATTCCCGGTGTCCGAAGGGGCCACCGGGCCCGTTCCGCGCGCTTTCGCACCGTTTTCGGCGCGCTCCCGTGAGTTAGGATCTACCGCACGCCATGCACACCGCGTCCAGGTTCCGGCCTCCCGAGCGGACCGGCCGCCGCGCAGACTCCGGGGGGTCCGCACTGATGTCTCCGGTCGCCGCACTCGAGCCGCCCACCGGGCGCTCAGCGACCGCCGAGCCCCGCGGCACGACCGCGGCGGACCGGCGCCCACGGCTGGCCACCTACCTGGCGGCGGCGATCGTCGTCGTCGTGGTCGCCGGGTTCGGCGTGGTCGGCGTCGTGAACCTGCTGCCGACGTCGGTCGACGGCTTGCACGCCGTGTACGCGATCGCCGCCGTCGCCGGCCTGCTCGCGATCCAGCTGCTGTGGTTCAGCCGGCCGAGCGCCCAGCTCGACTCGGCGACCAGCCGGGTCCTGCTCGCCGTCGTCGTCGTCCTGGCCTACCTCCCCATCCTGACCTTCGGCGTCTACTGGGCGGACATGCCGGACTTCGTCGGCGGCGCGGCGCTGCTCGTGCTGCCGCCCCGGTGGGCGTGGCCCACGCTCGTCACGGTCTGCCTCAGCGTCGTCTTCGTCTACTGGATCTTCGACGCCGAGCCGCTGTCCGCCATCTACAACGGGCTCGCGGCCGCCTTCTACTGCTTCCTGTTCTACCTGCTGGCCCGGCTCGTCCGGCTGGTCAACGAACTGCACCAGGCCCGCACCGAACTGGCCCAGCGCGCGGTCGCCGAGCAGCGGCTGGCCTTCGCCCGAGACCTGCACGACCTGCTCGGGCTGAGCCTGTCCGCGATCGCGCTCCGGGGCGAGCTGGTGCACCGGCTGATGCGCAAGTCCACCGAGCGCGCCAAGGCCGAGCTCGCCGAGATCACCGCCACCGCGCAGCGCACCCTCTCCGACGTCCGGGCCGTCTCCCACGGTTACCGGGAGCTGTCGCTGGAGAAGGAGTCCCGGACGGCCGAGACGCTGCTGTCGGCCTCCGACATCGCCGTGCAGATCCACCTGGACCAGGGCGACCTGCCCGTGCAGGCCCGCACGCTGCTCGCGCGGGTGCTGCGCGAAGGTGTCACGAACGTCCTGCGCTACAGCGAAGTCGAGCACTGCGAGATCGACGTCCGGCACCACGACGGCAAGGTCACCCTCGAGATCGTCAACGACGGGGTGACGGCGGACGACGCGGCGCTCGCCCCGGACAGCAAGCTGACCGCCCTGCCCGACGAGGTCGCCGCGCTCGGCGGCACCGCGACCGTGAAGGCCGGCGCGGACGGCCGCTTCCGGCTGCGCGTCGACCTCCCGGTGGCCGACCGGACGGTGGGCTCCGCCGACCGCGAGACCGAGCGGCGGGGCACGAGCGAGTCGAAGCGGATCCGCTGGCTGCTGCCGGCGTGCATGGCCATCATGGGGTGCGGCGCGACCGTGCACGTGCTCCAGCTGACCACCCAGGCGTGGCAGGTGACGCTGGTGGTCGGCTGCGTGCTGGCGCTGCTGGCCCTGCAGTTCTCGTACTTCAACCGGCCGTCGACGCAACTGCGGTCGGGGCAGAGCTACGGCATGCTGTTCGTCCAGATCTGCCTGACCTACCTGCCGCTGCTGCCGCTGGGCGCGAACTGGGTCAGCGTGCCCGGGCTGCTGATCGGCAGCGGGCTGCTGGTCCTGCCGCCGGTGGCGGGCTGGGCGTTCTTCGCGGTGAACATCGCCGTCTACGCCGAGATCCAGCGGTTCTCCGGCGCGGACGTCATCTCGACGGTCTACTACACCGCCGCGACCGTGATGACCGGGCTGGCCGTGTTCGGGCTGCTGTGGCTGGTGCGGCTGGTCGCCGAGCTCGACAGCACCCGGCGCCGGCTGGCCGAGATGGCGCTGGCCGAGGAACGGCTGCGGTTCGCCCGCGACCTGCACGACCTGCTCGGCATGAGCCTGTCGGCGATCGCGCTGAAGAGCGAGCTGACCGCGCGGGTGCTGCCGCTGGACCGCGACCGCGCCGCCGAGGAGCTGACCGAAGTGCTCGGCCTGACGCGGCAAGCCCTTTCCGACGTCCGGTCGGTCGCCAGCGGCTACCGCGAGCTGTCCCTCGACAGCGAGTCACGCACCGCGAAGTCCGTGCTGGTGGCCGCCGACGTCCGGGTGCGGATGGAGATGCTCGAGGACGACCTGCCGATGCCGGTACGGACGGTGCTCGCCGTCGTACTGCGCGAAGGCGTCACGAACGTGCTGCGGCACAGCCGGGTCGAGAGCTGCGAGATCGCCATGCGCCGCACGGACAACGGGATCTGCCTCGACATCGTCAACGACGGCGTCGAGCGCACCGGGAACGGGACCCGCGGCGACCGTCCTCAAGCGCCGGACGCGGCCGGGGAAGAGCCGGTGGTGCCCGCACCGCGGCGCCCGGACGTCGTCGTCGCGTCGCGGGACACCTCGCCGGGCAGCGGGATCGGCAACCTGTCGCACCGGGTGGCCGACCTCGGCGGCGAACTCACCGCCGGGGTCGAGCCGGACGGCCGCTTCCGGTTGCGCGCGGTCGTACCGGTCTGAACCACGGGAATACTGGTCTGTACCTTTATGGTCCAGACCAGTATTCCGCGACTCAGAGCCAGCCGGACTCCTCGGCGATGCGGATGGCGTCGACCCGGTTGCGGGCGTTGAGCTTCGCGACGACGGTCGTCAGGTAGTTGCGGACCGTGCCGGCGGACAGGTACAGGCGCGCGGCGACTTCGACGGTTCCGTAGCCCTGCGCGGTCATCCGCAGCACGTCCAGCTCGCGGCCGGTGAGCGGGCAGTCCACCGTGTCCCAGGCCGCCAGCGCCAGGTCCCCGTCGACCATGCGGCGGCCCGCGAGGACCCCGCGGACGGCGTTGGCCAGCTTGTCGGGCGGTGCGTCCTTCAGCAGGAACCCGCCCACCTTGGCGTCCAGCGCGCGCCGGAGCGTCCCCGGTCTGCCCAGGCTGGTCAGGATGAGCGTCCGGCATTCCGGCAGCTGTTCGTGCAGCTCACCGGCCGCCGTGAGCCCGTCCTTGCCCGGCAGGTCGATGTCGATGACCGCCACCTGCGCCTGCTTGGCCCTGGCGGTGGGCAGGATCTCCAGCCCGGACGCGACCTCCGCGACGACCTCGATGTCGGGCTCCAGCCGCAGCAGGGCGACCAGTGCGCCCCGCACGATGTGCATGTCCTCGGCAACCAGCACTCTGATCACGGGTGCCTCCGCACTCACGATTCCCCAGAAGCTCAGTTAAACATTCTGCTTGACGAATCGGTTGCACCATTCGGGCACCACTTTGCCGTCACCGCGGCGGGAATACTCCGCACCAGGTAAGTACCAGGTTAAAAATGCCAGCTCGCGACCGGACGGCTACCGGCCGTGACGAGCGTACCGGCGGTTCGGTGGGAAAGTCACCAGCCGGCGAGTGTGGACACTCGGGCCCTCCACATGCGACGAGCCGGTCGCAGCGGACACGGGAGGCATCCGTCGAGACCGGCTCGGCACCGTCAGGAACTGCGCAAACAGACCTCAGGCGGCTTCGAGGAGGTCCATGTTGCAGATGGTGCCCATGACGGGACGGAGGTCGGCGCCGCGGTTGCTCCACTGCTCGAAGCGGTCGATGGCCAGATCGGTCGCGGCCTTCTCGAACTCGATACCCATATCGGCGAAAAGTGCGCGGACGTCAGCAGAAACCTGTGCGGACATTTTTTGCTCCCAGTGGCGAAGATGAATGCTTCACGTGCCATAAATCGTCGCCGACGGACGCAACGACAGCCAGTGCCCGCATCATCGGGGCGCTGTGGCTTACACATGGTCCGTGCGGTTCCGGAGCGGACTCCGAACGGCCTAACAAGAAGTCGAATCGGGAGCTGAGCACACCGATTTCGTGACGAAGCGCGGTCGTCCGGCTGCGCTTTGCTATCACCGTCACGGGTGACACACGTCCGGTGCACGTCGACTACCCGCCCCGAACCCCCACAAACAGGGCATGTGCAAAACGCATGTCGACCACCGGTGAAATCCACGTCGACCGGTGCACAGAGCACTTAAGAAGTAGACGGCGGCGGATCTACAGTTTTAGTCGAAATCAATTCCCGCACCGGGTGCCTGCTTCGGCGGGCGATCGGGCGGCATCCTCGACCGGAAGGACGGCCCACCATGGATGAGATCGTCCGGCAAGCTGTGGCGCGAGCGATCGTGACCATGCGAGACAACCTGGGCGAGCGGCTCACGATCGACGACCTCGCCCGCGCGGCCATGTTCAGCAAGTTCCACTTCACCCGCGTGTTCCTGCGGGTCACCGGGCTCTCGCCCGGCCGGTTCCTCTCGGCGCTGCGGCTGGCGGAGGCGAAACGCCTGCTCGCGACCACCGTCATCTCGGTGGCCGACATCAGCCACCAGGTCGGGTACAACAGCGTCGGCACCTTCAGCGCGCGGTTCAGCGGCAGCGTCGGCGTCTCGCCGTCCGGTTACCGCCAGCTGCACGGCATGGCGCCGCGGATCGCCGACCGGCAGGCCGAGCCGGGCTCGGGTGCCACGGTGCGCGGGCAGCTGCGCCTTTCCTCGCCGGCCGACGTCGGGCCGGTGTTCATCGGGCTCTTCAGCGCCCGGATCGCCGAGGGTACCCCCGCCCGGCACGTCGTCGTGCCCGGTCCCGGGCCGTACGCGCTGGCAGACGTTCCGCTGGGGTCGTGGTACGTGCTGACCCACGCGTTCGGCAGCTGCCCGCTGGACGGCAACCAGGGGCTGCGGCCGTTCACCGGCCTCACCGGCCCGGTGACCATCCAGCGCGGCGTCACGGCGAGCCTGGCCGACGTCCGGCTGCGCCCGCGCCACGGCTTCGACCCGCCGGTCCTGCTGGCCCTCCCGGACCTGCGCCAGGCCGCCGTTTCGCGCTCGCTGGCGAGCTGAAGCACGCACTGGGGAGTCACTGGGGAAGCCGCCGCCCGCCGGGGTGCGGGCGGCGTGGGGTACTGGGGAGCACCCGCGGCCGTTCGGCCCAACGTGCCGTCATCGGCCGCGGGATTGCGGGTAAGTGCCTATCTCGGGTAAGTGCGCCGGAATTGAGGGGGCATTCTCCTCCGGTGCGCGATCGGAGTTTCACTTCCGCGAAACTCCGGCGGTGCGGGGCAATGGCGTACAATTACTGTTCGGAGTCGTCGGACTGGGGTGCGAGGTACCGTCGTGATCAAGGTGTTGCTGGCCGAGGACATGCACATGGTCCGCGGCGCGCTCGTCGCCTTGCTGAACCTCGAATCCGACATCGAGGTCGTGGCCGAGGTGTCCACGGGGGACCAGATCCTGCCCGCCGCGAAGGCGGCACAGCCCGACGTCGCGATCATCGACATCGACCTGCCGGGCAAGGACGGCCTGTCCGCCGCCATCGAGATCCACGAGAGCCTGCCGGACGTCCACACGCTGATCCTGACCAGCCTCGGCCGCCCGGGCACGGTGCGCCGCGCGCTGGACGCCAAGGTGAACGGCTTCCTGCTCAAGGACGCGCCGTCGGACAAGCTGGCGAACGCGGTCCGCTCGGTCGCGATCGGACGCCGGGTCATCGACAGCGAACTGGCGCTGGCCGCTTGGGAAACCGACGACTGCCCGCTGACCCCGCGCGAGATCGAGATCCTGTCACTGGCAGCGCGCGGCCGGACGGTGGCCGACATCGCGTCCGAGCTGTTCCTGTCGGCGGGCACGGTCCGCAACTACCTGGCCGCGGTGGTGACGAAGCTGAACGCCCGCAACCGGGTCCACGCGATCCGCATCGCCACCGAAGCCGAGTGGCTCTGACCGCACCGGTCCCGGAAAGCGCTTTCGCCCGCACCCGCTCCACCCGGCCCAGCTGTGCCCGCACCCGCCCGCTCCGCTGCGCCCGCACCCGCCCGCACCCAGCCGCGAGCGCCCCGATGTGGCGTTGGTTGCGTCCAACGCACCGAACGCCACATCCGGGGGCGCGTGAGCGAGCCCGGCGACCACCGAGCCGCCCGGCACCGCGCAGGCCGGGCCGCCGGCCTCAGCTCGCCTTCGGGCGTTCCCTGCGCACCGACCCGACCGGGATCGCCACCAGCAGGCGGTGGGTGCCGTCCTGGCTCACTTCCGTCGTCAACGTCCCGTTCATCGCCGCCACGCGGTCGCCCAGGTTCCGCAGTCCCGCGCCCGAACCCGCACCACCACCGCCGCCGGCGCCGCCCGCGCCGTCGTTGACGATCTCCAGCCAGGCCGTGCCGTCCTCGGTGCTCACCGAGAACGCGCACCAGCTCGCCGTGCTGTGGCGCACCACGTTCGTCACCCCTTCGCGCAGCACCGTCCCCAGCGTCGTGGCCACCGGCGGCGGCAGCTCGCCGATGCCGGAGCGGGCGACCGTCACGCGGGTGCCCGCCGCGCTCAGCACGTCCGCCGCCGCGCGGCACTCCTCTTCCAGGGACAGTTCGCGGTAGCCCGCCGCGATCGTGCGGACGTCGGCCAGCGCGCGCCGGGACATCACCAGCAGCTCCGCCAGTTCCGCCTTGGCCAGCTCCGGCTTGCCGGGCACCATGCGGTCGACGAGTTCACCCTTGAGGGTGATGGCCGAAAGGCTCAATCCCAGCAGGTCGTGGAGGTCTCGGGAGAAGCGCATGCGTTCCTCGGCGATGGTCCGGCGCTTCAGCTCGCACACCTCCTCCGCCCGCCCGGCGACCACCCGCGCGGCCGTCGCGAGCCCGAACAGGGACAGCGCCGCCACCCCGGCCGACACCGCGCTCCCCACCCCCGCGTCGAGCAATCCGGCCGGCCAGCCCGGCAGCGCCGAAACGACTCCCGCCACGACGCACGCGAGCAGCGCCCACGGCACCGCCCTGGCCGGCGGGGACACCAGCAGCAGCCCACCGGCGAAGAAGCCGCCCGCCGTGCTCCACGGCTCCCCGAGCGCCAGCAACGGCCCGAATCCCAGCACGGCCTGCACGGTCAGGGCCAGCCACGGGCGCCGGACGCGGCCGCGGGCGAACCAGGCGAGGTGCCCGGCCACCAGCCCCGCGGCGCACACCAGCGCGATCGGCTTGAGGAACCAGGGCTGGGCACCGGTCAGCACCGGCAGTGCGGCCAGCACGGCCACCCCGACGGCGGCCACGGCCTGCGCGCCGAGCACGAGCGCGCGGGATTCCCGCCGCTCGCCCGCGAGCGGCGCGGTCCGCTTCCGAAGCCGTGCACCGCGCACCCGCACCGGATAAACCACGGCCCCTCCCGCGTCACCCCGCACCCCAGTGACTCCAAGGTAACAGGGCGGCCCATCGGATTCAGGGGTCAACCGACCCCGGGGAAGTCGAGGACGCACTCGCCGACGCTCACTTCGGCGGGCCACTCCAGCTTCAGCGAGCGGTCGACGCGGTCGCCGGCGTCGACCGGCACGGCGTGCGCGGCGAGGCCCATCGCCTTCGCCGTGAGGTACAGGACTTGCTGGAGCGCGCCGACGTGCAGCAGGGTCGTCGCGTACGCGGCGCTGCCGAGCACCCACGCGATCCGCGACATCCGCGCGGTCATCGTCAGCAGCACCGACGGCCTGCGGTGGCTGCCGGCACCGATCATCGCCAGGTCCAGCATGCCGTCCAGCGCCACCGCGTCGTCGTTGATGAGCGTCAGCGTGTGCCACAGCGGGTCGTAGTGGTAGATCCCGCGCCCGAGGCCCGCGCACCGGTTGACGGCGACGTAGATTTCGAGCTCGTACAGGCAGGCGACGCTGAAGTACGGCCGCTGGGACGCCTCGTGGCCGGGCCCGCCGGGCAGGTACGTCGGCCCGATCGAGCGCACCCGCGCGGCGCGGAAGAGGAACTCGCCGATCTGCTCGGCCGACAACGCGCGCTCGGTGACCTCGGGGCACAGGTGGTCTTCTTCGAGCAGCGAGCTCAGCGTCGGGTCGGCCGCCTTGAGCACCGCCGGGTCGGGGCGGTGCAACGGGAAGGTCGGGCCCGCCGTGATCGGCTTGACCACCGGCGGCTCGGCGCCGGTGCGGCGCGGCCCCGGTTCCGACGACCCGCCCTTCTGCCACGTCCGGCTGCGCGCGTGGAACATCAGGTCGTCGGGCGACCAGGCGGCGAGGTCGTCGTCGCCGTCCTCGGCGAACTCCGCCCAGTCGTCGGCCGCGAGCACCACGCCGGCGGACACCAGGAACGCCGCGATGTCGGCCACCACCGCTTCGGTCAGCCCGGTCGTCTCGGCGACCTGGGCGACGGTGACCGGCCGGGCGAGCGAAGACGCGACGGTCACCGCCGCCGGGCGCAGCAGCGCGACGCGGTACCGGGCGCGGGGCGATTCGAGCAGCAGCCCGCCGCCGTCCGGGCGCATGGCCGAGAACCGCGAAAGCTTGATGAGCCGGCCCGGTTGCACCGGATCGCTCGGGAAGACCGGGAACTGCGTCACCGGGATCGCCGAAAGCAGGGGCCCGCGGCCGTCGTTGAGCGCCAGCGAATGCACGACGGAGCCGGACAACCGGTTCAGCGCCTTGCGCAGCGCCCCCGCCCAGGCCTCGGTGCCACCGCTGGCCGACGAGGCGAGGTTGCCCATCGAGACCGGGCCGAGCACCATCCGGCCGAGCGACTCACGGACCGGACCGGGGATGCCCGCCAGCTCGTACTCACCCCACCAGGTGATGGCGACGATCGTGTCGTCGTCCCCCGCCTCCAGCAGGGTGTCTTCGGTGAGGGACCAGAGCCGGACGGTCTCCGGGATCCCCTCCTGGCGGTGTGCAGGCAAGGCGGAACTCCTCAAGCGAACTGCGAAAACCGAGCTTCCCACGGGACGCTCAGAGGAACATCGGGAACGGGTTGAGCCGCTCGTACAGAGTCGGCGCCTCGAGCCTGCCCAGCGCGACCGGGACGTCGAAGAGGCGGCCGGGCGCGAACCGGGCCCAGAACGGGCGCAGGCCGGGCACGAGCACCTTGACCACGGGAATCCCGACGTCCGGGCGGGTCTGGTCGAGCACCAGCAGCTCCAGGCCCGCACGGTCGAACACCTTGCCCAGCGCCTCGACGTCGTCGCGGACGTCGGGCCGGTTGACGAACGGGAAGTCCGCCGCGGTCCGCATCCGCTGCCCGGCCGCCGGTCGCAGGTACGGCTGGTTCGCGACGGTCGCGTAGGCGAGCCAGCGCCGCGCGTCCGGGTCGTCGAGGCCGCGGCCGCCTTCCCGCACGACCGGCAGCATCTGGTTCAGCTCGGTCACCGCGCGGCGCACCGCGATCCGCGGGTCGAGGTGCGCGCCGAAGCCCATCATGATGTCCTCGTGCGGCCCGTCGGTCCGCCGCGAAAGCGCGACGGCCACCGGGATCCCCAGGTCGGAGGTCACGTCGAGGACCCACAGCTCGCGGCCGATCGCCACGTAGTTGCCCGCCATCTCCTCGAGCCACGCGTCGGCGAACGAGGCGAGGTCGACGCCCGGCACCGGCGTGCGGTTGTACCACCACAGCGCCACGGCGTCGCGTTCGACGAGCTCGAGCGCACCCTGCAGGATCGCGTCCTCCAGGCTGCTGCCCGCCGCCGCGCCGTTCGAATCGGCGCGCACCCCGCGCGCCGCGCTCACCCGCGGGGTCCCGTAGTAGAGGTAGGACGTCGGCAGCAGGCGGCGGCGCCCGGACGGCGACCACACCGGCGTCCAGTCGGTGCGGGCCGACGTGTCGAACGGCTCGGGGACGTGCTGGAAGTCGGCGTGCGCGCGGTTCCAGGCCTCGCGGTCGGCGTACTGCCGCCCGGCGAAGAGCATGCAGGCGTTGGGGTGGACGGCTTCGTCCTCCAGCTCGTCGTAGGAGCCGCGGATGCGCAGCTCGTCGCCCTGGAAGTTGCCGGAGAAGCGTTCCGCCGCCTCGCAGAGCGCGCTGACCTCCGCGTCGAGCGGGCTGACGCCCTTCCCGCCGTTTTCGCAGCGCAGCCCGGCGCGCAGCGCGGCCATCCCGGTGATGCCGCGGGCGACGTTGGGCCCGGAGCGGTAGGCGTTGGCGAACGGCGGCGCGGCCGGGTCCGGCTGGATCTCCTTGATGATCCCGGTGATCGGGCTGATCAGGTGCCGGTGCCGCTCGAGCATCTGCGACGGCGTCGCCGTGCGGTGCCCGCCGCCGCCGGTGGTCGCCTTCTTCGCCGGCTGCAGCGTCACCGGCCGGACCGAGCGCCACGCCACCTGCCACGGGTCGCCGCAGCCCGGGCACTGCGGGCGGCGGCGCAGCTCGTGCAGGCGGCCCTGCAGGTCGAGGGTGTCGAGCGTCCACACGCACTGCTGGCCGTGGTAGCGGTAGCCGGCCACCCACTTGGCCGCTTCCAGCGCCACGAGGTGCGCCGCGGCCGAGGTGAGCGGCGGCAACGCCGGCATCGGGCGGCGCGCCGGGCCGGCGTGGCCCAGCTCCTCCTGCACGCACGCTTCGGCGTGCCGGTGGCCCCACAGCCGGTGGGTCAGGCAATGCCAGCAGGCGCCTTCCGGCTGCAGCACCGGGCCGATCCACACCTGGGCGCCGAACGGGCGCGCCAGCAGCCACGGCCGCCCGGCCCGCCGGTGTTCGGCGTCGACTTCGGCCAGCCGCGGGTCGAGGTAGTCGGCGCACAGCACGACCGACAGGTCGGCGGCCCCGGCGTCGGCGCGCACCACCCCGAGCCCGGCACCGGCGAGCGCCCGCTCGACCGCGCCGGGGTCGACGCCGTCGGCGCTGTCCCCGACCGCCGTCAGCCGCACGGTGCCCTGCCGTGCGGCGACGAGGTCGGCGTCCACGCCGCACGCGTCCCAGTAGGCCAGCGCGCGTTCGTCGCCGGCCCGGTCGTCTTCTCCCTGGCTGCGCAACGTCACCAGACCGGCGTCGACCAGCTGCGCCAGCAGCGCGGCGACCTCTTCCGGGGCCATCCCGCCGGGCCGGTCGCGCAGCAGCCCGTCGAGGTCGTGGGTCCCGTCCAGCAGCGCCGCGAGCGACTCGATCTTCGCCCCGCGCATCGCGATCACGCCCTGTTCGGAGAACAGGTACGCCCCTTTGCCCGCCCTGACCTCGGCGCGGAGGTGCCGGCGGAAGGCGGGGGCCCGCGTCGGCACCGCGCCGCCGTCTTCCGGGACCCGTGCGTTGACAGCCGTCGTGCGCATGGGCTCTCCTGCCGGTAGCCGGGTGGGGCGGGACGAGAATCTGAATCCTGCTCCACGCGAGGTCTACTCAACCAGTGCGGCAAACACGGAGAAGTCATGCAAAACGCATGGGCCGATGTGGGAAACGCATGGCGCGGCGGTGCGGGACTCACTGGCCGTGCACCGCGCTGAACCGTCACCGTAGACAGCGACGCCCGCGCCGGATTGGTGCGTCACGGGGCACCGTAACCGACCTCGCGGCCCTGCGCGATTCGGGGGGTGGTGCCCGGTCTGGCACCCCGAGACATAGTGAGGACCCGAGTATGCCTACCTCTGCTCGCACCTACGGACAGTTCTGCGGCCTGGCCCGGGCGCTCGAGATCGTCGGCGAGCGCTGGTCGCTGCTCGTCGTCCGGGACCTCATGCTCGGCCCGAAGCGGTTCACCGACCTGCAGCGCACCCTGCCACGCATCCCGGTGAGCATCCTGACCTCCCGCCTCAACGAGCTCGAAGAGTCGGGCGTGGTCCGGCGGCGCGTGCTGTCGCAGCTGGACGGCGGCATCGTCTACGAGCTGACCGAGTACGGCACCGAGCTCGACCACATCGTCCTCGACCTCGGCCTGTGGGGCTCGCGGTCGCTGACCTACCCGAAGCCGGACGAGGTCTTCACCCTCGACACCGCGATCATCTCGCTCTACACGACCTTCCAGGAGGAGGCCGCGACGGGCGTGCACGTCAACTACGAGCTGCACCACCCCGGCGACATGGTCGTGCACGCCATGGTCGACGACGGCGCGCTCAAGGCGTCCGCGGGCGCGCTGCCCGCCGCCGACCTGGTGATCGAGCCGCAGGGACCGGCGCTGCTGGACCTGCTCAACGGCAACCTGTCCGCGCCGGACGCGATCGCCAGCGGCAAGGTCCGCGTCGAGGGCGACCCGGCGCACCTGGACCTGTTCACCCGCCTGTTCCGCGTCCCGCCGGCCCCGGACCGCCCGACCGGCCTCGTCGCGCACTGACCGATCCGCGCCGCGGGCCCGCCCCGCGGCGCGCATTCGGCCGAGTGCCGCGATTTCCCTGGTGGAATGCGCAATCCGGAGTAATGGATCACGGCTCGCGGACCGCTATCGTCGACGCACACCTTTCGACTTCGGAAGACCTGGGGTTCGCATGTCGACGTCCGAAATCGCCCGCCCCGCCGGGTTCCTGGGCAGTCTCAACAGCCGGTACCACAACCGCGCGCTCGCGGTGTTCATGCTGATCGTCCTCGCCCACTGGGGCGAGCACATCGTGCAGGCCGTGCAGATCTACGCCCTGGGCTGGCCGACTTCGCGGGCCCGCGGCGTGCTCGGCATGCCCTTCCCGTGGCTGATCTCGCAGGAGTGGCTGCACTACGGCTACGCACTGGTGATGCTGGTGTTCCTGTGGGTGCTGCGGCACGGGTTCGCGGGCCGCTCGCGGCAGTGGTGGAACCTCGCGCTGGGCATCCAGTTCTGGCACCACATCGAGCACCTGCTGCTGTTCATCCAGGCGCAGAGCGGCTGGCGGCTGGCCGGGCAGAAGGTGCCCACCAGCATCATCCAGCTGCTGGTCCCGCGGGTGGAGCTGCACCTGTTCTACAACACGATCGTCACCATCCCGATGATCGTCGCGGTCGTGCTGCACCGGCGTGCTTCGGCCGCCGAGCGCGAGATCACCGGCTGCTCGTGCGGTGTGCCGAGGCAGCCCGCGCTCTCCGCGTCGTGAAACGGGCGCTGGCCCTGCTGGCCTTCCTGGCCGGCTGGCTGCTGCTCGGCGCCACACCCGCTTCGGCGCACGTCGAAGTCGTCTCGTCGACCCCCGGGGACGGCGCCCGCCTGAGCGCGGCGCCGTCCCTGGTGTCGGTCACCCTGTCGGAGAACGTCGGGATCCAGCCCGGGTCGATCAAGGTCGTCGACCTGACGGGCAAGCAGGTGGACTCCGGTCCGGTGTTCCAGCCCGGCGAGGACGCCGAACAGCTCGCCGTGAAGCTGCAGCCGGGCATCTCCGACGGCAGCTACCTGGTCGAGTACGCGTTCGTCTCGGCCGACTCCCACCCGGTGCGCGGCACGTTCGCGTTCGTCGTCGGCACCGGCCCGCTGGTGACGTCGGCGGGCGCGGTGTCCGCGGCCACCGGCACCGACGGCGTCGTCGACGCGGCCTCGACGTCGGTGCGCTGGCTGGCCTACCTCGGCGTCGTCCTCCTCGGCGGCGCGGCGTTCCTGGTCCTGTGCCGCCCGGCGGGCCGCACCGACCGCCGGGCCCGCCGGCTCTTGAACACCGGCGCGGGCCTGGTCGCGGCGGCCACCGTGGCGGCGTTCGTGCTGCAAGGCCCCTACGCGGCCGGGCGGGGCATCGGCGCGGTGTCCGACTTCGGGCTGCTGGCGGACACGCTGCGCGTCGCCTACGGGAAGCTGCTGCTGCTCCGGCTGGTCGCGGTGGCCGTGCTGGTCGTGCTGCTGCCCAGGCTGCTGCGGCCCGGGCAGCCGGACCGGCTGCGGGCCCGCTACGAGAACCTGACGATGGTGACGGGCTTCGTCGTCCTGCTGACGTTCTCGGCCACCGGCCACCCGGTGACGGACCCGGTCATGTTCGTCTCGGTGACGGCGGACCTGGTCCACTTCGGCGCGATCGCGGTCTGGGCGGGCGGACTGGTCCAGCTGGCCCTGTGCCTGTACCGCCCGGCCCCGGACGAGGACCTGACCGGGGTCGCGACGCGGTTTTCCCGCATCGCGGCGGGCTCGGTGACGGCGGTCGCGATCAGCGGCGCGATCCTGGCGCTGCGGATCATGCCGACGCTGTCCGCGCTGTGGACGACCGAGTTCGGCCTGCTGGTGCTGCTGAAGATCGCCGGACTGGCGGCGCTGCTGGCGGTGGCGAGCCGCTCGCGCGCGGCGGTCCGGCGGAGCATGACCGAGCGGGGCGAGGGAACGACGAAGACGGTGACGGCGAACCTGCGCCGCCTGCGCGCGGCGGTGGCGATCGAGGTCCTGCTCAGCGTGGTGGTGCTGGCGCTGGCGGCGCTGCTGACGGTCACGCCCCCCGGCGGCTGACATGAACGACTCGTTCATGTCGCCAGGTGGCATGAACGAGTCGTTCATGCCGGCCGGCGCGCTCAAACCCCAGGTCGGGGCGGGGGCACGAACGGTCCCCACGTGAAGGCCGGCAGCCACCGCGCCGGCGGCGCGCTCCAGTCCAGCGCCGTGAGCTGGCTCGACGACCGGCGTCCGGCCAGCGCCCGGTAGAGCTCGTGGGCCGGGGCGGTCACCGTCACCTCGGGCCGTCCCGCACCCGCCGTCCAGGCCGAGCCGCCCGTCGTGCGGATCCGGACCGCGGGCAGGCCGCGGCCGGCGATCGAGCCCGAAAAGCCGCGGACCAGCACGGCGAAGCTCGGCGCCCAGGCCAGGTGCTCCACCGGCGGCGGGACGCCCAGGGCCGCGCGCAGGTCGAGTTCGTGGGTGTAGGCGTCCATCACCAGCACTTCGCCGCTGCGCCCGCCCGCGTCCGCGAAGCGCCGGTCGAGTTCGTCGCCGATCTCGTCCCAGCGGTCGAGCAGCTCGGGGACCTCGCGCGGCACCGCGGGCGGCAGCGTGCCGCCGTGGCGCTCGAGGACCCCCTCGGCCTTCTCGAGGACGTGGTCGAGCAGGTCCGTGACGGTCCACTTCGGACACGCCGGGACCGGGCGTCGGTGCGTGCCGGGCCGCCCGTCGAGCAGCGCGCGGACGTGGCGCCGCACTTCCGGGTAGCCGACGAAGTCCGGGGCCGGGACCGGCCGGGTCGCTGTCACGAGCTCACCTCACCCTGGCACGATCGGGGGTCTTGACCCAGTATCCCCTGGTGACGGGCTCGCGGTTCTCTTCGCGTGCCGTCGGCCGAAGAGACAGGAGGTCGTGACCTTGCCCACTCTGTGGTCCACGTCGGCGCAGTGGGAGCTGCTGCCGCCGGTGCTGCTCGCGCTCGTGCTGAGCGTCGCCATCGGGCTCGAACGCGAAGCCGGCATGAAGGCCGCCGGGCTGCGGACGCACAGCCTGGTCGGGGTCGGGTCGGCCGTGTTCATGCTGGTGTCGAAGTACGGTTTCGCCGACCTGCTCGGCCTCGACCACGTGTCGCTCGACCCGTCGCGGATCGCGGCGCAGATCGTGTCCGGCATCGGCTTCATCGGCGGCGGCCTGATCTTCGTCCGCCGCGACGCGGTCCGCGGCCTGACCACGGCGGCGACGATCTGGGTCACCGCCGCGATCGGCACGGCGTGCGGTGCGGGTCTCCCGGTGCTCGCCGTCGGCGCGACGATCGCGCACTTCGTGGTGACCCGCGGGTTCCCGCCGCTGCAGCGGTTCGTCGCGCGGCACCGCCGGGAACCGCCGCTCCTGCAGCTGAGCTACCTCGACGGCCACGGCGTGCTGCGCGCGGCACTGGCCACGTGCACCGGACGGGGCTGGTCGGTGCAGCACGTCGACGTCGACCACGAGTCCCTTTCCGAGGAGGGGCAACGGATCGCGGTCGTCACGCTGCGCCTCGACGGCCGCGGTGATCTCTACGACCTCGCCGCCGAACTCGCCGAACTGCCTGGCGTGCGGAGCACGTCCACCGGCGCCGGGGAACCGCTCGACGAATGATCACCCGCCCGGGCAGCGCGCGGCGGCGGGTTTGCGGCACACTGGGGTGCACACCGGATTCCCCGGCACCGCAAGGAAAAGGTGCGGCCGAGGAAAAACCATCCAATTCGGAGGTGAGGCGTGGCCCCCGGCGGTGGCGAGGACGTGGCCCGATTCGACCTGGCGTGGCGCGGCTTCAATCGCGTCCAGGTCAAGGAATACGTCGAGTGGGCCGAGTCCGAGATCCGCAGACTCACGACCGAACGCGACGCGGCGCGCCGCCGCGGAGCCGAGCTCGCGGAGCGGAACGGTGAGCTCCGCGTGAAGATCGACCGGATCAGCCGCACCCCGATCGCCCCGGACGCCCTCCAGGAGCGCTCGCGCCGGATGATCGAGCTCACCCGCGAAGAGGCAGCCGAAATCACCGGCCGCGCAACGGAAACCGCGGCCCGCATCCGCGAAGAAGCGAAGGCGGAGGCCGTCCGCCTGACCGCGGAGGAGCGCCGCCTGGTGGCCGAGGCGGAAGCGGAGCGCGACCGCCACCGCACCGAGCACGAAGAGCTGATGCGCGCCTCCGAGCAGCGCCGCCGCGAACTCGACGAAGCGGCGGCCCACCGCCGAGCGGAGCTGGAAGAGGACCACAAGCGCGCGATGACGGTCCGCCGCGCGGAGGCGATGCGCGAGCTGGCAGAGCAGGAAGCGGCCGCCAGGACGAAGGCGGACCGGCTGGTAGCGGAGGCCACCACCCGCGGCGAGGCCCTGGTCGGCGCGGCCGAGCGCGAGGTCACGGCGTTGAACGAGGTCCGCGACAAGCTGCACGCGAGCTTGACGGGCTGCCGGACATTGCTGAGCGAGGCAGCGGTGGCCCTGGACGACCGCCCGGCGCCGTTCGATCCGGAAGCGACGTTGCCGATGCCGATGTCGAAGAGAGTGCCGGTCCAGCGCCGCTCACCAGCGGACAACCTAGCCGACCCGGTCAGCTGACGTTGGTCGGTGCAGGTGGCGGGCGGCCGGCGGTGGTGTCGCGAATGACCCATTCGCGACCTTTGCCGCCCCGGCTGGCCGACGCCCGGCCCTGCGGCAGCCGGCCGAGGGTGCCGCGAATGCCCCATTCGGGACCGCTGCCGCCGCCAATGACCGATTCGCGACCTCTATCGGCCGGGCTGGCCGGAGCCCGCGGCCGCCGACCGGCTGCGGCGATGCCGCCAATGCCCCGTTCGGGACCGCAGCCGCCGCGACCAGCCCCAGTTGCCCAGGTAGGCCGCAACCGGCCGGTGACGTGGTCGCGAATGACCCACTCCCGACCACTGCCACCTCGACCAGCCCAGGTGACCGGAGCCCGCAGCCACCAGCCGACTGCGGCGATGCCGCCAATAACCCACCCGCGACCGCAGCCGCCGCGACCAGCCCCAGTTGCCCAGGTAGGCCGCAACCGGCCGGTGACGTGGTCGCGAATGACCCACTCGCGACCACGGTCGCCCCGACCAGACCAGACCAGGTGACCGGAGCCAGCGGCCGCCGACCGGCTGCGGCGATGCCGCCAACGACCCACTCCCGACCACCAACGTCCCCAATGAGTCATTCGCGACCCCGCCGCCCCGGCCCCACCAGCACGCACGGCACTCCAGTGGTAAGCCCGCCGACCCCAGCCAAGCCCGTCGCGACCACAGGCATCCGACCTTGAGCGATGCCGTCCCCTTCACGCCTCGCCGCGTGTTCGCCCTGGTCACCGCAGTCCTCGTCCTCGCGGCGGCCACCACCCTCGCCAACCGCGTCCTGCCCGGCTGGGCCTACCCGCTCTGCGGCCTCGTCGCCGCCCTCATCCTCATCGCCCTCGGGCGAGCCGCCGGCTGCACCTGGGCCGACCTCGGCCTCAGCGCCCTCCGGCGCCCAGCGCTCGTCGGCCTCTCAGGTGCCGCGCTCATCGCCGTCGTCTTCGGGATCGCGCTGGCGATCCCCAGCCTCCGCACCGTCTACAAAGACGGCCGCGTGGGCGACCCCGATCTCACCCAGCTCCTCTGGCTGACCTGCGGACGCATCCTCTTCGGGACCGTCCTCATCGAAGAAATCGCTTTCCGCGGAGTCCTCCCCGGCCTCTTCGGCGCGACCGACGACCGCTGGCGCTGGCCGCCCATCCTCTGCTCGGCCGCGCTCTTCGGGCTCTGGCACGCCCTCCCGGCGCTGGCCGTCGGCCGCAACGCCGCCGTGCACGCCGTGTTGGGGTCGACTCCCGTGGTCGTCCTGCAGATCCTCGCCATGGCCGCCGCCGGTGTCGCCGGGATCTTCCTGCACTGGTGGCGGCACGCCGGCCGGGGCGTGCTCGCCTCCGTCATCGTGCACTTCGCCACCAACGCCGGCGGCCTCATCATCGCCGTACTGGTCAAATGACCTACGAACGGACCAGCCGGGCGATCGCGTCCGACGCTTCCCGCACCTTCAGGTCCGCTTCCTCGCCACCCGACGCCGCCGCCTGGACGACGCACGTCGCCAAGTGCTCGTCGAGCAGTTCCAGCGAGAACGACTGCAGTGCCTTCGTCGCCGCCGAGACCTGGGTCAGGATGTCGATGCAGTACTTGTCCTGCTCGACCATGCGCTGCAGCCCGCGGATCTGCCCTTCGATCCGGCGCAAGCGCTTGAGATAGGCCTCTCGTTCGGTGCCGTAACCCGTCATCGCCCACCTGTCCCCTCGTCCGCGTCCCTGACCACCGACTATACCCTCCGGGGGTTCAGCGGAACCGGCGCAAGCGGAGGCTGTTGCTCACCACGAACGCCGACGAGCACGCCATCGCCGCGCCCGCGATCATCGGGTTCAGCAGGCCGAGCGCCGCGAGCGGCAGCGCCGCCACGTTGTACGCGAACGCCCAGAACAGGTTCCCCTTGATCGTCGCGAGCGTGCGCCGGGCCAGCCGGATCGCGTCCGCCGCCACGCGCAGGTCGCCGCGGACCAGGGTCAGGTCGCTCGCCTCGATCGCCGCGTCGGTGCCCGTGCCCATCGCCAGGCCCAGGTCGGCCTGGGCGAGCGCGGCCGCGTCGTTGACGCCGTCGCCGGCCATCGCCACCACGCGCCCCTCGGCCTGCAACCGCTTGACGACGTCGACCTTGCCCTCGGGGAGCACCTCGGCGATGACCTCGTCGATGCCCGCTTCGACCGCGATCGCCCGGGCCACGCCCTCGTCGTCGCCGGTCAGCAGCACCGGCGTCAGGCCGAGTTCCCGCAGCTCGGCGACGGCCCGGGCGGACGTCGGCTTGATCGTGTCGGCGACGACCAGGGTGCCGCGGACCTCGCCGTCCCAGGTCACGCCCACCGTGGTCGCGGCGGCACCCTTCGCGCGCCCGACGCTGACCATGCGTCCTTCGACCACCCCGGTCACGCCCACGCCCGGCGTGCTGCGGAACTCCGTGACCGCGGGCAGCGCGCCGAACCGCTCGCGGGCGGCCTCGGCGATCGCGCGGCCGATCGGGTGCTCGGACGCGGCCTCGACGGCGCCCGCCAGCCGCAGCACCTCGCCGTCGCCCTCGACGAGCGTCATCCGCCCGGTGGTGACGGTGCCGGTCTTGTCCAGGACCACGGTGTCGACGCGCCGGGTGGACTCGAGCACCTCCGGCCCCTTGATGAGGATGCCCAGCTGCGCGCCGCGGCCGGTGCCGACCAGCAGGGCGGTCGGCGTCGCGAGGCCGAGCGCGCACGGGCAGGCGATGATCAGCACGGCGACGGCCGCGGTGAACGCCGCCTCCGTCGCGCCGCCGGTGGCCAGCCAGCCGACCAGCGTCGCGAGTGCCGCGAACACGACCGCCGGCACGAACACCGCCGAAACGCGGTCGGCGAGCCGCTGGACCTCGGCCTTGCCGTTCTGCGCGGCCTCGACGAGCCGCGCCATCTGCGCCAGCCGGGTGTCGGCGCCGACGCGGGTGGCCCGCACGAGCAGCCGCCCGCCGACGTTCACGGTGGCGCCGGTGACCGCGTCGCCCGGCCCGACCTCGACCGGCACGGACTCCCCGGTCAGCATGCTGGTGTCGACCGCGGAACCGCCTTCGGTGACGACGCCGTCGGTGGCGATCTTCTCGCCGGGCCGCGCCACGAAGACGTCGCCGGGGTGCAGCTCGGTGACCGGGACCAGGTGTTCTTCGCCGTCGCGCAGGACGGTGACGTCCTTCGCACCGAGGTCCATGAGCGCGCGCAGGGCGGCGCCGGCGCGGCGCTTCGACCGCGTCTCGAAGTAGCGCCCGGCCAGGACGAACGTCGTGACGGCGGCGGCCACCTCGAAGTACAGCGTGTCGCCGGTCTGGCCGGAGCTGGTGAACTCGAACTCGTGGCGCATGCCGGGTTCGCCCGCGGTGCCGAACAGCAGCGCGTAGAGCGACCAGGCCGTCGCGGCGATGACGCCGAGCGAGATGAGCGTGTCCATCGTCGCGGTGCCGTGGCGGAGGTTGACCGCGGCGGCCCGGTGGAACGGCCACGCGCACCAGGTGACGACCGGCACGGCGAGGGCGAGCGAGCGCCACTGCCACAGGCCCATCTGCCAGTCCGGGACCATCGCGAGGGCCATCAGCGGGACGGTCAAGACGACGGCGAGGAGCAAGCGCTTGCGCAGGGCCGCCAGTTCGTCGGGGGCGTCCGGCTCGGGGAGCCGCGCGGAGTAGCCCGCGGCTTCGACCACGGCCGTCAGGTCCTCGACCGACAGCGCGCTCGGGTAGCTGACCTGGGCTTTCTCGGTGGCGTAGTTGACCGTCGCGGTGACGCCGTCGACCTTGTTGAGCTTGCGCTCGACGCGGGCCGCGCAGGACGCGCACGTCATCCCGCCGATGGCGAGTTCGACGCGTTCCGCGGCGGTCGCTTCGGCCGCCATCACGCCACCAGGCGGTAACCGGCCTCGGTGACGGCGGCGGCGATCGCTTCGGCGGCCAGCGGGGTGTCGCTGGTCACGATCACGCGCCCGCTCTCCACGTCGACGTCCACCTGCCGGACCCCGGTGAGTTCGGAGACCTCTTCGCGGACCGACGTGGCGCAGTGTCCGCAGGTCATGCCCTCGACGGTGTAGCTCGCTTCGGTCATCTGAGGGTCCTTTCGCTCTCCCCTCCTTTATACCCATCGGGGGTAGGGGTTCACCATCGGGCCCCGACAGACTCGACCCATGCGCAAGCTCTACGCGATCGGGATCGGTGCCGGCGACCCGGAGCACCTCACGGTGCAGGCGATCGACCGCCTCAACCGCGTCGACGTCTTCTTCGTGCTCGACAAGGGCTCGGAGAAGGCCGACCTGGTGCGGCTGCGGCAGGAGATCCTCGACCGGTTCGTCACGCGGCCGGGCTACCGCGTCGTGCTGGCGGAGGACCCGCCCCGCGACCGGACGCCGGCGGACTACCGGACCGCGGTCGCCGACTGGCACGCGGCGCGCGCGGAGGTCTACGAGCGGCTGATCCGCTCGGAGCTGGGCCCCGACGGCACGGGGGCGTTCCTGGTCTGGGGCGACCCGTCGCTGTACGACAGCACGATCGCCCTGATCGAGGCGGTGCTCGCGCGGGGGAACGTCTCGTTCGACTACGAGGTCGTGCCGGGGGTCAGCAGCATCTCGGCGCTGGTGGCCCGGCACCGGACGACGATGAACCAAATCGGCCGCGCCGTCCAGCTCACGACCGGCCGTCGGCTGGCCGAGGGCTGGCCGGACGGGGTCGACGACGTCTTCGTGCTCCTGGACGCCCACACGACCTTCGACCGCTTCACCGACGAGGGCTTGCAGATCTTCTGGGGCGCCTACGTCGGGACCCCGGACGAGATCCTGCTTTCGGGCCCGCTCACGGCCGGCCTCGCGGCGGAGATCCGGCGCGCGCGGGCCGAGGCCCGGGAGCGGCACGGCTGGATCATGGACACCTACCTGCTGCGCCGGCCGGTCCGGAAATAGCGAAAGGCCCCGGGAGAACCGTGAGGTTCTCGACCGGGGCCTTTCATTTGGTTATGTTCGGCGGTGTCCTACTCTCCCACAACCCTTCGGTTGCAGTACCATCGGCGCTGTCAAGCTTAGCTTCCGGGTTCGGAATGGGACCGGGCGTTT
>NZ_JBEZDL010000015.1:0-119811 GCF_040648295.1 Amycolatopsis sp. NPDC049159
CTACTCGCTATGACAAGTTGGCCATCGTCTATCGATCAGCGGTCGTCCTGCACGCCGTGATCACCTGGACCAAAGCATTGTCAGACACGGCCTAGCTGTCCCGCCCGGACGCCGGCCGGCTCAGTAGCACCCCGGCTCGCCCTGGGTCCAGATCCACACGCACTTCGGCTGCGGCTTGCCCGTCGCGGACGCCTCCGGCGCCACCACCGCACCGAACGCCAGCACCGTCAGCGCCGCCGCGACCACTCCGGTCACCATTCTCTTGATCATGTCGTCCTCCCCGCGAAAGCGATCTCTCTGCTACGTGACAAGTTAGGCGGCGATGTCTTATGCCGGGAGAGCAAGTCCGGCCACTGTCCGGATCCGGTCACGCGGGGCGCGGCGGGTGCGGACGGTGGCCGGTCGGTGGCTCCTCCGCCGGCTCCGGGCTCCCCACCCAGTGCAGGTTGTCCGGTTCGGGCCACCAGCCCGGCGGGGCGGGACGGGCGCCGCCCGTCTCGCCCCACCAGCGTGGTGCCGGTTCGTCTGCCATGCCGGAAGCGCTCGGCTAGGCGCCGAACGGCTGGGCCGACAGCAGCGTCTGCGTCCAGCCCTTCGTGTCGACCGGGTCGGTGCCGAACCCCTGGATGTCCGAGCCGTCGAAGTCGAACGGGTTGTGGTCGTGGTAGCGGTACAGCGCGCCGTCGCGGGTCTGGCCGTAGTACAGGCCGTAGCCCGGGGACACGATCTGGTCGAACGTGCTCCAGCGGTCCGCCAGCGTCGTGCCGGTCCAGGTGTTGTCGGCCGCGATGTGGTACGAGCGCAGGACGCCGGTCGTGCTGATGCCGATGAGCCAGTCGTCGCCGGTGGCGGCGATGGTGCGCATGGTGAACCCGGTGCCGATCACGGCCCGCTGGCCGATCTGGTTGCTCGCGGGCTTGGGCCGGGAAACCACGTAGGACATCAGGGTGCTGCCGGCGATGCCGTAGAGGTGGCCGTGGCCGTCGTAGGTCAGCATGTCGTGCGTCCAGCCGCTGCCGAGCGCGACGGGCGTGCCGAGCTGCAGCGAGTTGTTGTTCGTGATGACGTCGACGCGGTAGAGCACGCCGGCCGGCGAGGTCGCGAGCACGGTGTTGAAGTTCAGCGTGGCCAGCGCCTTGGGCGTGAACCCGAGGTTGTCGCTCGAGACGAGGGTCTTGGTGCGGTCGCCGGTCTGGGAGTTGATGGTGCTGTAGGTCAGCCGCCCGTCGGACAGCGCGCCGTAGACCGACACCGTGGTCGCGGCCGGGCTGCTCAGCTCGTCGACGATGCGCTGCGCGTCCGCGGCCTGCGGCTGGTAGCGGTCGGGGAAGGCGGAGCGCTGGACCCGCTGGCAGACGTCGCCGATCGCGGCCGTGCGCCAGCTGCCGTTCGGGTAGAAGCCTTCCATCACGTCGAGGAACGCGTTGGTGGCCCAGGCCGGGTTGAGCCGCTGCGACTCGGTGCCCCAGGAGTCGAGCTGCTGGAACAGGCCGAGGCTGCTGTGGTCGACCTTCTCGCTGATGTTCTCGACCAGTGATTCGACGATCGTGGTGGTGATCGCGATGACGGCGGCGCGCTCGTCCAGCCCGCGTGCCTGCACGGCGTCGATGACCGCACGGGCGCAGGACACCCGGTACGGCGTCATGTGGCCTTTCAGCGCGCCGGTCAGGACGCTGTTGAGCCGGGTGGCCGACGCGGTGTCGGCGGCGGTCGGGCCGCCGGTGACGCAGGCCGCCGTCGCGTAGGCCGCCAGCTGCTGCATCCGGACGGCCATGGCGTCGGACTCGGTGGTGGCGCTCGCGGCGGTGGCGCCCGCGGTCAGGATGGACAGTGCGGCGAGGCCCGCCGCGATCGCTCTCGTGCTGAGGCGCATCGGAACTCCAGGGTCGGTGGGGCGGTGCCGCGGCCGAGGCCGCGGCACCGCCGGTGAAGGGGGAAGGTCAGGCGCCGGGCGGGGAGACGTAGCCGGAGATCAGCTGCTCCTGCAGGCCGGAACGCGCGGTGTCGGGGTCGATCACCCGGCGCGTCACCTTGTCGCTGACGTTGCCGCCGACGACGGTGAGCGTGCCGTCGGGGTGCACCGCGGTGATCACGTCGACGTGCCCGCCCGTGGTGCCGTTCGGCGGGCCGTAGATGACCCAGTCACCGATCTTCGGGCTGCCGTGCGAGCTGCCGGTCCGCGACTTGAACAGGCCGTGGTCGACACCCCACGAGCCGAGGCCGCGGGCCACCCACGTGCCGCGCGGTACGTCCGCGACGCCGGCCGCCGCCCACGTCCAGGTGGCGAACATCGCGCACCAGTCGTTCGCGCCGTGGTTGCAGCCGTCGTTGTACTTGTCGCAGTTCGCTTCGGTGGTGCCGACCTCACCGGTGGCGAGCGAGGCGATCTTCGAGCGCAGCGGCTTGACCGGGGTGCTGCTGGTGCAGCCGGCCGGGTCGGCCGAGAGCAGGTACTGCGTCCAGCCGCGCGAGGCGACCGGGTCGTTCAGGTGGTAGGCGATGTCCGTGCCGGACCCGTCGGTGGGGTCGTCGTCCTCGTACCAGTACATGGCGCCGTCGGGGTTCTTGCCGTAGTACAGGCCGCCGCCGGGGGAGACGAGGTTTTCGAAGCTCTGCCAGCCGGCGTCGTCGAGCTGCCCGCGGGTGTAGGTGGTGCCGGTCGGCGAAACGGCGTAGCTGATCAGTTGCCCGTCGGACGCGGTCGCGATGAGCCGGTCGTCCCCGGCCGCCGAAAGCGTCTTGAGCGCGAAGCCGCCGCTGCCGATCTCACGGCGCTGCCCGATCTGGTTCACGCCGGGCTTGGGCGCGGAAACGAGGTACTGCAGCAAAGAACCGGCGGAGGTCGTGCCGTAGAGGTGCCCGTGACCGTCGTAGGACAGCAGGTTGTGGGTCCAGCCGTGCTGGAGGTCGATCGGGTCGTCGAAGGTGAGGCTGCCGCTGTTGGTTACGACGTCGACGCGGTAGAGGACACCGGTCGTCGAGGTCACGAGCAGCGTGTTGAAGTTCAGCGTGGCCAACGCTTTCGCGGTGAACCCGAGCGCTTTCGAGGAGACGACGACGTGCGTGATGTTGCCGTTGTCCGGGTCGATCGTGGTGTAGCTGAGGCGGCCGTCGGGCAGGACGCCGTAGACCGAGACCCCACCGGCGCACGACGCGGCGGCGGAGGCGGGAGCGGCGGTCACCGCGGCCGTGGTGAGACCGCTCACCAGCACGAGGAACGCCAGCGCAGCGGCGCGAACTCTGGTTCGGAACATGGGAAAACCCCTCGTAGAAAGGAAGATTGGCGTCGGCCGCGGCCCCGGGAAAGGCGGCTCGACGCGGCAGAGCTTATGAGGGGTTCCGGTGGCAGCGCATGAGCGAATGCGGCCATTGTCCGCATGCGGACACCGGCGTCGCTCAGTCCGCGGGGTGCGCCGACGGGCGTTGTCGCGGCGGCGGTGGGGGCAGCGGCAGGTTCGGGTCGACCTCGATGCCCGCCGCGCGGAGCGAGTCGTCGAGGATGTGCCAGATCCAGCGGGTGAGCAGGTCCGCGAGCTGCGTCTTCGTGATGCCTTCCGGGGCTTCGAGCCACTGCGCGGTGCAGGAATCGACGAGACCGACGACGCCGAAGGACAGGACGCCGGCGATGCGCGTGTCGAGCTGGAACAGCGTCAGGTAGTACTCGAACACCTGGCTGAGCTGGCGCGCGATCACGGTCTTGACGTCGGCGATGGCGTCTTCGCCCTCGCGGCGCCCGGTCTGGGCGTGCAGGATCAGGTAGCGGTACAGGTTTCCGTGGTCGGCCAGCCAGCCGGTGTGGGCGTCGACCGCGGCCGCGATCATTTCCCTGGCGCTGCCCTGGGGTTCCCAAACGGGTTGCAGCGAAGCGGTGATCTCCTCGGCGGCCCGGTCGGCGACGGCCCGCGTCAGGTCGGCCGCGTCGTCGAACTGGCGGTACAGCTGCGGGCGGGCCACGCCGGCGGCCTCGGCGATGTGGGCCGCCGACACGTACGGGCCGTGTTCCTCGATCGCCCGCAGCGCGGCCTCGACGAACTCGCGGCGCCGGCGTTCGCGCTGCCCGGTCCAGCGCGCCGCGCGACCGTCGCCCGCTCGGGAAGACCTCACTTCGAGGAGCGTACCGGGCCGCAGTTAGGGGCTACGCCGTTGTAACTGTTACTTTGTGCGCCATCGAATTACCGAGAGTGCCGAATGGCTGAATCGGAGTGTGCGATGGGCGAGGCCGGCCACGAGGACCTGCCGCCGGATCGGCAGCTGCTCGCCGACTTCCGCGCCGGGAAGCCCGGCGCGGGCGACCGGCTCTTCCGGCGCCACGCGGCGGCGTTGCGCCGGGTCGCGGCGGGCTGGGGCAGACCGCCCGCGGACCGGGACGAACTGGTGGCCCAGGCGTTCACGGGCGTCCTGGCCGTGATCCGCGCCGGCGGCGGGCCGAAGGACCACCTCCACCCGTACGCGGTCGCGACGATGCGCGACCTCGCCGCTCGCTGGAGCCGGGAACGGGCCGAGCCGGCAGGCGCGGCCGGAGCCCGGCCCGGCGACCTGGTCCGGTCCGCTTTCCCCACGCTGCCGGTACGCTGGCGGGTCGTGCTGTGGAGCATCGTGGCCGAAGGCCGCACCCCGGCCGACCTGGCGCCGGTCATGGGCCTCTCGCCGAACGGCGTCGCCGAGCTGGCCGGCCGCGCCCGCGCGGGGCTGCGGCAGGCCTACCGCGAAGCCCGGCAACTCCCCGTACCCCGGACGCCCGCTTGCCAGGAAGCCCTGCGCCAGCTGGAGATCTGGCTGCGCGGTGGGCGGCACGACGGCTGCGCCACGACGGTCGCGGCGCACGTCGCCGCGTGCGCGTCCTGCCGGCGAGCCGGCTGCGAAGAGCTCTTAGAGGTGTCTTTCCCCGCGCGACAGGAACTCCGATGAGCCAAGCGGAAACCACCGACTCGAGCGCGGTGCCGTTGCCGGCCACGCCCATCTTCGACTCGATCGTCGCCGAGGTCGGCCTGCGGTGGGTGGACACCGCGCCGGCGACGGCCGACGTCGCCCCGGTCGAAGGGGACAGCGACCCGGGCGAGCGGGGCCGCCACTCGACCGGGTGGTTCAGCGTCGAGGAATGACCACTCCACCGGTCCGAAGCTGACCTCACCCCGCGCGGGTTACCTCATCCGGCGGATCTTTCGCGCTCCTTGCGTCACGGGCGGCGACCGGCGCCGTCGAATTCCCGAGACCAGCGGGAAGGCGTGCGCAGTGGCCGATCGAGACCACGTCGACGAGATCGACGGAGCCGTCAGGAATCTCCGCGCCCGCTGGCGGATCGCGAGCATCACCAGCGGCTGGCGGTTCCCCAGCGACTGGGCGGTCCCCGAGGTGGACGCGGTGTGCGGCGCGGCACTCTTCCGCGGGGACCTGGCCGGCGCGCTGCGGAACCTGGGCCGCTCGCGCGCGTGGACCGGCGCGGGGCTGGACGAGACGTTGTACGACGTCGCCGCGTTGCACGCCGTGCTGGACCGCGACTCCGACGCCGACGGGCTGGTCTCCGCCGATCCGCACGCGGCGCCGTTCGCCATGCTCCGCGCCGTCGCGGTGGGCTGGGCCGATCTCACCGGCGACGTGCCCGACCGCGGGGCGACCGAGTCGTTCAGCGGCCTGGCGACGGAAGGCTACCTGCGGGTGCGGCTGGGGGAGGTCTACCGGCGCGTCACGCGGATCGACCCCGGCGCGGGGGAGTGGCCCGTGCTGCTCGCGGTCAGCGTCGATCTGTCCACGGTGGACGGCTGGTCCCGCCCGATGGCGATGGTCCTGGTCGCCGACGTCCTCCGCCGCGTCTTCGACAGCGGGGAAACCACCGCTTCGCTCGGCTGCTCGACCGCCGTCGTCCTCGCCGACCGGGAAACCGCGGTGGCGCACCGGATCACGAGCGCGCGCCGCCAGATCGCCGATCGGCTGCGCGGTGATCCACAGCTGGTCACCGCGGCGCACCCGGAGGTCCGGGTGCACCGCCTGCCCGACACGCTGCCCGCGGCACACGACCTGCTGCACCGGATCGCCGGCCGCTGAGACCGCGTTCCCCCGGGCGGGGGATGCGGTCGAAACGGCCCGGTGGCACGTCGTTTCGCTTGCACGGCAGGGATTTCCGGGCGCGAGGTGCCTGCGCGGCGCTCCGGTGCGCAGTGCTAGAGTCGCCGGGCCCGGGAGGTGGCACTCCCGTCGGCCAGGGGGGAACCTGTCTTTCGCTGTTGACCTAAGGATTGCCGGAATGGAAGAACGGGCTGCGCTCCAGGCGGCCTCCCGTCGTCGCATCGCGAACGTCAGCCGCAGCTTGGCGGACGCGCGGCTGGCGGCCGACGACGACGTGGTCCGGGTGCACGCGGCGCGGTTGGAGCACGCCTTCGACCTCGCGCTGCGGTCCACCTTGGACGAAGGGCTGCCGAAGCTGGGGCGTGACGTGATTCCCCGGCCCCGCAAGCTGTAGCCGCGCCGGAATGTCCACTTTGTACGGCTGCGCTCACCCCAGCCGGGCGGCGCGGGTCAGCAGGTGGCGCCGCTCGGGCTCGCTGGTGGTGCGCCGGGCCGCTTCCTGGTAACCGGCGCGCGCCGCGCCGGGGTCGCCGGCCAGCTCCAGCAGGTGGGCCCGGACGGACACGAGGTGGTGGGAGGCGCCGAGGCGCTCGTCGGCCGAAAGGGCGTCGAGCAGGGCCAGCCCGGCCGCCGGTCCGTGCACCTCGGCCACCGCCACCGCCCGGTTGAGCGTCACCGTCGGGTTGGGTGCCACGTGCTCCAGAACCGTGTACAGGGCCAGGATCTGCCGCCAATCCGTGTCGCCGGCGGTCGCGGCTTCGTCGTGGACGGCGGCGATGGCGGCTTGCAGCTGGTACGGGCCGACCGGGCCCTCCGCCAGGGCGCCGGTCACCAGCGCCACGCCCTCGGCGATGGCGACGGCGTCCCAGCGCGTCCGGTCCTGTTCGCTCAGCGGCACCAGCGATCCGTCCGCGGCCGTGCGGGCTTCGCGGCGGGCGTCGGTCAGCAGCAACAGTGCCAGCAGCCCGGTCACCTCGCCGTCGCCGGGGACCAGCCGGTGCAGCTCGCGGGCCAGCCGGATGGCTTCGGCCGTCAGCTCGGCCCGCACCAGCCGCGTTCCCGACGTCGCCGTGTACCCCTCGTTGAAGACGAGGTAGACGACGTGGAGCACGACGCCGAGCCGCGCCGCCTGCTCGGCCGGCGGCGGCAGCGCGAAAACCGCCCCGGCGGCCTTGATGCGCTGCTTCGCCCGGCTGATGCGCTGCGCCATGGTCGCCTCGGGCACGAGGAACGCGCGGGCGATCTCGGCGGTCGACAGGCCGCCGACGGCCCGCAGGGTCAGCGCGATCTGCGACGGCGGCGTCAGCGCCGGGTGGCAGCACAGGAACAGCAGCGTGAGGGTGTCGTCGGGGTACGCCTCGCCGCCGTCGGGCGGGGCCGGCGTGCGGATCGCGTCGGCCTCCTCCCGGCGGCGGCGGGCGGCGTCGCTGCGCACCTGGTCGGCGAGGCGCCGCGACGCCACCGTCACCAGCCAGGCCCGGGGGTTCTCCGGCCACCCCTCGACCGGCCACTGGGTGCTGGCCGCCACCAGCGCCTCCTGGACGGCGTCCTCGCACGCGTCGAAGAGGCCGTAGCGGCGCACCAGCACCCCGAGCACCTCCGGGACCAGCCGCCGGACGGCCTGCCAGCCGGTCACGGTTCGACGTTCGCCTCGTGCATGAGCGGCCGGACCTCGACACCCCAGTAGCGCGCCGACGGGCTGCGCGCCGCGATCTCGAGCGCCCGGTCCAGGTTGTCGCAGTCGATGATCGAGAAGCTGCCCAGGAACTCCTTGGCCTCGGCGTAGGGGCCGTCGGTCACCACCGGTGTCCCGCCGGTGACCCGGACCATCTTGGTGTTCACCTCGTCGGCGACGCCGTACGCGCCGATCAGCTCACCCGACTCGAACAGCTCCTGGTTGAGGGCGTCGGTCTCGCGGATGAGCTCCGCGAGCGTCTCCGCGCCCACCGAGGTGAAGGCTTCCTCGTTGCCGTAGATCAGCAGCATGAACTTCATCGCTCGCTCCTCTCAGCCCCGGCCCGGCCCGACGAGTTCGCCGCCGGCACCGCGGTCGTCCAGCACCAGTTTCGACCGCCCGGCGACGGTATAGCGGATGTGCGTCACGCCGGGCGCGTCGACGACCCGGGCCGGGACCAGCTCGATGCCGTCGTCCGCCCCGAGCCCGAGCCCGGCGTCGAACAGGCGCTGGCCGTCGCCCAGCAGCACGGGGGCGATGTGCAGCTCGAGCTGGTCGAGCAGCCCGGCGGCGAGCACCTGCCGCAGGAGCTCCCCGCCACCGGCGACCGCCACGTCCTTGGCGCCGGCGGCGGCTTTGGCCAGCTCGACGGCCCGCTCGAGCCCGTCGGTGACGAAGGTGAAGGACGTCCCGCCCCGGCGTTCGAGCACCTCCCGCGGCCGGTGGGTGACGACGAAGACCGGCGCCTGGAACGGCGGCTCCTCGCCCCAGGGGACTTCGCCGGCGTCGAACATGCGCCGTCCCATGACGTAGGCACCGGCCGCGGCGAAGGTCTCCGCGACGATTTCGGAGTCGACCGACTGCTCGCCGCCGGCGAAGCCCTGCCGCTCCCGCCAGGCCATGGCGTCGACGGCCCAGCGGGTGACGCGGAAGAAGCCGGGCGCTTCCGGGCCGCCCATCCAGCCGCTCATGTCGCCGGGATCCCGCGGGTCGCGCGGTCCGGTGTAGAAGCCGTCGAGGGACACCGACATCTGGGCGGTCACCTTGGTCATCGTTCGCACCTCTCGTGGGGGCGGCCCGGTTCGGCCGCCGCTGCCCCACAGTCGGAGCCGCCGGCCGGTTCTCGACATGCGCCGCGGAAAAATTTCGCGCGGCCGCGAAATCAGGATGCGGGCAGCTCGACGAGCTGGGTCAACGCACCGGCGTCGGCCGTGCTGTGGCGGGCCGGCTCGGTGAAGAACCGTGCCACGTGGGCGGTCGCGAGGTGGGTCCGGAAGTCGTCGGTGTCGGCGTAGATCTCGTAGAGGTGGAACGCGGCGGGGTCCGCGGCGTCGCGGTAGGACCGGAACTCCCGGCAGCCGGGCTCGCGCCGCACCGCCGCGGTGAGCGTCGTGATCGCGGCGGCGAGGTCGTCCTCGTGACACCGGCGATCTCGGGCATGAACCGCCGGTCGCCGGTGGTCACGGGACCACGACCGGGGTGCCGGGCAGGGCCAGGCGGACGTCGACCTCCGGGGCGATCCGCGCGACGGCGTCGGCGTAGTGCCGCGGGTCCCGGTCGCCCTTGGTGATCATCCGGTCGCCCAGCCGGCCGCTGTGGAAGGAGTAGTGGTGCGGGACGGCCACGGCCGGCTTCAGCGCGGCCGTCAGCCCGGCCGCCTCCTCGGCGTCCATGACCACCTGCCGCAGGTTCATGGGGCGGATGCACAGGCCGTTCGTCGGCAGGATCGCCAGGTCGACGGGGCCGAACCGGTCCGGGATCGTGTCCAGCTCCGGCACGCGCAGCGAGTCGCCGCCGAAGAAGACCGTGCGGCCGCCCGCTTGGAGGACGAACGTGACTTCGTGGACGCCGTGCTTGCCGGGCGTCGCCGTCACGGTCAGGTCGCCGACCGTCGCGGCTTCCCACGCCTCGACGGTGCGGACGTCGCGGAAACCCTTGTCCCGCGCGATCGCCGCGACGGTGCCGGGCCCGACCAGCGGGGTGGCGAGGTCGAAGCCGCCGGCGACCAGTCCGTCGAGGTCGCAGTGGTCGTAGTGCTCGTGGCTGACCACCACGGCGTCGACGCGGCCCAGCGCCTCGACGGTCGAGGCGACCGGTTCGCCCTGGTAGTAGGTCGCGGTCTGGGTGAACCACGGGTCGGTCAGCACGCGGATGCCGCCGAACTCGATCAGCTGGCAGGCGTGCCCGATCCGGGTCACGCGCAACGGGGTGCTCATGGTGGTTCTCCTTGCGAGGTGGGTGGTCAGTGGTTGCCGAGGTCGAGCAGCGCGCCGAGCAGTTCTTCCGGCGTCTCGACCTGCGGCAGGTGGCCGGTGCGGGGGAGCAGGGTGAACACCGACATCGGGATCGCGGCGGCGTAGGCCTTCCCGTACTCGGGGTCGACGATGCCGTCGCTTTCGCCCCAGATGACGTGCACGGGGAGCTCGATCTCCCCGAGCCGCGCGGCGAGCGCCGGGTCCGTCATCGCCGGGCCGGCGTACCCGACCAGCGCGCGCACGTCGGGGCTCGGTCCGGTGCCACCGCCGCTCGGCGGCACCGGGGCCTTGCTCGGGTCGTGGAAGGAATGCGCCCGGATCTCCGCCGGGGCGAGGCCGCTGATGTCGGTCAGCGGGTGGCCCTCGACCTCGATGCCGATCGCGTCGATGATCACCGCGCCACTGACCCGGGGGCTCTTCAGCAGGGCGATTTCGGCGGCCAGCCAGCCGCCGAAGGAGTTGCCGATCACCGTGACGTCGGTGAGGCCGAGCTCGTCGAGCAGCGAGACGTACATCCGGGCCAGCGCGGTGACGTCGGTGAGGCCGTCGGCCTTGGGGGTGCCGCTGAAGCCGGGGTGGGTGGGCAGCAGCACGCGGGAGTGGGTGCGTTCGGCGAGCAGATCGGCGAAGCCGGTCATCGTCGCGACGCCGCCACCGCCGTGCAGCAGCAGGTACGGACGGGTGCGGTCACGGTCCTGGAGGGTCACTTCGCCCAGGTCGAGCGCGTGGGTTTCGGTGCGGGCGGGCCGGAGCGAACCGGCGGCGGGGAGCGTCATGGTTCTCCTTGGTCTGGGCTACCTAAGGAAGCTTATATAAGGTTCCTTAGATAAGCAAGCTGGCCTCGGCTGAATTAGGGTGAGCGCATGAAGTACCGACCCGGTGACGTCTCCCTGGCCGTCAAGCGCCTGCAGTACCGCCACCACCGCGCGTTGAGCCGGGCATTGGCGCCGCTGGGGCTCTCGCTGGTGCAGTGGGACACGCTCCGCCACCTGCACGCCCGGCCGGACGCGTCACTGCACGACCTGGCGGTGCTGACGTTCCAGACCGACCAGTCGTTCGGCTCGCTGGCCACGCGGATGGCGGAGCGCGGCTTGATCGAGCGCGTCCCAGGGCCCGGGCGGGCGGTGCGGCACCGGCTCACGGCGGAGGGTGCGCGGTTGCGAGCCGAGGGGCAGGAGCTCGTGGACGCCGTGGCCGAGGCGTCGTTCCGGGAGTTCTCGCCCGAGGAGCTCGACCAGCTGGGCGATCTGCTGGGCCGCGCGCTGGGCCCCGACCCGACGGCCTAAGTGGCCCCCGGCGCGATCTGCCGGGGCCTGAACCGAGGGGTCGAGTCTCGAACCGTGAGGCTTACGTCCAGCGCGACCGGGCGGCGCGGGCGGCGAACAGCAGGTGCGTTGGTCAAGTCGACGGAGATCTCGCTGACGTCCGGCCGGCCCGGTCAGTCCTTTCGTGCGCCCACCACGGCCAAGCCGGCGAGGAGCAGGATCGCGGCGAGGCCGAGGAAACCGGCGTCCAGGGTGACCGCGGTGGCGATCGAGCCCACCAAGAGCGGGCCGCCGGCGTCGCCGAGTTCGCGGCCGACCTCGGCGGCGCCCATGGTCTGGCCGAGCCGCTCGGGGGGCGTGCGCGCGGCCAGGTGCGCGAAGCCGAGCGGCGTCGCCACGCCCACGCCGGCGCCGACGGCCACCGCCGCCACCAGCACCCCGGCGACGCCGGGAACCGCCGCGGCCACAGCCATCCCGGCCGCGGCCGCGGTGAGGCCGGTGGCCATGCCGACGCCGTCACGCAGTCGTCCCGCGTCCCGGGCGCGGCCCGCCCACGGCTGCACCAGCGCCGAGCACAGCGCCAGCAGCGACACGGCGGTGCCGGTGAGCAGCGGGGTCAGCCCGGCGGCGGCACCCGTGACCGGCAAGAAGCCCACGCCGACCGCCAGCGCCGCGGTCGTGGCCGCGAGTGTCGCGGTCGGCCGGAGGAACGAAGGCGCCCCGAGCCGGCGGGCCAGGTCCAGCACGGTCTGGCGGGCGCGCGGCAGCGGGGGAGCGGCCGGCACGCTCAGTGCCGCCCAGCCGGTGACGGCGAGGGCGAGGACGGCGAGAGTCCCGAACAGCAACGAGAACCCACCGAGGGTGATCAGGACGCCACCGAGCAGCGGGCCGGCGGTGTAGCCGACGCTCTTCCACGCGCCGTACCCGCCGAAGGCCCGGCCTTGCCGCTTGGCCGGGGACAAGCGGGCGACGAGCGCACCGGCGGCGGGGGAGAACGCGGCGGCGGCCGCGCCCTGGCCGAGCCGGGCCAGTCCGACCGCGGCCGGGTTCCCGGCGAGGACGAACGCGGCCGACGCGGCGGCGAACGCGAGCAGCCCGCCCAGCAGCACCGGGCGGGGCCCGATCCGGTCGGCCAGCGAGCCGAACACCGGCTTGAGGACCACCTCGGCACCGTCGTAGACGGCCAGCAGCAACCCCAGCGTCAGCAGGGAAGCGTGCTCGCCACCGGTGTAGGCGCCGAGGCTCGCGGCGATGCTGTGCGCACCGAACGCCGTCACGAACCCCGCGGCGTACAGCGGCCGCAACGCGGTCGAGGCGTTCCGGGGTGCGGTGGTCGGCTCAGCCACGGGGTCGGCTCACATCTGGTGCAGGGCTTGGAAGACGAGCTCGGTGTACTCGGCGAGCCGGTCGGCGCAGTGCTTGAGCCGCAGCTCGGCCGGCGCGGCCGACGGCGCGCCGAAGACGTCGCGGACCTTCAGGTCCCGGTACCACCGCCGGAGCCGCTCGAGGCTCTGTTCCTCCTCTTCCAGCTCGGCCATGGTGAACTTTCCGACGCGGATCTCCTTGTCGATCTCGGCGTCGAACTTGCCGCAGTCGGCCAGGAACTCCCGCCACTCGTCCTCGCGCTCGGCGGTGAACAGCTGCTCCAGCCGCGTGCCGTCGCGCTCGCTGCGCCCGGCCGCGTCGAGCACCACGACCTCGCCCTCGCCGCGCTCGGCGAGCTCGACCACGCGGCGGACGCCCGCGGCGAACGCGGTCACGTCCGGCACGGCCCACGTGCCCTGCCCGAGCGACAGCGCCCCGATCCGGCGCAGCTCCCGCCACACCGCGACCCGGTGCCGCGAAGGTGCCGCCGGCACCTTCACCACCAGTACCTGCCACTGGCCCGGCGGATCCGTCACGAGACGAAATGTATCACGTGTTACATCGACCGAGGTGCGGCGAACGGACCCCGGCGGGGTGGGGAGAGGCGCCTCCCCACCCCGCCGTCACTCCGCGGGAGGCCAGATCGCCGGTGTCGGGGTGGTTTGCCGCAGCAGCGTCAGCGCTTGCTTGGCGGCGAGGGTGAACAGCCCCATGGTGATGTCCGGCTCGCCGAACACGACGAGCAGGAGCGAGCCCTCGACGGGGAACACGCAGACGTACCCGGAACTGCCTTCGAACATCGCGCAGCGGGCGTCGCCGATCCGGGCCTGGGCGGTGAACTGCGCCGCGAGGCCCGCGGCCGCCGCCGACATGGCGGCGACGCTGTCGGCCTCGACGCCGGTGGTGTCGTCGGCCAGCACCAGGCCGTCGTGGGTGGCGACCAGCAGGCCGGCCACCTGGTCGACCTGGTCGCGGATCCGGCGCAGGGCCGCGAGCGTGCGGGCCGCGTCCGGGGGTGGGGTTCGGGCCGCCGGCTCCGGTGGCGGGCCGCTGTCGGCGGCCGGCGGGGTGCGGACCGGCAGCGGTGCCGGGGTGTGCTGGTGGTGGGTGTCGGCAGCTCTCATACGGACAGGCTGGCTTCGATGCGCTTGAGGCTGTGGCGGGCGAGCGCGAGGTTCGCCCGTTCACGGTCCAGGACGAGGTAGAGGAACAACGTGGAGTTGCCCCGGGCCGTCAGGGGCCGGATCACGTGGTACTGGCGGTGCAGCGTGATGAGGATGTCTTCGATGCTGTCGTCGAGCCCGAGGGAAGCCATCACCCGCAGTTTCGCGCGGACGACCTCGGTGTTGCCCGCCGCCGCGATGTCCAGGTCGAGCCAGTCGCCGCCACCGAGCGAACCGAGGGACATTCCGCTGTCGTAGTCGACGAGGGTGGCGCCGACGGCGCCGGGAATGTTCATCGCTTCTTTCAGCGCGAGGTCGATCGTCATGAAAAAGACCCTCCAGTGGGTGATTGCGCAGGCATGTGACCGTATGTGTCCGCGACGGGGATGAGTACGACCGTTCGGAGCAATTTTCGTAAGTGTTGATTCCGGTGAACAGTTCGCCTGCGCAAGTACTTTGTCCGGCATTTATTTTCACGACGACACGACCGGCGCTGAAAATGCAATTTGCATTCGGCAAACGGCTCAGGCGGGTGTTTCGGCGGTGGCGGTCAGGACCGCGCGGCCGAGGATGTGGCCCGCCACGGTGAAGCCGAGGACGGCCGGGGTGGCGTCGGCCGGGACACCGATCGAGTCGACGTCGAGGGCGTGCACCACGACGAAGTAGCGGTGCGGTCCGTGCCCGGCGGGCGGTGCGGCACCCAGGTAGCGCGGCACGCGGGCGTCGTTGGGCAGCTGGAACGCGCCCTCCGGCAAGCCGGCGCCGATGTCGTCGCCGGCACCCTCGGGCAGCTCCGTCACGGCGGCGGGGATGTCGGCGACCGCCCAGTGCCAGAAGCCGGAGCCGGTGGGGGCGTCGGGGTCGTAGACGGTGACGGCGTAGCTCTTCGTGCCCTCCGGTGCGCCGCTCCAGGACAGCTGCGGCGAGAGGTCCTGGCCGCCGGGGACGCCTGAGGAGAACTGCGCACGCGGCCAGGCGGCACCGTCGGCGACGGTGGTGCTGGTGACGGAGAAGGCGGCGGCTTCGGGGAGCCGGGCGAACGGGTCGTTGAGGGTCATCCGAGGTCCTTCCGAGTGGAATGTCATCGACGATAGCACAGATAATCGATTATCGTTCGCAACATCTACACTGCGGGCATGGGTCAGATGCTGTCGGAGCAGGTCTACGCGCACCTGCGGGACGCGATCATGCGCGGGGACTACGCCCCCGGCGAGGCGCTCAAGCCCCAGGACCTCGCCCGGGACCAGGGCGTGAGCCTGGCCGTCGTGCGCGAGGCGCTCGTGCGGGTGGTCGGCGAGGGCCTGGCCGACCGGCTGCCGAACCGCGGCTTCGCCGTTCCGGCTGTTTCCGACCGGCGCTGGCAGGAGATCACCGAGGCGCGCCGGACCGTCGAGCCGGTCGTGCTGCGCCTGTCCATCGAACGCGGCGACGTGGATTGGGAGGCCCGCGTGCGGGCCGCGCACCACCGCCTGGCCCGCACGGAGCCGTACGCGCCGGGCGAGGGCGAGCACTACAGCGGTGCCTGGTCCGAAGCCCACCGGGCCTTCCATCGCACCCTGCTGGAAGGGTGCGGCAACGCCGCCCTGCTCGAGACCTTCGACCGGATGTGGGCCGCGAGCGAGCTGGCCCGCCGCTGGTCCGCCCGCCGCGCGCCGGACCGCGACGCCCTCGGCGAGCACCGCGGCCTGGAAGAAGCGGCCCTGAACCGCGACGCCGACACCGCGGCCGAGCTGCTCGTCCGGCACCTCACCTTGACCGCGGTCGCGCTGGAGAGCTGACCGGGAATTCATTTCGGCCGGGTATTCGGGTGCCCGAGGTAATTTGGTCGTGCAGTCGCGAGTCCGGTCGACTTCGGAAGAGCCGGAAAATCATTTTGCGCCGGCCGGAGGTGTTCGTTTCGCGCGTGTTCGTCACGGACGGCCCTCACGCCGGAACACGAGATGCAGGTCGGGCAGGCGGTCCAGCGATCCGGTTCGCCGTCGGCTGCCGGGCCGCGATCACCCACGTGTGGTGCGAACACCCCACAGCGCGGTGCTCGCCGCCGCATTACCGTGCTGGGCAGTGAATCGCAGACCAGCTGCGAGGTCTCGGCTCTCACCTCCCTCGCCCGAAAGGTGTTCCTGCCATGCGCGTTCGGTTCCTCCTGCCCATCCTCGCCCTGGCGGCCGTCTTCGTGGCCACTCCGGTTTCCGCCGCTCCGGCCCAAGCGGCCGACGCCTGCTACTCCTGGGGACGCACGCTCGCGCAAGGGGCGTCCGGCGACGACGTCCGGCAACTGCAGATCCGGGTCTCCGGCTACCCGGGCTACGGCGGCGTCCTCGCCCTCGACGGCCAGTTCGGTCCGGGGACGAAAGCCGCGGTCACGCGGTTCCAGCAGGCGTACGGGCTCGGCGCGGACGGCATCGCCGGGCCGGCGACGTTCGCGAAGATCTACCAGCTGCAGGACGACGACTGCACGCCGGTCAACTTCACCTACGCCGAACTGAACCGGTGCAACTCGACCTGGTCGGGCGGCAACGTGCCCGCGGCGACGGCGAAGGCCAACGCCCTCGTCTCGATGTGGAAGCTGCAGGCGATGCGGCACGCCATGGGCGACCGCCCGATCGTCGTCAACGGCGGCTTCCGCAGCGTGGCCTGCAACAACGCGGTCGGCGGCGCGGCGGCGAGCCGCCACCTCTACGGTGACGCGGTCGACCTCGGCGCGGGCGCGCAGGGCTTCTGCGCCTTGGCGCAGCAGGCTCGCAACCACGGCTTCAGCGAGATCCTCGGCCCGGGCTACCCGGGCCACAGCGACCACACCCACGTGGCGCACCGCTCGACCCGCTTCTGGTCGGCGTCCTCCTGCGGGATCTGACGCACCCCGCCCCGGGGGCGCACTCGGGCACGCTCGGTGTCCGGGCAGACCTGATCCCCGGGGGCACCGGGTGCGGTCCGTCGGCTGCTGTCAGCTTCGGGTTGGTTGCGCCCGTGAAGGATTCGACGACGGTCTGGGAGTGGCTGCCGGGCGAGGTCGAACCGGTCGCCCGCCTGGTCAGCTCCGCCGGCGAAGAGCAGTTCCACGCGGTCGTCGCCGACGTCGTCGGCAGCCCGGCCGAGCTGGTGGACGAGGACGGCCGATCGCTGTGGGGCGTCGGGCAGTCCGGCGGGGACGGGAGGCCGCTGCGCTTCCCGGGCCAGTACTTCGACGCCGAGACCGGCCTGCACTACAACCTGCACCGCTACTACGAACCGGAGACCGGCCGCTACCTCTCGCCCGACCCGCTCGGCCTCGGCGGCGGGCTCAACCAGCACGGCTACGTGGCGAACCCGACCGGCTGGCTGGACCCGGCCGGGCTGGCGGGCGGCAAGTGCAAGGGCGGCAAGGCGAACAACCCGACCCTGAACACCAACGTCACCAACTGGGGCAAGAAGGGGCAGCCGGTCTTCAACGGCAACGCCAACGTCCCGGTCACGCGGATCAACGACAAGCGGTTCGTCGGGATGCTGGAGAACCTCGCCAAGGGCCGCGGCGAGGAGGCGCGCCGAGCCCAGGAACTGCTGCGGCAGATGCAGGAGAAAGGCTGGCAGCAGACCGCGGGCATCCACAAGGGCGGCCTCGGCGGCGCAGCCGGCGGCGCCGACCCGCGGCCGCACATCACGGTCAACGTGGGCAAGAAGGGCTACCACGTCCACGTCGGCGAGAGCCACGGCAAGCTGTTCGGCCAGGACATCACGCCCGACCCGTTCCGCTAGCGGGGCCCGGGCTTCCCGCGCCGAAACGTCGCCGGCGGGGAAGCCCGGACGCGCTCAGCGCCGGACGAGCTCGACGACCGGGATGAGCCGGTCGACGTTGGCCTGGTATTCGCCGAACTGCGGGCGCTTCTCGACGTTCTTGGCGTAGATCTCGTCCCGCTCGGGACCGGTGATCTCGGTCGCCCGGACGGGGAAGGTCTCGTCGCCGAGTTCGACGGTCACGTCGGGGTGGGCCATCAAGTTGTAGTACCAGCCCGGGTTTTCCGGCAGGCCGGCCTTGCTGGCGAAGACGAACAGGCGCTCACCCTCGGCGTAGACCGCCAGCGGGGAGATGCGCTCGGTGCCGGACTTGGCCCCGAAGTGGTGCACCAGGATGAGGCTCTCACCGGCGAACCCACCGCTGAGCTCACCGCCGTTGGCGCGGTACTCGTCGATGACTTTGGCGTTGATCTCGTCGAAATCGGGCATGCCCGCCATGGTATCGGCTGACGACGGTCCGTGTTCGCCGCTCGCGGCCGGACGCGGCCCAAACGGCACGCTCGAAGTAGCCGGGCGGGCGTCCACTGGGGACGGTGCCGGCCCTCGCGGGGCGAGGGCCGGCCGTCGTGCTCGGCTCGCCGGCTCAGAACCAGTGCGCGCGGCCGCCGACCTTGCGACCGGTCCCGCCGAGGATCGCCAAGGCCACGCCCGCGACCGCGAGCACGATGCCGATCGTGTACAGCACCGGGATGCCGATGACGAAGCCGAGGATGATCAGGATGACGCCGAGGATGATCACGGTGGAACTGCTCCTTCTTCCGAGAGGCCGGCACCCGGGGTTGGCGCCGGCTCGACCCGCGCCGGGGATGCCCGCGGAACGGGCTTCCCAAACATGTGTTCTCACTCGAAAGAATGGCGCGCGTCACTCAGCCCGCGCTGACCACCGACGACTGCGCCCCGGGCAAGCGCCACATCGAGGTTTTCTCAGTAGGGACGGGTGCGGGTGCGTGTTGCCCCCATGTGATCTCCTAGGGTGCCACCCTCGATGTGGCACGTGAACTGGCCCTGTTCGTCGACGGCGTGCTGCAAGCCGAACGCCAGGACCGCGGCACCCGCCGCAACCGACGAGCGTTGACCCCCTGCTACCAGGCAGTGCTGATCCTGCGCTGGTTCCGTGACGCCACCCCCGTGCACCGGCCCGCCACCGACAACGCCATCAGCGTCGCCACCGCCTACCGCTACCTGCACGAAGGCGTCACCGCCTTGGCAGCACAAGCTCCCGACCTGCACCAGATCCTCACCGCCCGCCGCCGCGCCGGCGACACCCACCTGATCCTCGACGGCACCTTGATACCCGCCGACCGGATCGCGGCGACCATGATCAAAACCAAAGGCAAGAACCGGGGAGACACCGTGCACCTGTGGTACTCCGGCAAGCACCGCGCCTTCGGCGCCATCACCCAGGCCACCTCGTGCTCACCCACCATGAACACCAACACCGCTACTGAGAAAACCTCAATGTGGCGTTGGTTGCGCTGGACGCACCCAACGCCACATTGGGGCGCTCGGCCCGACCTTCGGACAACCGCCGTGCGGCACCAGACACCCTCCGGACCAGGCCCTTACGCCGCGCGGGCCACCTCGTCGCCGCGGTAGGGGCCGGGCTTCGGGCGGGGCTTCCCGCCGGGCAGGGCCAGCCGGAGGATCGTCCGGTGGACCGTGCCGAGCTGGCGGGACAGCGGGCCCGTGTTGTACGGCAGGCCGTAGCGGCGGCAGATGTCCCGGACCCGCGGCGCGATCTCCGAGTAGCGGCTGCTGGGCATGTCCGGGAACAGGTGGTGCTCGACCTGGTAGCCGAGGTTGCCGCTCATCAGGTGGAACAGCGGGGAGCCGGTGATGTTCGCCGCGCCGACGAGCTGGCGGACGTACCAGCCGCCGCGGGTTTCGTCGCGGACCTCGTCCTGGCCGAACGTGTACGTCTGGTCGGGGAAGTGGCCGCAGAAGATGATCGAATGCGCCCACAGGTTGCGGATGATGTTCGCGGTGAAGTCCGCCCAGAACGTCGCGGCGAACGTGCCGCCGCCTTCCTTGCGGACGGCGGCGAGCTGGGCCCGCACGGCGCCCCGGAAACCGCGGCCGCGGGCCCGGTCCGCGAGCACCCGGCGCCGTGACCGGGGTTCGGGCCGCACGAGCCGTCCCACGGCGGTCGCGGCGAGCGCGCTCACCAGCGGCCAGCCGACGTAGTCCTTGAGGATCTGGTCGCGGGCCTTGCCCGAGATGCCCTTGATGTCGTGCCACACGTCCTTCAGTGGCTTCTCACCGGCGCGGATCGCTTCGACGTCGAGGTCGTGGACTGCCACGCCCCACTCGAAGAACGCCATCAGCAGCAGGTTGTAGAACGGCTGCGCCAGGTACGCCGGGTGCCACTTCTGGTGCGGGTCGATGCGCATGATCTCGTAGCCGAGATCCTTGTCCTTGCCGCGGATGTTCGTGTACGTGTGGTGGATGTAGTTGTGCGAGTGCTTCCACGCTGCCGCGGTCGACGCCGTGTCCCAGTCCCATGTGGACGAATGGATGTACGGGTCGTTCATCCAGTCCCACTGGCCGTGCAGGACGTTGTGCCCGATCTCCATGTTCTCCAGGATCTTCGCGACGGCCAGGCAGCCGGTGCCCGCCGCCCAGGCCGCTTTGGACCGGGAGCCGAGCAGCAGGGCGCGGCCGGCGACGGCGATCTGCCGGTGCAGCCGGATCACGCCCTTGATGTACCGGCGGTCGCGTTCGCCGAGGTCGGCGCGCACCTGGTCGTGGATGGCGTCGAACTCGCGGGCGAGTTCGTCGAGCTGGTCCGCGCTCAGGTGGGCGAACGGGTGGGTTGTCGAGGACATGGGTTCCCTTCTCGCTCAGAGTTCGACCGTGACCCGGCCTTCGGCACCGTGCACGCAGGTGCGCACGATCTCGTTGTGCTTCTCGCTGACGACGTTCGTGCGCAGGTCGCGGATGCGGCCCTCCCGGATCGGCAGGACGCACGTGTGGCACACCCCGACCCGGCAGCCGAAGGGCATGTCGACGCCCGCTTCCTCGCCGGCGACGAGGATCGGGGTGCCGGGCGGGCAGTCGGCGTCGAGGTTGCGGTGGGCGAAGCGCACCGACCCGCCGGCTCCCTCGGCACCTTCGCCACCGACGATCGGCTGGAACCGTTCGTGGTGCAGCCGCTCGACGTCGCCGTGGCGCTTCCAGTGCGCCTGCAGCGCGTCGAGGAGTTCGCCGGGGCCGCAGGCGTAGCACTCCCGCTCGCGCCAGTCCGGGCACAGGGTGTCCAGCTCGGCCGGGGCGAACCGCCCGTCCCGGCCGGTGACGCGCAGTTCGAGCCGGAAGCCGTCGTGCTCCTTCTCGAGCGCCTCCAGTTCTTCGCCGAAGATGACGCCGGTCGCGTCCCGTGCCGAATGGACGTGCACGACGTCGCGCAGCCCCGGGCCCGGCGCCAGGTGCCGCAGCATGCTCATGACCGGCGTGATGCCGCTGCCGGCCGTGACGAACAGCAGGCCGCGGTCGAGCCGCTCGGGCAGCGTGAACGCCCCTTCGACCTCGCCCAGCCGCACGAGCTCACCGGGCCGGGCCCGCTCGACCAGGTACGGCGAGACGACCCCGCCGTCGACCTTCTTGGGCGTGATCGAGATGAGCCCGTCCGCGCGGTCCGGGCTCGACGTCAGCGAGTACGCGCGCCAGTGGTGCACGCCGTCGATCACCACACCCAGCCGCACGTACTGGCCGGGCCGGTGCCCGACCCAGTCGTAGCCCGGCCGGATCAGCACGGTGGCCGCGCCGCCCCGTTCGGGCTCGACCCGCTCGACGAGCCCGCGCAGCTCCCGGGTCGACCACAGGGGGTTGATCAGTTCGAGGTAGTCGTCCGGCCGCAGGGGCGTGAAGAGCCACCGCAGCGCGCGCAACGCCCGGCGCCGCAGCGGCGACGCCGGGGGACGCATCCCCACTTCGGCCATCACGCACCACCCCGGGCGGGGGCTTCACCGGACAAGTCGAAGGTGACCATGCCGATTGAGTGTACAGGCGTGCACTCAACTCGCAGGCTGAACGTCCCGGCGGTGGGCTACGGGCGCGCCAAGACGGCCTTCGCGGCAGTGAGCTCCTGGTCCAGCTTCGTGCGGATCCCGGTGAAGTAGCTCGAGTGCTGCGCCACCGCCGCGGTCTGGAACCGCACTTCGGCGGCGTGCCAGGTGTCGACGAGCGCGCTCTTGTCCTTGCAGGTGACGTCGGCCGCCGCGGTCGTGGTCTCCGGCTTCGACGGACCGGCGGACCCGTCCGCCGACCACTTCGGGTCCGCCATCGCCGCGAGCGGGTCGGGGTAGTCGAGCCCGGCCTGGTGCATGCACGTGCGCCAGGAGTCCAGCGCCGCCGCGACCGGCGGCTGCTTGAGGGTGTCGTACAGCGACGAACGGCCGGTCTGCACCAGCAGGGCCTGGTCGGCGTTGCCGTCGGCGCCGAGGGCCTTGGCCGCCTGGGGCCCGCACCCGTTCTCGCCGAACGCGGCTTCCTTCGCGCCGTCGCTCAGGGTGCGGTCCTGTTCGTCGTAGGCGCGCTCGAGGCTCACCGGGGTCAGCAGGCCGGCCGGCACGTGGTAGCCGAACTCGGCGATCTTCGCTTCCACGACGCCGTACCGGCGGCGGTTGCGCAGGTCCGGCGCGTCGGCGGGGCGGTGGATCGGCTGCCACGCGTACCCCTTGACGCGCAGGCAGTCGGCGATCAGCACGTCTTCGGCGTCGGAGATCGTGTACAGCTCGGCGTCGGAGAACGAGTACGCGTCCAACGGCAACCGGAGCGCCTTGACCTGCTCGGTGGGCGCGAGCGGGTCGGTGGTCCGCGGGACCCCGGCGGGCGCGGGGGCACCGCAGCCCGCGAGGACGAGGGTGACGCAGACGAGCAAGGGCAACCGCGGCATCGGGATTTCCTGTTCTGCCGGAATTCAGCGGTCGGCGGGGTGGCCGGCGCACGGCCGGCCACCCCTTTGTGGTGCCGGTCAGATGCGTTTGAGCGAACTGGCCTTGTTCGAGAAGCCGTTGTTCCCGAAGTCCGAGTCGTAGGAGAACGCTTGCGCGGTGTAGGTGAGCGCGCCGCCGCAGCCGGGGAGGTCCCACAGCCGCACCTGGTGGTTGCGGTAGTTCCGCATGGAGTTGGCGTTGTTGGTGATCCCCGCCCCGAGGTTGGTGCAGGTCGTGGTCGGGGCGTACCGGTACTCGCCGTCGTGGTAGTCGTGCGTCTGGTACAGGCAGAACGTGCTGGCGGGGCAGTCGGCGAACGCGGGCCCCGCGGTGGCGAGGCCCACGAGCACCGGCTGGATGCCCACGATCAACGCGGCCGCGACGATTTTCCGTCTCATTTCGGTTCTCCATCTGTTCGGACTGGTTGTCGAGCGCTCTTCGGCGTTCCTCCATTTCGTTGCTGCGCCCCACCAGATTCGCTGCGGAAAACCACGTTGTTACTCGTCTCACCCATTTGGCCCGAGTGAATGTTTCGGCCGGAATACCTGGGTTGCTGCTGGGAAAAGCACCGACTTCGGCGACGACGTGGCGATTCCCGCGTGCGCGGTCACTTCCTCCGGCGGCCTGGGAGCAACGCGACCGCCGCCGCCAGGAGGGCCGCGCCCAGGAACAAGCCGATCGCCCAGGCGATCTTGCCCGGATTCCCCTCGAAGCTGTAGTTCAGTCCCTCGAAGGCCACCTGGAGGATGCCGATCACCGCCACCGCGCCGAGCAGCTTGTTGCGCAGGCTGTCGGCCCGCTGCTGGCGTGCCGTGCGCAGGTCGTCGACCGCGGTCTCCATGCGTTCCACGTCCCGGACAACGGCCGCCCAGTACTGCTCGCGCTGGTGGATCCCGCGCCCGGCTTCGATCGCTTCGTAGAACGCGCTTTCCGTGCTGTAGCGCAGGATGTTGAAGTAGCGGTGCCGGTGCACCTCTTCGAACGTGGTCAGCCGGAATTCGCGGAACCGGTTGAACGTCTCGTCGCTGTGGGCGCTGGGGCGTCCCCGGCCGGGAACGCGGACCCCGAGCAGGTCGACTCGCTCGAGGTGCTCGATGAGGCCGCGGACCTGCTCCTCGTAGCGACGGACCAGGTCCTCGTTGTGGAGCGTCATCAGGTGGACCAGGAACAGGTACGGGCACGTCCCGATCCAGCCGCGCCCGGCGCTGAGGCTGCGTGACCGGTCGACGACCTCGTAGACCGCGGTGGGGGAGACGTACAGCGTCAGGCTCCCCGGGTCGTCTTCGGTATCCGGCAGCGGGTAGACCGGTTCGGTGCCGTCCAGGACCTCGGCGACGTCCTGGCGGAGGAAGTCGATCACGTTCTGGAAGTAGCCCGACAGGAAGTAGCGGGCCAGGTCGTCGGCGTCGCACCGGTCGAGCACGCACTGGTCGTAGACGAGGAACCCGTCGTCCGCCCCGGTCGGCTCGACCGCGTCGAGCCCGGCCGGCCGGTCGCGGTGGTCGGGGCGCAGGAGGTGGAAGAAGTAGGCGTCTTCGAGCACCGAGACGCAGACGGGCTGCCAGTTCGCGACCGGCCCGCCGGGGGTGTCGCCGTCCAGCAGCGCGTGCGCCAGCCCGGTGCCTTCGACGGCTTTCGCCGGCGCGGAGGACGACGTGGTCAGGATCCGCTTGAACAGGTCGGCGACGTCGATGGTGAAGCGGTGCCGGATGTAGCCGGACAAGGACCGCTCGACGCGCCGCGGGTCGTACTGCGACGTCGTGATGACGGAACCGGCGTCGAGTTCCTGCGTGGTGGGGACCAGTTCGGTCGGAAAGAGCACCTTCTGCAGCACGGAGAGCGCGTAGTAGTCCGCCGCCGTGTGCCGGTAGGGGATTTCGAAGGAGAGGTGGTAGGACAGCGACAGGTTCGAGTGCGCCACCCAGAAGGCGCGGCAGTGGACACCCTCGAACCGCGCGGGCCGGTCGAACTCCGCACACAGGTCGCTGCCCTCGGTGGACCACGCGATCCGGCTGGGTACGCCGATGTCGATCGAGTCGCTCAGCGCCGGGCGGTGGTCCCGGCGCGGGTGCGGGCTGCCGGACTGGATGAGGAAGTCGTCGACGAACAGGCCCCTCTTGCGGTCGGCGATGTCGTCGAACATCGGCTCGACGGCGCGCGACAGGCCGCTGTTGTGCGGCTGGGACCGCAGCACGTCGAACAGCTTCTTGTCCCAGCGCAGGGCGGACGTCTGCGTCTCCAGCGCCGACCGCAGGCGCTCGTGCCGGATCAGGAACGAGGTGGTGAGGTGCAGCTTCCCGGCGTGCCGTCGAAGCTCGTCGCGTGCGTGCTCGGCTGACTGGTTCACAGGCCCCCTCGTCGGGTTCCGGGTCCGCCGGCGGACGGCACCCTCCGGGGGTGAGGTCGTTCCGGAGCCCGCGCCGGTTTCGCCCCGCCGTAACGGTTCGGCCACGATGGCCGGAGGTCACGGACCGGCGAGGCCGATCGGCACTGTCGCCGCCACCCCCTGGGCGTGGCGGCCGTCGAGGCGGTCCACCGACAGTGCCCACTCACCCGCCAACCGGGTCAGCTCCGCGGCCGCGTGGTCCAGCTCCGCGGTGCTCGCCGCCGCGAGGCGGAGGGTGGCTTCGGTGCGGGTGGGTGCCGTCGCGGTCGGGCGGTGGGCGGTGACGGCCACCGTGACCGCCGCGCGCGGGAGCTTCGCCGGCAGCCAGCGCAGCAGCTGGGGCGCCACCCCGGGCGGTAGCTCCGCCCAGCCGCCGAGCCGGAACGTCGCCTGCGCGATCTTGCCGCTGTGCCAGTACCGCCAGTCCTCGCGCACCTGCCCGCGGCCCGCGTTGACGTGCGCGAGCGAGGCCAGCGTGCCCAGCAGCTCCGGTTCGGTCAGGCCGTGGGCGGGCAGCCCGTCCCGGCGGAGCCGGCGCTGCACCCGCCGCACGGCGTTGCCGAGCGCTCGCTGGACGTCGGTGTCGTGCTGGACGTCGACCGTGCGCAGCGCCTGCAGTGCCAGCCACACCCTCGGCGGACGGTCCCGCGGGATCCCCGCGTGGTGGACGACCTGCGCCGCGACCGCCTCGGTCTGTTCGTGCGGCGGGGGGAGCAAGGTCTCCGGAGACGGCATCGCCGGGTCCCGCCCGGCCGTTTTCGGTTGCAGTACCACGGTGATCCCGGCCGCGCGGCTGAGCAGGAAGCCGGTGTCGCCGGTGGTCCCGGTCGCTTCGGGCGAGAGCAGCCGCAGCAGCTCGCGACCCGCCTCGGCCGGGCCGCGCAGGTCGCGGGTCCGGTTCCGCAGCAGGTAGTCCGAGCCCACCACCAGCCACGCGGACAGCCAGCGGCCGTGCACGCGGACCGTCGTCAGGGCCACGACCACCGCCGCCGGGATCGCCACGGCGACGAGCACCGGCCACGGCCGGGTCGCGGCCAGCACCAGCGCGACCAGGACGACCTGCCCGCAGACGATCCGCGCGGCGCCGAGCGCGCGCGGCCGTCCGGTGGGGCGGTGGTGCGCCGGCGGGGGAGTCCGCGGCGGGCTCGGCGGCGCCACGGGCGCCGGGACGCGCGCCGGGGACGACGGCTGCCGTGCCGCGGACAACGCGGCGAGCGCGGCCTCTCGTGCCGCCGCGCGGGAAGCCGCGTCCGCGCCGGCCGTCGCGCCGAACGCGGCCGGCCGGGTGGCCGCGGGGTGCGCGGGCGGTGGCGCGGGCGCGCCGCGGTACCCGTTCGCCCGAGCCGCGCCGGAATCCGTCATCGTGCCCCTCCTCCTGCCGGTCCGGGGGCCAGGTTCCCCGGTGGAGCTGAGGTTTCGATGACATCGGTGCGGGTCACGGCGTTTCATCGAAATTTCATGATCGGGCCCTAGCGTCGGGGCCATGTATGTCGACGTGGCCGGGGAGGGCACGGAGAAGAAGGGCCGCGGGCTGGGTGCCGCCGCGCGGACCCGGCTGGTGGTCGCGTTCCTGGTGGCCGGGTGCCTCGCGCTGATCGGGGTGGCCGTCGCCGGCCGCGCGCCGATGCCGTCGGACCTGGAGTACGTCCAGTCCGGGCACTGGGTGTACAGCGATGCACTCCAATCGGCGCTGCACGTCGACGGCGGCGCGGGCCAGGTCGACGCGCGGGCGGGGGTGCCCGCCGGGCCGGGCAGCCAGGTCGTGCAGGGCGGCCGGTCCGGCTATGTCGTCGACCGGTCGCGGATCAGCATGTTCGACAAGTCGACATTGGGTGTCGAGAGCGCGATCGCGCCGCCCGCCACCGAAACGCCGTCGGTGCTGGAGGTCGCGGGCGGGCCGTACCTGGTCTACCGCAACGCCGGCCGGATCGTCCGGCTCGGCGACCCGGTGGCCACCGTCGCGGCCGGCGGCCCGCTGTCCTCGCCCGTCGCGACCACCGACGGAACCCTGTGGGTGTACCGGATCGACACCGGCTCGGTGTGCGAACTGCCGCGCGGGGCCGCCACCCCGACCTGCCCGGCGCAGCTGCCCGCCGGGCACAGCGGGCTGCCGGCGCTCGTCGACGACCGGCCGGTGCTGCTGGACGTCACCGCGGACACGCTGAGCCCGGTGAGCAAGGACGGCCTGGGCGAGCCGGTCGCGATCGGCGTCAAGCTGCCCCCGACCGCCTTGGTGGCCGACACCTCGGTCGACGGGCGGCTGGCCGTCGCCGACCCGGACCGCAACCAGCTGCACCTGCTCGACACCGCCGGGCTCGGCAAGGACGGGCCGGCGGGCCACCCGGTTTCGGTCGACCTGCCCAAGGACGGCCGGTTCAGCGGCCCGGTCGCCACCGCGCACGTCGTCGCGCTGGTCGACGAGACCCGCAACGAGGTCCGGACCTACGACAGCCGGGGCTCGCTCAAGAGCACCAAGAAGGTTCCCGGCGCCGCCGGGCGGCCGCGGCTGGCCCACGGCCAGGACGACCGCGTCTACGTCGACAGCGCGGACGGCTCGCACGTCTTGGTCGTCGACGGCGAAAGCGGCTCGGTGGCCGACGTGGCCGTCGACGAGCAGGCGCGGCACCAGGCCGCCACCCCGCCGCCGGCTCCGCCGCAGCCGTCGGACACGGGTTCGGCGCCACCACCGCAACAACAGCAGCAGCAGCAACAACAGCAGCCGCCGTCCCGGCCCGCGCCGCCGCCGGTCGCGAGGGCGACGCCGCCGGGCGCGCCGCGCAACGTCAACGCGTCCGCCTCCGACGGCGCCATCAAGGTGACGTGGTCGGGCGCGGCGGACAACGGCGCGCGGATCACCGCGTACCACGTGTCCTGGCCGGGCGGGTCGACGACGGTCGCCGGCTCGGCGCGGCGCGCCACCGTGAGCGGGCTGGACAACGGGAAGTCCTACGTAGTCACGGTGTCCGCCGAGAACTCCGCGGGCACCGGCCCGGGCGCCAGTGCGAAGGCGGCGGCGCCGGGGCAGGCGGCCGGCGCGCCCGCGGTCACCCTGACCGCCGCGCTGGGCGGGAAGGTGTCGGCGAGCTGGTCCGCGCCGGACCTGCACGGAGCGGACCTGGTGCACTACCTGGTGAGCGCGACCGGTGCGGGGGAACGCCAGGTTTCCGGGACGTCGGCGCAGTTCTCCGGGCTCACCGGGTCCGTCACGGTCACCGTCCGCGCGGTGACCAGGTACGGCTCGGGCGCCGCGCTCACCGGGAGCCCGGGCAAGAAGACGGTGCGCGTGCCCTCGGGCCCGCCGACGGTGAAGATCACCCACGTCCAGGGCCGGGGCGCGCCGGACCAGCAGATCATCGTCACCGTGACGGCGAACGGCAACGGCGCGGCCGCGACGTGCAAGGCGAGCGCGCTGGGTGGCTCGTCCCCGTCCGTTCCGTGCAGCGGCACCACGAACCTCACCATCTCGAACATCTACTGGGTCGGCGCGATCCCGGTCGACGTCACCATCACGACGTCGGCGGGCACCGGCTCGGACCACTTCCAGGGCACTCCCGCGTTCGTGGTCGTGCTCGGCCCGCTCGCGCTGCTGGGAACGCGCCGCCTGCTCAAGAAGACCGGAAAACCCGAGGCGAAGAAGGAAACGTGACCCCGACTCCCAAGGCCGCCTACGAGCTGATCGCGGAGAACGTCCAGACGGTCGTGCGCGGCAAGCCCGAACTCGTCCGCCTCGCCGTCGCCGCGCTGTTCGCCGAAGGGCACCTGCTCATCGAAGACGTGCCGGGCCTCGGCAAGACGACGCTCGCCCGCTGCCTGGCGCGCAGCGTCGGCGCGAGCTGGAACCGCATCCAGTTCACGCCGGACCTGCTGCCCGGCGACATCACCGGCGTGATGGTCTACCACCAGAACGCCGAGCGGTTCCAGTTCCACCCCGGCGGGATCTTCGCGAACGTCGTGCTGGCCGACGAAATCAACCGCGGCACGCCGAAGACGCAGTCCGCGCTGCTGGAGGTGATGGCCGAGCGGCGGGTGACGGTCGACGCGGTCAGCCAGGACGTGCCGCGGCCGTTCTTCGTGGTGGCCACGCAGAACCCGATCGAGCTGGAGGGCACCTACCGGCTGCCGGAGGCGCAGCTCGACCGGTTCCTGATGCGGCTTTCGGTCGGCTACCCGGACCACGACGCCGAAATGCGGGTCGTGATGGGGGACTGCGCCGGGGTGACGCCGGACGAGCTGCGGCCGGTGCTCGACCTCGCCGCCGTGCAAGCGGTGATCGCCGAGGTCCGGAAGTCCCACCTGGCCCCGGAAATCGTGTCCTACGCCGTCCGGCTGGCCACGGCGAGCCGGACGCACCCGGCCGTCCGCTACGGCGCCAGCCCGCGCGGCAGCATCGCGCTGATCCGCGCCGCGCAGGCGCTCGCGGCCACCCACGGCCGCGACTTCGTCACGCCCGACGACGTCAAGGACGTCACGCACCCGGTGCTCGGGCACCGGCTCGTGCTGACGCCGGACGCGGAGCTGAACCAGCGGCTCACCGCCGACGTCGTCGACGAACTGCTGGCCGAGACGCCCGCGCCGGCGGCCACGGCGGGGCGGTAGCGGTGCGGCTCACCCGCCGCGGGGTCTTCGTGCTCGCCGCCGCGGTCGTGCTGTACGCCGTGGGCGAGGCGGCCGGGTACGCGCTGTTCCGGGCGCTGGGCGGGATCGCGGCGGCCGCGGTGCTCGTGGCGGTGGCCGTCGTCCGGTTCCGGCCCGACGTCGAGGTCGAGCGCACCGTGCTGCCGGACCGGATCGAGCGCGGCGAACCCGCACTGGCCACGCTGACCGTCCGCAACACCGGCACGCGCCGGCACGGCGGCTTCGCGGCGGGCGACCGCACGGGTGCGGAGACGCACGGCGTGCGCGTGCGCCCGCTGGCGCCGGGCGCGTCGGCGACGTACCACTACGAGCTGCCCACCACCCGCCGCGGCCGGCTCGAGGTGGGCCCGCTGGTGCTCGACCGGCCCGACCTGTTCGCCCTCGCCCGCGGCGAGCGGGCGATCGGCGGCACGGCGAGCCTGTGGGTGCACCCGCGGCGGCACGCGGTGCGCCCGGCGCGCGCCGGGCACCCGCGCCACCACCACGACGGGCCGATCACGGACCCGCCGTTGCGCGGCTCGGCGGACCTGCGCGCGGTCCGGCAGTACGTGATCGGCGACGAAGTCCGCCACCTGCACTGGAAAGCGTCGGCCCGAACCGGGCGGCTCATGGTGCGCGAGTACGCCGACCCGGCCCAGCTGCGCTGCACGGTCCTGCTCGACACCCGCCCGGCGGCACTGACGGCGGCCGCGTTCGAGGAAGCGGTCGAGGTGGCGGCGTCGCTGCTGTTCGCGTCGGCGACGGCCGGGCAGCACTGCCGGCTGATCACGCCGACCGGCACGGACACCCCGGTGGACAGCGGCCTGCGCGTGGCGAGGGTGGTGCTGGACGAGCTGTGCCTGGTGACGCAGGACGGCGCTGACGATGCCCCGCTGCTGCCGGCGTCGTTGGCGGCCGGGCGCCGTCCGGGCGGGGTCGTGGTGGTGGTGACGGGACCGGACGCGGATCTCGGCCCGGCCCGGCGCTGGCACCCGGACACGGTGATCCGCCTCGGCGCGCGGTCGGTCGCGGGGGCGGGGCAGATCTCGGCGGTGGACGCGGCGGATGCGGCGGCGCGGTGGAACGCGCTGATGACGGGGACAGCGTGACGGCACGACTGGATCGGGCCACGGGCGATCGCCGTGTGGCCGGACGGTGGAGCCGGGCGAAGCGGTCTGATGGTGGGGGCGTTGTGACGAGGGGAATTGCGGGCCGGGCGGTACAGCCCGGCGTCGCGGGCGGTCCCACGGTGGCGCGTAGGGGGCGCCGCCGTGGGAACGACCGCACCGATGTCGGGCGGGCCGCCGGGCGCGAGGCCGGGGTCGGGCGGGGCGTCGGGCGCGGGGCCGGGGGTGATCGGTCTGCTGGGCGCGAAGCCGGAGCCTGGTGGGCCGCCGGGCGTGGGTCCGGGGTCGGGTGGGCCGCCGGGCTCGGGGCCGGGGTCGATCGGCCGGCCGTCGCCGGGGTGCTCGGCTCCGCGGCGGTCGCGGGGCTGCTCTTCACCCCGGTCTTCGGCTTCACCGCGGTGCTCGTCCCGGTCCTCGTCGTCGTGGCGCTCGCCTACGCCTGCGCCGAACTCTGCGCCCGGTGGCCGAAAGCGGCGCCGTACCGCCCGCTCCTGGTGCTCGCCGTCGGGATTCTCGGGCTGGCCGAGGCGGTCGCGTTCCCGACCACCCTCGCGGGGCTGCCGACCGGGGAGACGCTGGCCGTCCTGGCCCGCGGCGCCACCGAAGGCTGGCTGCTCACCCTGCAATCCACCTGGCCGGCCCGGCCGGTCCCGGAGCAGCTGCTGTTCGTCCCGCTCGCGGTGCTGCTCGCCTCGACCGTCGGCCTGGAAGTCCTGCTGCGGCTGCGAAAGCCGCTTCTCGCGCTGCTCCCGGGCGTGCTGGTGGCCGCGCTTTCCCAGTCGTACCAACCCTTGTCCGGCCCGGTCGCGGTGGGGGCGGCCGTGCTCTACGCGGGTGCCGGCGCGCTGACCCTGTGGTCCCGTCCCGGCGGATCGAAGCCGGCCTGGCTCGTGGTGGCGACCGTCGCCGGGTTGCTCGCCGGGGCCGCGGCGCTGGGTGCGCTCGACCCGGCCGGGCGCGATCCCGTCCGGCTCACCGACCGGCAGATCGCGCCGCTCGCGCAGCACGGGCTCGGCAACCCGCTGGACGAGGTCGGCGACCGGCTCGCCCGGCCCGGCCCGGAAGTCTTCCGCTACCGCAGCGACGCGCCGGTCGACCGCTGGCGGCTGGCCGTCCTCGACGGCTTCGACGGCGCCAACTGGTCCACCGACCTGCGGCTGCGCCGGCTCGGGGAGCGCCTCGACAGCGCGTCCGGCGGCACCACGCGCACCGCCGACGTGCAGGTGACCGGGCTGCCGGGACCGTGGCTGCCGAGCCAGCCGGTGCCGACCGGGGTGACCGGCGTCGACCCGCTCGTCGACCAGACGGCGGGCGCGCTGCTGCTCGACCCGCCCGGCCGGGACCCGCGGTACCGGCTCACGTGGTCGTCGCCCGACGTCGACGCGGCCCGGCTCGAGGGCGCGGAGGTCGACGCGAAGGCCGAAGGCGGGCTCGGTGAGCTCGGCCAGGTGCCCCCGGACGTCGAGCAGCTGGCCCGGGACGCCGTGCGCGGCTTGCGCCCGACGTTCCAGTCGGCGTTACAGCTCGAACGGCTCCTCAGCACGCACTACCAGGTCGCCGTCGGCGCCGACCTGCCGACCGGGCACGGCTGGCCGCAGCTGCGGCGGTTCCTGCTCGACACGCGGCGGGGCACGAGCGAGCAGTTCGCCGCGGCCTACGTCGCCCTCGCGCGGCTGACCGGCATCCCGGCGCGGCTGGTGGCCGGGTTCGGCGGATCGTCCGAAGTGGACGGTGACTTCCGGGTCGTGCGCAACCGGGACGTGCTGGCCTGGCCCGAGGTGGCCGTCGCCGGCGTCGGCTGGGTGCCGCTCGACCCGACGGCCGCCGCGGCCAAGACCGGCCAGCAGACCGGTCTCGCGAAGGCGACCGCGCTGGCTCGCCGCCAGCTGCCACCGGAGCAGTCGCTGCAGCCGCCGCAGCTGCCACCGGGACACCAGGAGGCCGACGACGACCCGGTGGCCACCGGCGGTTCGCTCCGCTGGGACCTGGTGGCGGCGACCGTCGTGGGCGCGCTGCTCGTCTGCTGGCTGTGGGGAGTGCCGCTGGCGAAGGGGATCCGCACCCGCCGCCGTCGCCGCTCGACGGGCGCGGACGGCGTCCTCGGCGCGTGGGCGGAGGCCCGCGACCGCCTGCGCGCGGACGGCGTGCCCTACCGCGTCGGCATGACCCCGCGCGACCTCGCCGAGCTGGCGGGCGAAGGCACGAAGGAGCCGATCACGCGGCTGGGCAAGGTGCTCGACATGGCGCTGTGGTCCGGGGTTCCGGTGACGGAAGGCGCGGTGCGGAGGGCGTGGCAGGAGGTGGGCGAGCTGCGCCGGAGCCTGGCGACGCGGCCGTGGACGATCCGCCTGCGCTCGGCACTGGACCCGCGCACGCTGCTACCCCCGGCCCGGCGCCGCTGACACCGCGGTCCGGGCAAGCGCCCCAATGGGGTTGTTTCATCGTGGTTTGTGCTGGTCATGCTGGGTTGACCAGCTGTGGTGACGGTCAGACACCTGCCACCCGGGCAGCGTCACGGACGCTCTGCTCGTGCCGGGGCAGCACCAGCAGACCGTAGCAACGTGGTGGCATGCCCGGTGCCATCCGGAGCTTGTCCAGGACCCGCCAGGCTTTGAGAGCGGCGACGCCGCCCTCCACCGCGCACCGCATCGGCGAACGCCGCGTTCGCCTGCTGGGCCTTCGTCAGCGGCCGGCGGGCTTCGGCTTCATGGGGAGTGGGCACGATCTGTTCACAGGCTCCAGCGCAGATACCGCAATTGCGGGTGGTGCGGATGTCTCTGTGCCAGCCGTGGAAGCCCGGCGTTGGGTGCGTTGGACGCACCGAACGCCACATTGGGGCGCTCGGGGCCGGCCGGTCACGAGGTGCAGCGGCCGCCGCGGATCGGGACCGGGGTGGTCGTGTACACGTTCTTGCCGTCGGTCGCCCGGATCTGGAAGCAGTAGCGGCGGGCCGGGTCGATCGGGACCTCCATCGCGCGCTGGCGGTGGGCGACCAGGACCATCGTGTCGATGCGCTCGCCCGCCACCACCACGGCGAAGTCGAGGTCGCCGTCGGCCTGCCAGGTCAGGCGGACGTGGTCGCCGAGGTCGGCCGGGCTGTCCAGCGTGAGGTGGACGTCGGGGACCGGGCCGGCCGTGGTGTTCGCGGGCTGCGCGGCCGGTGCCGCCGGGAGGGCGTGGCCGGTCACCTCGGCCGGGCCGGTGAAGAACGGCAGCACGGCCAGGCCCGCGACGACGACGCCCGCGCCCGCCGACACCACCGCCCGGCGCCGGGACGGCGAACCGGTGGGCTCGGCCGGGCCGCCGAACGTGCGGATCAGCGTGCGCCCGCCCGGGGCCGGCGCCGCCGGGGCGGGCCGGGGGACCTCGGCGAAGTCGTCGAACTCGACGTCGGCCGCGACCGGCTCGGCCTCGGCGGGCTCGGGCCGCGCGGGTTCCTCGGCCGGAACCGGTGGTGTGCCGCCGTTCCGGACGTTCTCCAGCAGCGCCACGACGGCCGCCGCGTCCGCCGGGCGGTCGGCCGGGTCCTTGGCCAGCAACCGGGTGACCACATCGGACAGTCCGGGTGGGACGTCGCCGGGGAGCGGAGCGGGCGGTTCCCGCAGCACCCGCAGGATCAGCTCGCCGTGCCGTTGCCCGGTCCGGCGCGGGAACGGCGGGGTCCCGGTCAGCGCGCCGTACAGCACCGCGCCCAGCCCGTAGAGGTCGGACGCGGCCGAAAGCGTGTCGTCGCGCAGGGTTTCCGGCGCGGTGTACTCCACCGCGTGCGCCGGGTCGCGCGGGAACCGGCGGCGCAGCGTCTGCCCGAAGTCGGCGAGGACGAACTCGCCCGAAGCGCGGTAGAGCACGTTGTCCGGGGTCACGCCGCCGTGCCGGACGCCGGCGCCGTGGGCCGCGGCCAGCGCCGACGCGATCGCCGTGCCCAGCGCCAGCACCGCGTCGGCGGGCAGGCGGACGCCGGACGCGAGCAGCGCGCCCAGCGAACCGCGGCACAGCTCCATCCGGACGCCCGCGCGGCCACCGGGGTAGTCGACCACGCCCAGCGGCGGCAGGATCGACGGCGCCGGCCCGGTGGCGGCCAGCGCTTTGCGCTCGCGCTCCAGCCCGGCCAGGGTTTCGCGGTCGAACGGGCCCGGGAACACCTTGACCGCTTCGCCGGTGGCCCGGACGGCGTAGACCGTGGCGATCGGGCCGTCGGCGAGCAGGTCGACGGCGGCGTGCTCGATGCTCATGCCGCCATTCTCCCGCACGAAAGCCGTGCGGTGGGCCGTTTCGCGCGGCCGGTTCCGGCCGTCGTCACCCATTCGCGCGCGCGGTGGCCGAGGCTTTTCCCATGCAGACCGCCGGCCTCGTCAGGCTCACCGTCGCCACCCCGCACCGGCGCATCGACATCGCGCTGCCGGAACACGCCGCTGTGGCGGAAATCCTGCCCGGGCTGCTCGCCCGCGCGGGCGAAGGGCTCGCCGACGATGGTGTCCCCGGCGGCGGCTGGTCGTTGCACCGGGCCGACGGGACGGCGTTCGACCTCGACCGGACCCTCGGCGCGCACCGGGTGCGCGACGGCGAGATCCTGCACCTGACCCCGCGGCGGACGGACTGGCCCGAGCTGGAGTACGACGACCTGGTCGACGCGATCGCCACCGGCTCCGGCCACACCGGCCGGGCCTGGGGCCCGCGGCACACCCGGGTGGCCGGCCTGGCCGCCGGTGCCGCGGCCCTGCTGCTCGGGCTGGTCGCGGTGCTGCGCGCCGGGCCGCCGTGGCCGGGGCCGGGGCTGTGGGCGCTGACCGCGGCCGCCCTGCTGCTGACCGCCGGGGTGGTGCTCGCGCGTGCGATGCGGGACGCCGGCGCCGGGGCGGTGCTCGCCGCGGCCGCGCTGCCGTACGCGTTCGCCGGGGGCGGCCTGGTGCTGGCCGGCGGCGCCCCGATCACGGACCTGTCCGCCGGGCACCTCGTGCTCGCGGGCGCGGCGCTGCTGGCCGCCGCGCTGGCGGGCCGCCTCGGCGTGGCCGCGGCACCGGCGGTGTTCACGGCGGCGGCCACAGCCGGATTGCTTGCCGTGCTCGGCGGCTGGCTGGCGACGCTCGACGACCTCGCCGGGTACCGCGCGGCGGCGGTGCTCGGCGGTGGCCTGCTCGCGCTGTCCGGCGCGTTCGCCCCGCTGGCCCTGCGCCTCGCCCGCGTCCCGATGCCGGTGCTGCCGCGCAGCACGGCCGACCTGGTCCGCGACGACCCGCAGCCGCCGCTCCCGCTCGTGCACAGCGCCGTGGCCCGCGCGGACGGCCTCCTCACCGGCCTGCTGGCCGGGACGTCGGCGGTCGTGTCGTACTGCCAGGTCGTGCTCGTCCGCGCCGGCGGCACCGCGGCGATCGTGCTGGTTTCGGTGCTGGCACTGGGGTTCCTGCTGCGGGCGCGGCTGTACCCGATCGTGCGGCAACGGGTTCCGCTGCTGCTGGCGGGAACGGCCGGCGTCGGCTGCCTCGCGCTCGGCCCGCTGATGACCGGCGGCGCGTTGGTGCCGGCCGGGCCGCTGGCGTTCGCCGTGGCGGCCGGCGCGACCGCCGCCGGGGTCCTGCTGAGCACCCGGCGCGCGAACCCGTACCTCGGCCGGTTCGCCGAGTACGCCGAAATCCTGCTGATGGTCGCGATCGTGCCGGTGGTGTGCTGGGTGCTCGACCTGTACACCGTCGTGCGCGGGCTGGGGGGCTGACACCGTGGCGTCCAAAAGGGACCAGCTGCAGGCGTACCAGTTCCTCGTGCAGCGGGCGACGTCCGCGCTCGTCACGCGCGAGACCGATCCGGAGCAGCCGCCGTTCCGGCGCACCGGGAGCGCGACGTTCGCCGGGGTCGCGCTCGGCATCGTGTCGCTGGCCGGCGCCGGCGTGTACGGGCTGGTCGTGCCGGGCGGGAACACGGCCTGGCGCCAGGATTCCGCGGTGATCGTGGAGAAGGAGACCGGCACCCGGTACGTCTACCTCGACGGGCGGCTGCACCCGGTGGCCAACTACGCGTCCGCGCTGCTGCTGCTCGGCGACCACAAGGCCACCGAGCAGGTGTCGCGGGAATCGCTGGCCGGCGTCCCGCGCGGGCCGCGGCTCGGCATCCCCGACGCACCCGACGCGCTGCCCGCCCCCGACCGGCTGCTGACCGGCTCGTGGTCGCTGTGCTCGGCGCCCGCGAGCGACCTGGCGGGCACCCGGATCGAGGAGTCGGTGCTGCTGGCCGGCGCGGCCCCGGCCGGCGGCGCGCAGCTGGGCGACCAGGCGCTGCTGGTGGAGCTGGTGACGAACGGGGACCGGTATCTCGTCTGGCACGGGCACCGGCACCGGATCGAGGACTACGCCGCGGTCGGCACCGGCCTCGCGCTGACCGCCGAGCCGTGGGCGCGGGTCGGCCGGCCGTGGCTGGACGTCCTGCCGGAAGGCGCGCCGATCGGCCCGATCCCGGTGGCGCGGCCGGGCGAACCGTCGAGCGCCGTCCCGGGCCGCACCGACCTGCGCGCGGGGATGCTGCTGGTGGTCCGCCCGTCCGGTGGCGGCGAGCAGTACTACCTGGCCGAACGGGACGTCCTGCGCCCGATTTCGGTGCTGCAGTACGACATCCAGCGCGCGGCCGCCCAGACGCCGGCCGCCTACCCCGGCGGCGACCCGGTGGCGGTCACGCTCCCGCCGTCGCTGGCCACGACGTCCCACCGCCTCGACCCGGCCGACGACGCCGAGGGCGCGGCCCCGCCGGTCCGCCCGCCGATCGCGCGCCTGCAGGACCGCGAAGCGACGGTGTGCGCGACCTTCGAGCCGGGTGCCTCGTCGCCCGGCTTGCGGGTCGACCCGGTCTTGCCCCCGGCGGACGCGCTGTCGGCCACTGCCCGCCGCTCGCCGGCCGGAACCCCGCTGGCCGACCGGGTGTACGTGCCCCCGGGCAGCGCGGCGGTGGTCGAAGCGATGCCGTCGGCGCAGGCGCCCTCGGGAACGCTGACCCTGGTGACGGACATGGGCCGCCGGTACTCGCTGGCGGCACCGGAGGTGCTGAAGATGCTGGGCTACCCGGCGGATCGCGTGCTGCGGTTGCCGGCGGGGTTGGTGGCGCGGTTGCCGGAGGGCCCGGGCCTGGACCCGGCCGCGGCTCGCAACCAGGCCGTGGGCGGCTGACGGGCGTTGGACGGCCGATTCGCGGCTACCCGGCGGATCGGGTGCTGCGGTTGCCGGCGGGGTTGGTGGCCTGGCTGCCGGAGGGCCTGGACCCGGCCGCGGCTCGCAACCAGGCCGTCGGCGGCTGACCGACCTCAGACAGCCGACTTCCGGTACAGGTCGAGGATGTCCGTGTCGCGGTCGCGCCACCTGTCGAAGAGCACGTCGGGGTCGTCGTCGTGCGCGTGGACGTACTCGAACTCCGCGCGGGTGCACGGCAGCAGCGTGACCAGCTGCAGCGCCGGCTCGCCCTGGTCGTCGCGGTAGACGTCGAACTCCGCGTCGGCGAACGGGTGCGGGGCCGCGAGCAGGAACGCGATGCCGGTGCCCGGGATCAGCGGCTCGGCGTTCACGTAGCCGCTGCCGTACGGGTAACCCCGCTGCCGCTCGATCGCCTCGCGTGCGATCACGTGCGCGAGGTAGCCGGCTTCGTCCTCGTGGTCCGGCAGCGCGGAGACGACGAACTCCTGCGGCAGCGGGGCGGCGATCCGCTGGAACCGGACCCCCGTGGTCGCCGCCGAGATCATCCGCACCGTCGGGTGGGCGTGGAAGCCGATGGCGAACCCCCGGTTGCCGCCGCCGGGGAGCTGGGCGCCCTGGCCGTGGGTGACCGGGCCGAGGTGGTGTTCGACGTGCGGGAGCAGGCCGTCGAACCGGCTCGGGTCGGCGTGGGGATAGCTCATCGCCCGATCCTAGGCACCGCGGCGCCCCCGCACGGGTGCACCGTCCGGGGGCGTCGCAATCAGCGGCCGGGCTGCCAGAGCTCCTCGTCGAGCAGCTGGACGGAGTCGGCGTCGGTCTCCCCAGTACGGCGGCCGCGGGGGAGGGTGAAGCCGGCGTCCGGGTTCCCGTTGGCGGAGCGGCCGCGCAGCTTCGCGGGCACGCCGTCGGTCGCGGCCGCGGCCCGGCGGCCGGCGCCGCCCCGGCCGGTGGGCTGCTCGGGCGAGCCGGGGCGCAACGTCCCGGCCGCCGCGCCCGAGCCGCCGTGCGGCGGCATCATCGGCGGCATCGAGCTCCCGGCCGGTTTGGCCGGCGCCGGGGCCGCCGTGCCGGGCCGGACCTCCGAAGCCAGGCTGGGCGCGCGTTTGCCGGCGACCGGCTTGGCCAGCGTCGGGATCGCGCCGAGCCCGCCCGCCGCGCCGAACATGCCCGGCAGGCCCGACGCCACCGGTGCCGCGCCGCCGCCCCCGGGCAGGCCGCCGAGAGCCGCGCCGGACAGCGGGAGCGCCGTCGCCGGGGACAGCCCGGCCAGCGACAGCCCCGAAGAGACGTCCTGGCCCAGCCCGGGCAGGCCGGGCAGCGGCGAGTCGCCACCGGTACCGCCGCCGCTGCCGACGCCCGCCGACTCGGCGAGACCTTCCAGCTCGGTCAGCGCGCTCATGCCGGCCTCGGCGGCCTTGACGAAGTCCGCGGGGGAGTTGCCTTCCGCGGCCGCCTTCGGCGTCGGCATCAGGTCGCCGGGGGACTGCATCCCGGACGCCGCGACGACCTTCAGCATCGACACGTCGAACTGCGCGCCGAGCGCGTTCATCCGGAACGCCGACGCCTGCTGCGCCGCGATCTTGGCCGGGATCGCCGTCAGCGGGTTCAGGTCCGCCGCGCAGTACGCCGCGTAGCACGTCATGACCTCGGCGAGCGCGTCCGAGATCGACGAAGCGAGCGTGGTCAGCGTCTCGGCCGGCCGGGCCGCGTCGATCCGCTCACCCCACATCTTCAGCTCGGCCAGCGACCGCTGGGTCTTCTCCTCGTGCGCGCGGCCGGCGTCGTCCTGCCACTCCGGGGTCAGCCGGCCGGCGCGGGTGTTGAGTTCCGTGCTCGCGGCGTCGATCCACTCGCGGCACTCGGTCCACATCTTCGCCGCGTCCAGCAGCACCGGCACCTTGGCTTGCTCGGCCTGGACCATGTCCCGGTGCAGTTCGATGGGCAGCAGGTTGTAGGGCACGACCATGGCACTCTCCTCAGGCGGTCTTGTCGGACGGGTGCGGAACCGTGCCCGCGGTCTTCTTGAACAGGTCGGCGCCCTGCTTGATGACCTTGGTCGCCGACGTCGCGAGCGTCAGCGCACTGGCGACGTCGGCGGCGGTGTACCCCGCGGCGGCGGCCTTGACCTTCGTGCTGTCGGTGACCATGTCCTCGGTCACCTTCGTCAGCAGCGCGGCCATCGCGGCAGTGGCGGCCTTGTCGAGCACCGACATCGCGATGCCCTCGAACAGCCCGGTCAGGTTCGGCGGCGTGCCGAGCCGGGCCAGCGAAGGCGGCATCGCGGGCGCGGTGAGCTGCCCGGCGTAGGTGCTCATGGCGTCGGTGTCGCCGTTGATCTGCTGTGCTGCAGCCATTTCCCCTCCTCAGTGACCGGCGCGGGATCGCGGTGCGCCGTCGGTCTTGTCCACTTGCCACAGCTCTTCGTCGAGCAGCTGGACGGTGTCGTTCCCGGTGTCCCAGCGCCGTCTCGACGCGGGTGGTGGAGCCGCTTTCGCACCACGCCGCCCGGCCCGCCCGAGCAGCGGAACGCCCGGAGTGGCAGCGGGTTTGCGGGACCGCCCGGTGGCCGGGTGTTCGGCGTCCCCCGGCTTGATCCCGCTCGGCGGCTTCCCGCCACCGCCGCGCTGCTGCATCGGCGGTGTCATCCCGGGACTGCTCGCGGCGGCCGCCGCACTGGTCGCGGCCGCGGTGCCCAACGCGGGGATCGCCGCCGCCGTCGTCGTCGTCGAGCCGGGATCCACCACCGGAGCCGGCATCGGCGCGGGCGCGGGGAAGCCGGCCGCACCGAAGCCACCACCGCCCGGAACGCCGCCGCCCCCGGCGAGGCTCGGCAGCCCGGAGTCGCCCGGACCGCCGTCACCGAGCGCGCTGAGCCGGTCCGCGACCTCGGCGGGGGTCGGCGAGCCGATCTCCGCCGGACTCGGCGAGTCCCCGGCGCCGCCCGCGAGCTGCTGAAATCCCTGGAGCGCTTGGCTGGCCGCGTCCAGCGCGTTCGGCGCCTCCTCGAGCGCGGCCTTGAGCGGGTCTTCGGCGGTCGGTGTGTCCGGAGTGGACGGTGGCGCGGCCGCCGGTGCCGGGCTCGGGGACGCCGGAGACGCGGTTCCCGGCGCGCCCGCCGCCGGCCGGGGGTTCACGGACGGCCCGGGCGGATCTTGGGCCGCGCTCCGCGGGCCTCGCCAGCCCAGGCCCGTGGCTTTGGTCAGTGCGGCGGTCGCGGCCTCGTACCGGGGCTTCAGGCCGTCGATCTCCTTCATGACGTCGCGGTAGACGTCGTCGAAGTCTTCGGACTGCTCCTTGATCGACTTCCGGGCGAAGTCGTTGCGCAGCTGTTCGACCTTGACGTGCGCTTCGCAGATCCCGCGCGACAGGTCGGTGAGGCACCGGATCACCGTCGAGGGCAAGTCACCGCCGGTGGGCGGCAGTCCCGCGGTCAGCACCAGGTTGGCGAGCCCGCTCGGATCGACCCAGCTGCGCATGATCGAGGTGTCCCGGTCGGCCCGCGCCCGGAACTCCCGGCCCGCCGAGTCCGGCCAGCGGTCGGCAGCGGCGAGGGCCGACGCCTGGGCGTACAAGAGGTTGGCGTGCCGCGAAATCCACTCGCGGCCCTTGGTCCACATAAGCACGGCGGAGTCGAGCCTGCCGACGTGCCGGAGGCGCTCGGCGGTGATTTCCCGGTACCGCGCCTCGATGGCGGACGTGTCGACGCACTGTTCGATCGGACCTCCCACGGGAACCCCTCACCGCCCCGGCTCGGGTGCCGGGTCGAGGGCCGTGAACTCGGCGCGGGCCTGTTCGTCGGCGTCCACGTACGCCTTCGCCGTCCGGTGCACGAACGAGCTGTAGATCTTGAACCCCTGCTCCACCTGGGCGATGAACTCCTGGAGGGCGTGCATGCTCTGGTCGTCCGCGCCCGTGAGGTTGTCGCACCAGGGGCTCCCGAGGCCTCCCTCGCACGGGAGCGCCGGCTCGCGATGGCTGACCTCCACGGGGACCGGGTCCCGTTCGAGGCTGCCCAGCAGCACCCGGGAGAACTCCCGCATGGCGTCGGTGTCGCCGTCGATGTCACCACTCATGGTCCACTCCTGTTCTCACGTCGTCGGGGGGTGCCAGGCGAGCTGGACGAGGCCCTTGCCGCCGCGGCGGTCGACCAGCCAGCCGCGCCCGGGCGGGAGGACCTGGGCACGCATGTTGCCCAGCAACGGGCCTTCGTCGCGGTCGCCGGACATCATCAGACCGGGGGTGCCGACTTCGCGGAGCCTGCCGAGGAACGGCTCGAACAGCCCGCGCCCGGCCCCGCCGGTCCGGCGCGCCAGCACCACGTGCAGGCCAATGTCGCCGGCCTGCGCGACCAGGGGCAGCAACGGCATCAGCGGGTGCGCCTTGTGCGTGGCCACCATGTCGTAGTCGTCGACCAGCACGAAGATTTCCGGGCCCTGCCACCAGCTCCGGGCCCGGAGCTGCTCGGGTGTGACGTCGGCGCCGGGCAGCCGCTTGGTCAGCGCCTCGGCCGTTTCGGTGAGCAGGCCGCCGCTGTGCTCGTCGTTGACGCCGAAGCCGAGCAGGTACTCGTCGGCGATCTCGCCGAGCAGGCCGCGGCGGTGGTCGACGACGATGATCCGGGCCTCGCCGGGCCGGTACGCGCCCTGGATCCGCTTGGCCAGCGCGCGCAGGAACGACGTCTTGCCGCTTTGGGTGTCGGCCAGCAGGAAGAAGTGCGGGTCGGCGGCGAAGTCCAGGCGCATCGGGGAGAGGTCGCGCTCGTGGATGCCGACCGCGAGCCCGGCGTCCGCCCCGGTCAGCTCGTCCGCGGCGGGCAGTTCGTCGTAGGCGAGGACCGCGGGCAGCAGCCGGACCGACGGGGCCGGCTCGCCCGGCCACGACGTCCGGACCGCGTCGACGAGGGCCCCGGTGCCGTCGGCCAGGTCGGCGGCCGAGGACACGCCGTCGACGCGGGGCAGCGCCAGCAGCATCTGGTGCCCGGTCGGGGAAATCCCGCTGCCGGGCGCGTCGGCGGGCACGCTCATCGCGGCCCGCCGGTCGATGATCGAGTCGATCGGGTCGCCGATCTTCAGCTCCAGCCGGCTGGCGAACAGGTCCCGCATGTTCATCCGCAGGTCGAACGCGCGGGCACAGCTGGCCACGACGTGGACGCCGTAGGACAGGCCGCGGGCGGTGATGTCGCCGACCGCCTCTTCGAGCTCGGCGAAGTCGGTGCGCAGGGTCTGCCAGCCGTCGATCACCAGGAAGACGTCGCCGTGCGGGAGCTCGGGGAACCGGCCTTCCGCGCGGAGCCTGCGGTAGGTGGCGATGCCGTCGATCCGGTGCTCGGCGAAGAGGCGTTCCCGCCGGGCCAGCAGGTCCGCGACCTCGGCGACCGTGCGCCGCACGGCCCCGGTGTCCAGCCGGCCCGACACGCCCGAGACGTGCGGTAGCCCGGCGATCGACGCGAGCGTGCCGCCGCCGAAGTCCAGGCAGTAGAACTGCGCTTCGCGCGGGGTGTGGGTGAGCGCGAGGCTTGTGATCAGCGTGCGCAGCGCGGTGCTCTTGCCCGCCTGCGGGGCCCCGAGCACCAGCACGTGCCCGGCGGCGCCGGAGAGGTCGAGGACCAGTGGGTCGCGCCGCTGCTCGAACGGCCGGTCCACGATCCCCAGCACCGGCCGCAACGCGCCGGGCGCGCCGGTGGTGAGCCCGCGCCGGGGGTCGACGGCGAGCGCGGGGAGCAGCCGGTCCAGCGTCGGCGAGTCCGACAGCGGGGGCAGCCACACCTGGTGCGCGGGCGTGCCCTGGCCGGTCAGCCGGTCGACCAGGATGTCCAGCAGGGTCTCGCCGGTCAGGGGCTCGTCCACGGGTTCGGGCTCGGCCTCGCCGGTGTCGAGCTCGTCGGCGACGTAAGTGGTCGTGTACTCCCGCAGCGTCAGCTGGTCGGCCCGCGTCACCGGCCGCACGCCCCCCGTGGCGGCCCGCTGGTGGACGCCGGAGACGTAGGCGGAGCGGAACCGGTCGAGCTGGTCGGTGCCGACCTTCAGGAACCCGTGCCCGGGCGCGCGCGGCAGCCGGAACGCCTCCGGGTGGCCGAGCACCGCGCGGCTTTCCATCTCGGAGAACGTGCGCAGCCCGACCCGGTAGGACAGGTGGCTTTCCAGCCCGCGCAGCCGGCCCTCGTCGAGCCGCTGCGAGGCGAGCAGCAGGTGCACGCCGAGCGAGCGCCCGACGCGTCCGATTTGGACGAACATGTCGATGAAGTCGGGCTTGGCGGAGAGCAGCTCGGAGAACTCGTCGCAGATCACCAGCAGCGTCGGCACTTCGGGCAGCGGGGCACCGGCGACGCGGGCCTTCTCGTAGTCCCGCAGGGAAGCGAAGTTCCCCGCCGCGCGCAGCAGCTCCTGGCGGCGGATGAGCTCGCCGTTGATCGCGTCGGTCATCCGGTCGACCAGGTGCAGCTCGTCGGCCAGGTTCGTGATCACGGCACTGGTGTGCGGCAGCGCGTCCAGCCGGGCGAAGGTCGCGCCGCCCTTGAAGTCGACCAGCGCGAAGTTCAGCGAGTTCGGCGGGTGGGTGACCGCGAGCGCCAGCACGAGGGTGCGCAGCAGCTCGGACTTGCCGGACCCGGTGGCGCCGATCAGCAGGCCGTGCGGGCCCATGCCGTCCTGGGCGGACTCCTTGAGGTCGAGCTCGATCGGCGTCCCGTCGGCCTGGATGCCGAACTGGACGCGCAGCCGGTCGCGGTTCGGCCGGGGCACCCAGGTGTCGGCCGGGTCGAACGCGTACGGGTCGCCGAGCCCCAGCAGTTCGGCCAGGCCCAGCTCCGCCGACATCGGCGCGTCCCCGCCCCGGCCCACGGTCAGCCGCAGCGGGGCGAGCTGCCGGGCGAGCCCTTCGGCCGCGAGCGGCCCCAGCGCGTCGGCGGTGCCGAGCGGGGCCTCGCCGTCGATCGTCTCGCTGACGAGGTCGCCGCCGTCGTCCACCGCCAGGACGACGGTGGTCCGGTCCAGCGCCCGCGGCGGCATGGTCGTCAGGTCCACCACGGTGACGCCTTCGACGCCGCCGCCGGTCATCAGGTGGTCGGAGCCGGCGACCGAACCGCCGTCCAGGACGACCACCAGGTGCGGGCCGGGCACCCGGCCGTCCGACTCCGGGTCGAAGCGGGGCCGCTTGGCCAGCTCCTCCTCGAGCACCGACTCCAGCGCGGGGATCGTGGGCGCCACCAGGCGAAGCGGGCCGAGTGCGTCGGTGCGCTCGGCGTGCAGCGCGTGCGGTAGCCACTTGACCCAGTCCCAGTCGGCGCGGCGGTCGTCGGCCAGGCAGACGGCGATCCGCAGGTCGTCCGGCGACTGCAGGGTGGCCAGCTGGGCCAGCAGCGCACGCAGCAGCCCGAGCGCGGCCTCGCGGTCGCCGCGCAGGTGGATGCGGCTGAACCCGGTGACAGCGATCGCGAGCGGCAGCCGGTCGACCGTGCTGTAGGTGGTGATGAACCGGCGCAACGCGAGCGCGGACAGCGGTTCGAGCTCCTCGAGCGGCTTGGTGTCCGGCGCGACCAGCGTGGTGGCCGGCCCCTGCGGGCCGCGGCCGATCCGGGCGACGCCGAAGTCCTGGTCGTCCTTGCGCCGTTCCCACAGCCGGTAGCTCGCGGCCAGCGACCACAGCGCCGCCGGGTCCGGGTGCAGGTACTCCATCGCTTCGCGCTGGCGACGCACCGAACGGCGCAGCCGCAGCCGGTGCTGGGCCAGGTGCCGCAGGTACTTGCGGCGCGCGTGCCCCATTTCCCGCCGGCTCGGGCCGCCGCCCTGCAGCAGGCCCATCGCGACCATGCCGAGCATGCCGACGCCCATCAGCCCGTAGACGGCGTAGCGGACGGACCCGGCGGCCGAACCGGAGAACATCAGCATCATCGCGCCCGTCGTGCCCACCATGGGCAGGACCATGAGCAGCTGCGCCCACTGCCGCGCGGGCGGCGCCGGGATTTCCGGCGGCGCCTGGAGGATGAGTTCGCCGGAGGGCAGCTCCGGCGCGGGCCGCCGGGCCGGCCGCTTGACCACGATTGTCGCCACTCCATGAGCGTCCCTTCCCAGCGGCGTCCGGTGGGGGCGATGACCGGAACAAGACGCGCGCCCGTGGCGGCGCCGTTCCCGCCATAACCTGGCCGGGACAGGAAAGCGTTGTGTCGCAATCCAATCGGAGGGAACCCGCGATGTACGGTTCGTCAGGGGGAATCGACGGCGACGTCGACGCCATGCTGCGGCAGGCGAAGACGTCGTCGGAAACCGCCACCAATCTGCAGAACAGTTCTCGGCACGTGACGAGCGCCGGGGCCGACCTGCGCTCGGCGAGCAGCGGCCGGTGGGCCGACGGGTTCGCCGACGCCGACCAGAGCCGCCAGACGGTCGTCGACCACCACCTCGCCCCGAAGTACGTGGCGGCCTCCGACGCGATGCACCGCGGCGCCGGCGGCTACCAGGACGCCGACGAGGCGGCCAACCAGGAGGCCAACCGCGTGAGCTACCAGGCCGGCGGCTTCGGCATCTCGGCCCAGATCTGACGGAGGGGAAACGGCAATGAACCGGATCACCGGCAACAGCGAGTCGATCCAGGGCACGGCGCAGACCGTGGGCCAGGGCGCGCACCAGAGCCGCGAACACACCGACGACCACCACCACGGCGCGGGGTTCCTCTACGAGAACGAACTCACCGACGGGTTCGGCTCGAGCTACTACGAGGTCGTGGGCAACGTCCAGGCGAAGGCCAACGAAGCCTGGGAGCAGCAGAACGCGCAGAGCCAGGGCCTCATCCGGGCCGACGACCACCTGATGAGCGCGGTGCGCGCCGCCGAGCAGGCGATCCGCGGCATCTGAGCACGGGAACGCGAGCGGCCCCGGGAGCGATCGGCTCCCGGGGCCGCTTTCGGCGTGCCGCACCCCTCTTCGACCACCCGCTGGACCACGCGCGCGGCTCGCCGGCGAGCTGCGGCCTGCTCGACTCGGCCCGCCTGGCGAGCGGCTGCTGCTCGACCTCCGCTTCCCGGCGATGGGCACGTTGCCCGGCCCGCTTTCGGCGTGCCCGATCCTTCAGACGAGGAAGACCTGTTCCGGCGGTTCGGCGGACGCGGGTTCGGCGGGTACCGGTGCGGCCCAGCCCGCTCGCCAGCGCCGTCGCTGTCCGCGGGGCAGGATCGCCGCGAGCAGCCCGGCCAGCACCAGGGCACCGGCGACGGCGATCGCCAGCCCCTTCGCGGTGGCGGCCGTGTCCTGCTCCCGCGCCGCCTGGTCGAGCCGCGCCCGATCGGGCGGCTGGGGCACGAAAGCGGGCAGCAGTGCGGGTTTCGCCGGGTCCAGCCCGTCGGTCACGGCGCGGTACGGGTCGACCAGCCCGGCGCCGAAGGCGTGGCTGCCGCGGCCACCGCGGGCCGGGCTCGCGGTCGCCACCAGCCGCTGCGCCACCTCGGCCGCACTGAGCTGCGGCCACGCCGAGCGCACCAGCGCCGCGGTCCCGGAGACGAACGGCGCGGCGAAACTCGTGCCGTCCACGTAGGCGTGCCCGCCCGCGCGGGTCGTGGTCAGCACCTTGGCGCCGGGCGCGACGATGTCCACGTACGGGCCGATCTGCGAGCCGGACAGCCGGGCACCGTCGATGTCGACGGCCCCGACCCCGAGCACCCCGGCGTAGGCGGCCGGGTAGGACGGCAGCTCGCCGCTCGGGTCCTTCTGCGCGTTGCCCGCCGCGGCCACGACCAGCACGTCCCGCGCCACGGCGTAGGCGACCGCGTCGCGGATCACCGGGAAGTCGTCGTGGCCGGCCAATGACAGGTTGAGCACCTTCGCGCCCTGGTCCGCGGCGTAGCGGATGCCGTTCGCGACCACCTGCGGATCGATCCGCAGCGACTCGCCCTGGTCGCCGACGTCCCGGTCGCTGATCCGCACCGGCAGGATCGCCGCGTCCGGCGCCACGCCGTGGAACCCGATGCCGGGCACCGGGTCCGCGCCGATGATGCCGGCCACCCCGGTGCCGTGGGAGACGCAGTCGAACGCGCCCGGCAGCGCGCCGGCGAGGTAGAAGTCGCGTCCTGGCAGCACTTTTCCCGGCCGGCTCAGCTGCGGGTGATCGGCGTCGACGCCCGAGTCGACGACGGCGACGAGCACGCCCGCGCCGCGGCTGTGCGGCCAGGCCCGTTCCGGGGAAAGCGCTTGCTGGGCCCACGGCTGCGCCGGCACGGCGGGGTGTGCGGGCTCCGTGTCGTGGCAGGCACCGGCCGGTGGCGCCGCGTGCGCGGGCGGTGCGACGAACAGGAGCAGCGCGACCGCGGCCAGCGCGGCGGCGAGGTGACTTCGTCGGTTCACGTGCGCCATCGTCCGCCGGGCGCCTCGGCGCCGGGCCGTCGTGGCGACAACCGGACACCCGTTCAGCGGCCACCGAAGTGGTGCAGGACCTCGGCGAACTGCTCGAACGGCGGGGCCGGGTCGCCGTCGAACCGGTACCAGGCGGCGGTGTGCTCGCCGGAACCGAGGAGCTTCACGCGCGCGGCCGGTGCGCGGTGGGCGTGGGCGACTCCGCGGCCGGCCACCAGCTCGGGTCCGAAGAGGACACCGTAGGGCAGGGCGGTCGCCACGCCGGGGGAGCGCAGCCCTTCCCGCCGTCCGGGGTGCGCGCCGACGACCACCATCCGGGCCGTCCGGGCGGATTCCGCGGCCAGCGCCTCGATCGCGGCTCTCGCTACCGTGCCGGCTGCCGGGCCGCTCAGCTCGACGTCTTCGACGACCACACCGTCCACTTGCGACACCCGGAGCCGCCCGGTGGTGCCGTGCCCGACGACGACCACGGACACCGGCCGGGGAAAGTGCTTTCGGACGTGCTCGGTGAGGTCGCCGGTGGACCACGGCTCGGTGACCGGCTCGGCCACGCCCCAGCCGAGGGGCGGGCTGCCGGAGAGCACCCGCATCGCGGTCTCGGTGCTCGCACCGATCCGGGGCGGCCGGCAAGTGAGGATGCGTACCTCCAGGTCACCGGACCCGGGGATGGGCGCCTCCGCGACGACGTCGCCGTCCCGGACGAACCGGACTCCGCTCCAGGCCAAGGGGAATCCCCGGAAGCCGTCGCGGTCACCCGCGACCCAGTCGCCGCGGGCGTCCCGGAGCAGCAGTTCCAGCGGGAAGGTGAGGCGGCTGTGGGCCGGGGTGCGCAGCTGCAGCGCCCGCCCGTCGCGCGTGGCCGTCTTGGCCGCGTCGATCACCGACGCCGTGGCGGGCACGACGTCGCGGTGCTGCTCGACGACGAGGGCCTCCGCGGTGGTCACCGGCTCGACCACGGGCGGCCCCCGGTCGCGACGGCCAGTGCTTCGGCGAAGGTCCGGGCGACGGCTTCGGCCTCGACGTCGTCGTCCGGCGCGCGGCCTTCCACCCACCACACCGGGGACGGCACGTCGAGGCCGAGCAGCCGGTCCACCTCGCCCGGCACCCGGACCAGGCGGGCGCTCTCGACCGTCAGCAGGCGCCGGCCGCCGGAGTGCCGGACGCCGATCAGCTGCCGGTCCGCGTCGAGGTCCACAAAGGACCCCTCGCCCGCGGTCAGCAGCGCCGCGATGACGGCTTCGGGACCGGGTTCCCGCCGGCACAGCGCGACGACGTCGAAGGTCATGCCCGTCATCGTCGGGTGCGCCGGGGCGCGGAACACCGCCGTGGCAAGAACAAGTCACGCGGCCGTCCGGCGTCGTCGGCGGCGTGAGACTGGGCCGGAGACGTCCCCCGGAGGTGGCCGTGGATTCCCCGTTCCCGTTCGACCTGCGCGCCGATCACGCGCGCCTGGCCGGCGACATCAGGTCGACGCAGCAGCGCATGGCCGAAATCCGGGCCACGGCCGAGTCCGACGACGGGCTGATCGGCGTGACCGTCGGCGGTGCGGGCGAGCTCCTCGAACTCACGCTGGACCCGCGCATCTACCGCACCACGGACGCGGCGGCGCTGGCGCGGGACATCGCCGGCACCGTGCACCGGGCCGTCGAACGCGCCGAGGAGGAGGGGCTCGCGATCGTCGCGAGCCTGCTGCCCCCGGACGCCACCCCCGCGACGACCGACCTGCGGTTCGACCCGCTGCTGCACGAGCTCGACCGCCGGAGCGCGCGATGACGGGCATCGACCACGACCATGACGGCCGCATCGACATGGACCCCGGTGAGACGACCGCCCGGCTGGCCCGGCTGCGCGGCGCGGGCACGGCGCTGGACGCGGCGTGGCCGGGGTGCCGCGACCGGATCGAGAACCCCGGCCGGCTGGGCGGCGGCCCGCTCGGTCAGGCGTTCACGACCGTCTACAACGGACCGAAGCAGACGATTTCCGATGCGATGGCCCAGCTGACCGGCGCGTACCAGACCCTCGCCGGCAACGGGGACCAGGCGGTACAGGTCTACGAAGCCGCGGACCGCGCGGCCGCCGCCGAATTCCTCCGGTGACCCGCGCCCGGCGATGACGGACCTCCTCGAACCGGACGGCGAGCTGTGGCGCTGGGCCGTCGCGCACGGCGGCCTGGCGAAGGACTCGCTGTGGCCGCCGGACAGCGAAACCGACGCCCACAACCTCGCCCAGGCGTGGACGGACGCGGCAAAGGCGCTGCGCGACGCCGTCCAGAACTCCGACCAGGCCGCGGCCGACGTGCGGCAGGTCTGGACCGACGCGGCCGGGTTCGAGCTGTACTACTCCGTCCATTCGCTGAACCACGGCGGCGGTGGCGGCGAGTCGGGCATCGCCGACCTCGCCACCGCGATGGACGCACTGGCGGCGCTGAGCCAGGACTTCTCGAACAAGGTCAGCAGCGCGAAGTTCCTGATCAGGGCGTACATCGCGCTGAACGAAGACCTGTTCGCGCGGTGCACCAGCACGGCGGCGCGGCTGGTGTTCGCGATCAACGTGGCCGGCCAGGTGGCGAAGATCCAGAAGGACCTGGCCGACAAGTTCGGCAAGCCCCCGGAACCGAAGAAACCGAAGAAGCCCCACGGCTTCTGGGGAAACGTCGGCGAGTTCTTCGTCGGCATCGGCGAAGGTGCCAAGGAGATGGTCCTGGGCTTCGGCGCCCTGGCCGGCTACGCGGACGGCCACTGGTCGTGGTCGACCGCCGGCCAGGCCTGGGGTGGCTTGGGCAAGTTCGCCTTGGCCGCGGCGACGTATGCCGTTCCCGGACTGTCCTCTTTGGACCAGACGTACGGCCTCCCGGGCTTCGAGCGCGGCGAGATGGGCCGCACCATGGTCGACGCGGGCAAGTCCCTGGTCGCGTGGGACGACTGGAGCGACGACCCGGCTCGCGCCGGCGGCAAGGCGACGTTCAACATCGTGAGTTCGGTGCTGGGCACCAAGGGCGCGGGCGCGGCGATGCGGGGCGCGGGCGCAGCGGCGGCGGGCAGCCGGGTGGGCGCGGTCGCGGCGGCGGGGCGCGTGCTGGAGACGACGGGCTCGGCGATCACAAAGATCCCGACGGCGACGGAGGTGGCGGGGAAGGTCGTCCGCAAGATCCCGGGGGTGGAGGGGGCGCTCTCGCGGGTGGGGCTGGGGCGTCCCGCGCCCGATTTCGGCGAACCGGCCGTGCGGCGAGAGGGCGGGACGACGGAGCGGCCGCCGGAGGATCCACCGGGTGGGGGACCGCCGCCGGAGAACGTACCTAGCAGGCCACAGAACCGGACGCCGGCCGAGCACCCGCCGGAGCGGGAGCGTGCGCCGGAGGAGGACGCACCTTCGGAGCGGCCTGCTGACCACACGCTTTCGGAGCGGCCGGTCGAGCACGGGCCGTCGGAGCGCGCCATTGAGGGTGCGTCGGCGGGGCGGCCTGTCGAGCATGGGCCCTCGGAGCGGGCCATTGAGGGTGCGTCGGCGGAGCGGCCGATCGAGCACGGGCCTTCGGAGCGGGCGGTGGAGCGGCCCGCCGAACACGTGTCTCCCGAGCGGGCGGCGGAGGGGGCGCCACCGGAGCGGGCGGCCGAGCAGGCGTCGTCCGGGGGCAGGGCAGAGCCCGCCGCACAGCCGGGGTCCGTCGGGGAGACGCTGGGCCGGGAAGCGGCACGACACGAGCCGACGCCGTGGCGCGACGCGAAGGCCGAGCTGGACCCGCGTACCCAACAGGCCCACCTGACGGGTTCGCTGGCCCCGGAGCGGGAAGCGCACGCAACCGCCGGAGTGGACCGCGACCACTTCCTGGAACAGGAACGCTGGGCGGGCGCCAGTTCCCCCGAGCCGAAGACGCCGACGCAGAAGGTGGCGTTCGCCTTCCTCCGGGGGATCGGTGTCCTGCACACGGGCATCGACATGATCGCGGGCCACGACTTGCTCCCGACCAGCAAGCTGACCCCGTTGCACCCACCCAAGGACCACAAGCCGAAGACGCACGAGGAGAAGCCACCCGAGCCGGCACCGGAACCGAAGCCCGACGACCCGGGCCTGCCACCGAAGCCGGACGAAAACGCCATCGCGCACGTCGACCCCGAGACGCTGAAGGTCGACCGCATCGACCCACCAGCCGAGGCAAAACCCACCCCGGAACCCACCCCGGCCGGCGCGCCACACCCACCCGCCGACATCGACAGCGCAATCAACCCGACCGCCGGCCGCACCCCGCACCCGAACACCGGCCACGGCCCCCACCACGAGCCACCGGATCCGGACGCGAGTCACGGTCCGCACCACGACGGCCCACCAGACCCGGACGCCGGCCACGGCCCCCACCACGAGCCACCGGATCCGGACGCCGGCCACGGCCCCCACCCCGACGACCCACCAGACCCGGACGCTGGTCACGGCCCCCACCACGAGCCACCGGATCCGGACGCGGGCCACGGTCCGCACCACGACGGTCCGCCGGATCCGGACGCCGGCCACGGCCCCCACCCCGACGACCCACCAACCCCCGACGAGGTCAACGCCCGCCACGCGGAGAGCACGCCGTCGGGCAGCTCCTACCACGCCGGCGACCCCGACCTGGGCGACCTGCCCCACCGCGTCCCACCCGACCCGCACGGCCGCCACACCGTCGACGTCCACATCACCCCGGACGGCCGCGCCCGCATCGGCGACCACCACTACACCCCCAAGGAATTCGCGGAAGTCCTCCGCCGCAACGCCGACTACGACGGCGGCCCGATCCGCCTGATCGGCTGCGACGCGAGTTCCAACGCCTTCGCCCACGGCCTCGCGCGCGAACTCGACACCGAAGTACTGGCCCCGACGAAACCCGCCTGGACCGACTCCCACGGCCGCGTCTTCTCCTCCGACTTCGAGATCGGCCCCGACGGCCGGATGCGTCCCCGCATCCCACCCGACGGCGAATGGAACACCCACCACCCCGACGGCACCACCCACCCCGCGAGCGACGGCTTCGCCCCGGACACCCACCACGACGTCGACGCGGACAGCGCGCGCCACCGCGGCAACGGCGAGGCGCCCGATGACTGGCGGGACCGGCCGGGGCCGAACGGCAAGCCGCACAGCGAAAACATCAAGAACCCGAAGTACATCGAGGAGAACTACTACCGGCGGGTCAACCCGGACGGTTCGGTCGGGCTGTGGCGGCGACCCGGCAGGATGAACGCGAACCCGCCGCACCCCGAACTGGACCTCGTGGACGGCAAGCCCGCGTTCAAGAAGGACCGCCCGCCCACCGAGTCGCTCGGGTACGACGAAGGCCGTTCCGGGCACTTCCCGCCGGAGCACGTGCCCGGGGAACACTTCGACACCCGGAACTGGCGCGAGCGGGACTACCACGACATCGGCGAGAAGATAGCTGATCGCGAAGCCAAGAAGCAGGTATACGACCGTACCCCCGCGGACTCCGACGGCTGGGTCGAGGCGCACAACGCCAAGAACAACGCGTCCGAGTCCCTCGGCGAAGAAGCGTCGAACCACGCGATCCGCGACCAGGTGCACCGGCGGTTCGGCGAGGCCTTCCCGGACGAGGAGTTCGACTTCCGGCCCCACCCGGACTCGGCTCCGGGGGACCAGCGGTTCCAGCTCGTCGACGCCCGCGGCGACGTCCGAGCGGAGATCACGCCCCACCACCCGACCGACGGCGGCAAGCCGGGGAACACCAACTTCGACCAGATCTGGGAGGTCGACTACAAGAACGGCGGTGAGCCGCACTACGTCGTCCACGAGGCGAAAGGGCCGGGTGGCAAAGCGAGCGAACGCTACCTGCCGCTGGAAAACCGCACGGTCAAACAGGGCCACCCCGACTACTTCGACGACACGCTCAAGAACATGAGACGCGGCGACAAGAACCTCGCCCACGCGCTGGCACTGGCCAAACTGGACGGACGGCTCGATTACGTCGAGGTCCGCGCGCGAGTGGACGAGTCGGTCACACCGCACGTCAACCTTGGTTACGATCACAAGCCGTACAACGGCTACGGATACCGATCACCCGAGCTCGGAACCGAGCCCGTCCCGCCGGAGGAACGACCGCGATGACCACCGTGCCGAGGCACCCCACCGACGAGAGCGCCGCGTGGGAGGAGATCGAAGACCTGTCCCCGCAAGTCATCACCTTCCTCGACCGCGTCGGGAAGAACGCCGCCGCCCTCAAGAACCTTCAGCAGACGACACTCATGCTCACGCAGTGGCGGACGGTCGTCGATCCGGTCGCCGGTCAGCTGGAGACCTGGGAAGACCTTCGCATCGCGGCCCAGGCCGCCACCGCGGTCTTCACGGCCGCGGACACCGGCGAAGGGCAGCCGGTCGAGGCCGTGGTGGCCAAGCCGGTGCGATTCGCCGCTACCGGACCGACGTCGGCCGCGAACCCCGGTGCCTGGCTCAACGCAGCCTGGCTGGCCGTGATCGACCGCAACGATGACCTCATCCAGCGGCTCTGCGCCGTGTCACCGGAGACCCTCCGCGCAGCGGGCACCGAACACGACGCCTACCTGGATCCGTGGGTGGAGACCGTGCGGACGTTCCTGGCCCACCGCGAAGTGACGCCGGAGCTGTTCGGCGCGGCCATGGACGGCACCGACCCGGACAACGCCCGGGTCACCCCGCCCCAGGTCATGCTCCAGCTGGTCTACCCGCCGATCAAGACGTTCTATTACCTGCTTCGCCGCGACCAGGCGCAGTTCACCTCGGCCCTGACCGACACGGTCCGGCAGCACCGGACGTTCTGGAGCGCCGACGGGCTCGCCGATTCCCCGGACGGTTTCCTCGCGCTGGCGCCGCTCGCGATCGCGGTACTGGCCCGTTCGGTCGGGATTTCCGTCGACGTCGACTCGGAGTACCTGCCGCGGAACTTCGTGGACGGCATCCGCCCGGTCGGCGCGTGACGGGCTAGACCGCGCTCACCGGGAAGCGCAGCTCGAAGATCGCTCCGCCCTCATCGGCGTTGTAAACCGACAACGTCCCCCCGTGCGCCTCAGCCACCCACCGGACGATCGACAACCCCAGCCCCGACGAGCCGCCCGTGCTCGCGAACCGGTCGAACGCGTCCTCGGTCACCGTCGTGTCGATCCCCGGACCGTGGTCCGCCACCGTCACCGTGCCGCCCGCCACCATCACGTGGACGATCGCCGGGGCGCCCGGCTGGCGGCCGTACCTCAACGCGTTGTTGAGCAGGTTCCCCACCGCTCGCTGGACCAGGGCCGGGTCGGCGTTGACCTTCGTCGGGGCCGTCGTCACCGTGACCTGGGCGCCGTCGGGCTCCGTGTCCTCGACCACGCCCGCCACGAGCTGGTCGAGCCACACCGGCTGGATGCTCAGCTGCTCGACGCCGGCCGCGAGGCGGGCGCGGACCAGGAGGTCGTCGATGATGCCGCCCATCCGCGCCGCCAGGCGGACCGTGCGGGGGAGCAGGTCCGTGCGCTGGGCCGGGTCGAGCATCGCCGTCTCGGCCAGTGCGCGCAGGGCCGCCACCGGGGTGCGCAGGTCGTGCGCGGTTTCGGCCAGGAGGACCTCCTGTTGCTGCAACGCCGACGCCGCCGGGCGGATCGAGCGGCCGGACAGCACGTGGCCCGCGAAGCCGAGCGCCGTGACCAGCAGCGCGCAGCCGCCGACCACCAGCAGGACGAACCGGGTGTGCTCGGCTGAGGCCGCCGCCGTGTCCTCGACCGCGACCACCGCCGCGAACGGCTTGCCCGTGCGGCTCAGCAGCGGCTCCGCCCGGACCTGGACCAGCTCGCCGCCGGTGCCGCGCTGGTAGCCCGTCACGACCGTGCCGCCGCGGACCGCCTCGGTGGCCAGCCCGTCGAGCACGCCGGCGTCGACCGGCACGCACGTGCGCCGGGACAGGTGCGCCTGGAACCCGGCCGCGCCGCCCGGCAGGATCGCGAACTGCGGGCACTGCTCGTTCAGCACGTCGGTGTTGACCAGCGAGAGGTCGATCGCGGCGTCGTAGCCGACCAGCCTGCTGACCGACGACGTGACGCGCAGGAGTTCGGCGTCGATCCGCTCGGTGCCCTTGTCGGCGTCCTCGCTGATCATGAACCACGCGAACGCGACCAGCCCGATGGCGTTGACCGCGGTGAACAACGCCGTCAACGCCCAGCGCAGCCGGCGCAAGCGGTCGGCCGACGAGCGGTTCACCGGTCGCCCAGCCGGTAACCAAGGCCGCGGACGGCGTGGATCAGCTCCGGTTCCCGCAGCTTGCGGCGCAGCCGCCGGACCGTCACGTCGACCACGTTCGACATCGGGTCGGTCGTGCTGTCCCAGCAGTGCTCCAGCAGCTCGGCCCGCTCCACCGGGTCCCCGCCGCGCACCATCAGGTACTCCAGCACCGCGTACTCCTTGTTCGACAACGTCAGCAGCACGCCCGCCCGGCGCACTTCGCGGCGCGCGCAGTCCATCACCAGGTCGTCGTGCCGCAGCACCGACGGCCGGTCCAGCGAGGCGCGGCGGCAGAGGTTCAGCACGCGCTCGGTCAGCTCCGCCACAGCGAACGGCTTGACGAGGTAGTCGTCACCGCCGTGCTCGAAGCCCGCGACCCGGTCGGCGAGGGCGTCGCGCGCGGTCAGGAACAGGACCGGCGTGCGCCAGCCTTCGACGCGCCTCGCGTGGACGTACCCGATCGCGTCGCCGTCGGGCAGCATCCGGTCGAACACGACGCAGCCGTGCCGGCCCGCGCGCAGGGCCTGGTCGGCGCCCGCCAGATCGCCCGCGACCTCGACGTCGAGGCCGGCCGCGCCGAGCCGCGCGGCCACCGCGACCCGCAGGTTTTCGTCGTCTTCGACGACCAGGACGGTTGTCATCGAAACCTCAGGTGCCCGGGGGAGAGTGGCCACATGCTCGAGCACGTTAACGCGTCGGCGAGCGGAGACCAGCGGATCCGCGGGATCTGGCATGAACCGGCCGCGGCGAAACGAGGGGATGGCGCGATGAACCAGGGAAGCGGGCTCAGTCTCGTCGAGGGGACCGGACCGGACGCGCTGCCGGACACGGCGGTCAGCGAGGTCCTGATCATGAGTGCCGACACTAGTGCGGCGTCCGTCGGCGAGTTCCGCCGGATCGCCCACGCGAACCTGCGCGCGGGGGTGCCCTGCCGGGCGCTGTTCCCCGACTCGGCACGGCTTTCGGGCACCGCGCGGGCGCTCGCGCTCGCCGGCGCGCAGGTGCGCACCGACACGGAAGTGCCGATGGACGCGCTGGTGCTGGACCGCAAGTCCGTCGTGCTGCCCGCTGAGCGGCCGGGCCCCGCGATAGCCGCGTTTCGCTTGCCGGGGATGGTCACCGCGACGGCCGGGCTGTTCGAACGGGCCTGGCGGACCGCGGTGCCGCTCGGGCCGTCGGAGCTGCCCGAGCCGGGCGACGACGAAATGCTGACCGCGCGCGAGCAGGACCTGCTGGTGCTGCTCTGCTCCGGCAGCACCGACGAGTCGGCCGCGGTCCAGCTGGGCATCTCGGTCCGCACGGTCGGGCGGATGGTCGCCGACATCATGAACCGCCTCGGCGCGCGCAGCCGCTTCCAGGCCGGCGCCAAGGCCGTCGACCGCGGCTGGCTGCTGGCCGAGGCGGGCTGATGACCGGCCGCACCCTGGCGGTCGCGGCGCGGCCCGGCGCGTACGCGACGATCGGCGACGCGCTGGCCGACGCCGGCGACGACGCCGTGATCACCGTCGCCGCGGGCACCTACCACGAGGTTTTCGAACTGGCCGGCCGGCGCGTGACGATCGAAGCCGCGGCCGGCGCGGCCGTGATCGTCGACGGCGGTGGCGCCGACCAGCCGGTCTTCGCCATCCACGGCGGATCCCTTGCACTGCGCGGGATCGAGGTGCGCGCCGGGGGCGCGGGCGCGATCTCCGCCGACGACGTCGTGCTCACCGTCCGGCAGTGCGTCTTGGCCGGCGGCCGCGGCCCGGCCATCCGGATCCGGGGGACCGCGGGGTTCGAGGTGACCGGGTGCGCCGTCGCGGGCGGGGAGCAGGGGATCGTCGTCGAAGGCGGGTCCGGCACGCTCGCCGACACCACGGTCCAGGACGTCACCGGCGATGGTGTCATCGTCGCGATGGGCGCCGACCCGGTGATCCGCAACTGCGCGGTGACCGGGTGCGGGCTGCGCGGGCTGTACGTCTACCAGTACGCGCGGCCGGTCGTCGAACGCTGCGAGATCACCCGCACCGGCCAGGAGGGCATCGCGGTGGCGCACCACGGCGCACCCGAGCTGGCCGGCTGCACGGTCCGCGACACGCGGGGCGCCGGGATCGCGTTCGCCACCGGCTGCGGGGGCCGCGTGGCCGGCTGCCGGGTGGAGAACACCGCCGAACCGGGCATCGTGGTGGCACCGGGGGCGACGACCACCGTGGTCGCGGCAAGCGACCCGGCGGCGCCCGGTGGCCTCGGCAGCCAGGAGCTGGACGACCTGCTGGCCGAGCTGGACGCGATGGTCGGCCTGCCGGGCGTCAAGGCCGAAGTGCGGGCGCTCGTCGACGAGCTGCAGGTCAACGAGTGGCGCCGCCGGGCCGGGCTGCCGGTCGGCGCGACCGGCCACCACCTGGTGTTCGCCGGCGCGCCCGGTACCGGCAAGACGACGGTCGCGCGGATCTACGGGAAGCTGTTGAAGGCACTGGGTGTGCTGCCGCGCGGCCAGTTTCGCGAGGTGTCGCGCCGGGACCTCGTCGGCCAGTACATCGGGCACACCGCGGAGAAGACCGCGGTCGTGGTCGAGGAGTCGCTGGGCGGCGTGCTGTTCATCGACGAGGCCTACATGCTGTCGCGGGCGGCGTCGGCGGGCGGCGACTTCGGCCAGGAAGCCATCGACATGCTCGTCAAGCTGATGGAGGACCGCCGCGACGACGTGGCCGTGATCGTCGCCGGCTACACCGCCGAAATGGCGGAGTTCATGTCGGCCAACCCCGGGCTCGCGTCCCGCTTCGGCAAGACGATCGAGTTCGCCGACTACACCCCGGGCGAGCTGCTCGGCATCGTCGGCCGGATGGTGTCGGCGGGGGACTACGCGCTGGACCCGGCCGCGCGCCCGGTGCTGACGGAGTTCTTCACGCGCGCCGCCGCCGAGCCGAACTTCGGCAACGCGCGGGACGCACGGCGGCTGTTCGAAGGCATGCGCAAGGCGCAGTCGCAGCGGTTGCGGCAGCTGGGCCGGATCCCGGACGTGGGCGAACTGCGCGAGCTGCTCGCCGACGACGTCGTGGCAGCCGCCGCACGCTAACGTGCTGGGGTGCGGGTGCTGGTGACCGAGGACGACAAAAATCTGCGGGTGGCGCTCGACGCCGCCCTCCGCGCCGCCGGGTTCGCGGTCGACACCGTGGCTGACCTGCCGGCCGCCGACGAGGCGCTGTTCGTGAACCCGTACGACTGCGCGGTGTTCGACCGGATGCTGCCCTCGGGCGACGCGCTGCGGTACGTGAGCGGGCGGCGCCGCGAGGACTGGCCGATGCCGGTGCTGTTCCTGACCGCCCGCGACAGCGTCGCCGACCGGATCGACGGCCTGCGCTTCGGCGACGACTACCTCGTCAAGCCGTTCGCGATGCCGGAACTGGTGGCGCGGGTGCGCCGGCTGTGCCGCCGCGACCTGACCACGCGGCCGGACGTGCTGCGCTGCGCGGACGTCGAGCTGGACAACGGCAAGCACCAGGTGACCCGCGCCGGCGTGCTGCTCACGGTGACCCGCAAGGAATACCTCGTCCTCGAACGGCTGATGACCGCCGCCGGCCGCCCGGTTTCGCGCACCGCGTTGCTGGCGTACGCCTGGGACGAGGCGGCCGACCCGGGGTCGAACGTGCTGGAGGTGGTGATCGGCCGCCTGCGGCGCAAGCTGCGCGACCCGGTGCTGATCCACACCGTGCGCGGCGTCGGTTATCGCATGACCGGGTGAACGAGTGCGCGGTTTCATCGGAATTTCATGATCGCTCGGCAGCATTCCCCGCGTCGAGGTCAACCGGGCCGCGACAGTTCAAGGGGGTTGCTGTGAAAAAGATTTCGATCCTGCTGACGGGCATTCTCGCGTCGGCCGGGCTGGGCCTGCTTTCCCCACCCGCGGCGCAGGCCGCGTCGTGCGACGGCACTTACACGATCGTGGTCGGCGGAACGGGGGACAACGATTCCAACGCCCCCTATTGGCAGGGCAACATCAGCCAGCGCGTCGGGTACCCGGCCCAGCCGATCGGCTACAACGCCCGCCAGGGCGTCAACGAGCTGAACCGGCTGATCCGCGACCAGCGCAACGCGTGCGGGGGCCAGCACGTCAAGGCGGTCGGGTTCTCGCTCGGCGCCGCGGTGGTGCACACGTGGGTGACCGAAAACTGGCAGACCTTCGACAACGTGAACGCCGTGCTCATCGCGGACCCGAAGCGGGCACCGGGACCGGGCAACGCCGGGGCGGCGGGCCACCCGCTGATCGCGCCCATCGCCGGTTTCCCGCTCGCCGGGGTGGACGACTTCTTCGGGAACATCCCCACGTTGACGTTGTGCACCGATGACGTCATCTGCGACATCGACGCGGCTTCGGGCCTGCCCGGTTACCTCTGGGAAGGCAAGCACGGCAACTACAACTTCAACGTCGACGTCTATTCCGACGACGCCGGCGGCCAGTGGTACAACGGCGTTTACCACCCCTGATCCGCGATATCCGGAAGACAGGCGAGGCGAGCCGGCCGGGTGCCGGCTCGCCTCGCCCTTTAGGGTGAAGGTGTGAGAATGCGGGATCGGCTGGAAGCGAGCCTCGCCCAGTCCCGGATCGCGTTGCCGTGGTGGGTCGCGGTCTGCACGAACGCCTTCACCGGGTTGCTGGCCGCCACCGCCATCGCGCAGCGGGCGGGGGTGCTGCCGCCGCTCGTGCTCGTCCTGGTCGCCCTGCTCGTCGTGGCGACGAGCCTGGTCTGGCTGGCCACCGGCCGCATCCTCCCGGTGTGGACCAAGTGCGTCACGGTGGCCGGCGCGGTGACGATCCTGCTGACCGAACCCCGCCTGCCGGACTTCGCCCCGATCGTGCTCGTGGTGTTGGCCGCCGAGGTGGCCTCGATCGCCCGGCCCGCGGTCGCGTTCCTGTTCCTGGGCCTCGACCTCGCGGTGCTCGTCCTGGCGGCGGCCGGGCCCGGGCTGACCGGGGCGGCGGTGTACCTGGCCGCGGTGCTGCTCGGGCACTCCGGCGGCTTCATGCTCCGCTGGTACGTCCGCGCGCTGGCCGCCGAGCGCGCCGGCCGGGACGCCGAACGCGAGCACACGATCCTCACCGAACGCCAGCGCATCGCGCGCGAGGTGCACGACGTCGTGGCGCACTCGCTCAGCATCACGCTGCTGCACCTGACCGGTGCCCGCCGCGCGCTGCAGCAGGACCGGGACGTCGACGAAGCGATCGAGGGGCTCACCGAGGCCGAGCGGGTGGGCCGGGCGGCGATGTCCGACATCCGCCGCACGGTCCGGCTGCTCTCGCACGCGCCGGCCGAACGGCACACACTGCCGGGCGCCGGTGACATCGCCGGGCTGGTCGCCCACACCCGCGGGGCCGGCCTGGACATCCACTTCGAGCAGGAAGGCGACGCCGCCGACGTGACCGACCTGGCCGGGCTCACGCTCTACCGCATCACCCAGGAATCGCTCGCGAACATCGCCAAGCACGCGCCGCGCAGCACCGCCCGGATCCGGCTGCACGTCGGCCGGAACGAGGTCCGCCTGAGCGTCCGCAACACCCTGCCCGACCGGCCGGCCGAGTTCTCGACCGACGGCTCCGGGCTGACCGGGATGGCGGCGCGGGCCGAACAGATCGGCGCCCGCCTGCGCGCCGGGCCCGACGGCGGCGACTGGCTCGTCGACCTCGCCGTCCCCCCGACGGCGACCGGAGCGGTGTCGTGATCCGGGTCCTGCTGGTCGACGACCAGGAGCTGGTCCGGTCCGGGCTGCGCCGGATCCTGCGGCAGCGCGACGGGTTCACCATCGCCGGCGAGTGCGGTGACGGTGCCGAGGTGCCCGCGGCGCTCGCCGCGGCCGAAGCCGACGTCGTCGTGATGGACCTGCGGATGAAGCACGTCGACGGGATCGAAGCGACCCGTCGGCTGCGCGAGACCGGCCCGCGGCCGCCGGTGCTGGCCCTGACGACGTTCGACGACGACGAACTGCTCGCGGGCGTGCTGCGCGCGGGCGCGGTCGGGTACGTCCTGAAGGACTCGCCCGCCGAGGACCTGATCCGGGCGGTCCGCGCGGTGGCCGCGGGTGACGCGTGGCTCGACGTCGCCGTCACCGCCCGCGTGCTGACCACTTTCCGGCACTCGGCCGGGCAGCCGGAGCCGCGGCCGGGCGCGCTGACCCCGGAGCAGCTCGAGGTGCTGCGCGCGGTCGGCCGCGGCGGCACCGACGCCGAGATCGCCACCTCGCTCGGCATCCCGGAAGCGGCGGTGAAGACCCGGTTCGCCCGCCTGCTGAAGGAACTCGGCCTGCGCGACCGGGCCGCGGCCGTCGTGTACGCGTTCGACCACGGCATCGTGACGGCCGCCCGGACCCCCGCCGTCGTCCCGGCACCGGCGCCGCGGCCTTCGGTGGCGCAGCTGCGGTTCTCGGTGCTGGGCCCGCTGCGGGCGTGGCGCGGCACGGCCGCCCTCGACCTCGGCCCGGTCCGGCAGCAGGCGCTGCTGGCCGCCCTGCTGCTGCGCCCGGACGTCGTGGTCACCGACACCGGCCTCCTCGACGACGTCTGGGGCCTCGAACCCCCGGGCACCGGCACCGGCGTGCTCCCGACGTACGTGCTGCGGCTGCGCGCGTGTCTGCGCGCGGCGAAGGAGACGAGCAAGGAGTCGGTGATCCGCCGCGGCCGCGCGGGGTACTTGTTCGCGAGCAACGGCGTCTGGACCGACCTCACGCGACTGCGCGAACTCGACCGCGAAGCGAAGGCGGCCGCGGACACCGGAGACCTGACCACGGCGGCCGAGCGGTGCGCCGACGCCATCGGCCTCTTCCAGGGCGAGCCCCTGGCGGGTTTGCCGGGCCCCTTCGCCGAAGGCGAGCGGCTGCGCCTGCGCGAGTACCGCCTTTCGCTGGCCCAGCGCAAGGCGGACTCCCAGCTGCGGCTGGGCCGCTACGCGTCGGCCGCGGAGGAGCTGTCCACGGAGCTCGCGGCGCACCCGCACCGCGAGCCGATCGCGGCTCTGCTGATGCGCGCGCTTTATGCCCGCGGACTGCGGACGGACGCGCTCGCGGTGTACCAGCGGATCCACGACCGGCTGCGGCATGATTTCGCGGTGGAGCCGGGCGCGGAGCTGAACCGGACCCGGACGGCGGTGCTGGAGGGCGACGATCGGTCTCTCGGGTTCGCATGAGCGTCGTCGGAGCTTTCAGCCGGCGGGTACCGAGCCCGATCGTGGCTTTGCTGATGGGCGCGCTTTCCGCCCGCCCGGCGCGGAGCTGAACCGACCCGGACCGCCTGAGCACCGCCGGAACGCTCAACCCGCCGGTGCCGAAACCCGCAGGCGGCCGTCGCGCACTTCGGTGATCCGGTCCGCCGCCGCGAGGTGGGCGCGGTCGTGGGTGACGAGGACAGTCGCGGTGGCTCGCTGGTGGGTGAGGCGGGTGACCAGATCGATGACGGCGGCGCCGCGGTCGTGGTCGAGGGCGCTGGTGGGCTCGTCGATCAACAGGACCGTCGGGTCGTTCATCAGGGCCCGGGCGATGTTCACGCGCTGGCGCTGACCGCCCGAGAGCTGGTGCGGACGGCGTCCCGCCTGGGCGGCGAGGCCGACCGCGTCGAGCAGGTCCAGCGCGCGCGTGCGAGCTTTGGCCGCCGAACGCCCGTCGATGCGGGCCATGACCTGGAGCTGTTCGGCGGCGGTCAGGGCGGGCAGCAGGTTGGGCTGCTGGAAGACGATGCCGATCTTGTGGCGGCGCAGGTCCGTGCACTCGCCGCGGCTCAGTCCGGCGGTCGTGGTGCCGTCGACGGTGACCGTGCCCGAGTCGGGCGTGATCAGCGTGGCCGCGACGGCCAGCAGGCTCGACTTGCCGGAGCCGGACGGCCCGACCACCGCGGTCAGGCTGCCCCGCGGGACGGCCAGGCTGACGTCGTCGAGTGCGGTCAGGCGGGTGTCGCCGTCGGGGTAGGTGAGGGTGACTCCGGTCAGGGTGAGGCTCATCGGGCACTTCCCAGGGCGGTCAGCGGGTCGACGGCGGTGACCCGGCGGATGGCGAGCGCGGCACCCAGCCCGCCGAGCAGGACCAGCACGGCGGCCGGGACGAGCACGGTGGCGGGGGTCAGGACGAAGGGGATCGCGGAACCGGCCAGCGCGGCACCGGCGGCGACGGCGAGACCGGTGCCGGCGAGGGTGCCGCCGGCGAGCAGGACGGCGGCTTGGCCGAGTGCGTCCGTGAGCAGCCCGGCCGTGGTGGCGCCCAGGGCTTTGAGGATGGCGACGTCGCCGCTGCGCTGGATGGTCCAGACGGTGAAGAAGGCACCGATGACCAAGGCGGAGATGACGAACAGGAAGCCGCGCATCAGTTGCAGGGAACCGTTTTCGGACCGGTAGGAGCCGATCGCCGACAGCGAGTCGTCCCGGGGGACCGTCCGGGTGCCGGCGGCGTGGTCGGTGGCCGCGAGGTCGGCGCCGGACGTGGTGGTCAGGGCGATCACCGTGGCGTCGCCGCCGGTCGGCGGGGCGATCGCCCGCCAGACGTCGAGGGTGGTCCAGACGACGGGGGTGTGGCTGAACGAGGCGTCGCCGGCCACCGCGGCCACGGTGAGCTGCCGTCCGGCCAGCGTGATCCGGGCACCGGGCCCGGTGTCCAGGTCGGCGGCGGCCGCGACGGACAGGACCACGGTGTGCCCGGTGAGCGCGCCGCCGTCCGGGGCGAGCCCGGATCCGGCTCGGACGCCGAAGGCGGAGACCCCGCTGCTCCGGGCACCGGCGGTGGCCTTGGTGGTGGTGATGCCCAGCGGTTCGGCGCCGGTGATCCCCGGTGCGGCGGCCCACTGACGCCACTGCGCCTCGGTGACGGTGGAGTCGGCGTACGACGGGTCCTGGCCGCCGCCGAAGGCGATCCGGTCGGCGGGTAGGCCGGTGATGGCGGAGACGTTCTGCCTGCCGAGCCCGGCGGTCAGTCCGGACAGCAGGCCGACCAGCAGGGTGATCAGCACGATGACGGTGCCCATCAGGGCGAAGCGCCCCTTGGCGAACTTCAGGTCTCTCCAGGCGACGAACACGGCGTCGGTCTGTCCTTTCGGGAGGGGAGCGGGTACGTCCCCACAGTCGTCGCCGGTGCCCCGGTGGGGCATCCGGCCGGGGACGGCACTTCCCGGGCCGGACGGTGGCGCGCCGGTTCCCCCTTTCGATAGAGGTGGTTCCCGCCGCGGCTCCGTAACCTGGACGCACTGTGAACGCCGCCGCTCCTGCCTTGACGCCGACCACCCGGGTGCTGACCTGGTGCCTGCACCTGCTGCTCGTCGCCCTGCTGGTCCTGGCGGCCGCGCGGGCCGTGGCCGGGGGTCAGCCGCGGGCCGGGGCGGTCGTCGCGGTGGCGGTGGCCTGCGCCGTGGTGTACGCGGCCGGGCCGCTCCTCCCGCCCGTCCGCACGTCCCGGCGGGCCGCCGCGGCGTGGCTGGGCGCGGTCGGCGCCGGGTGGCTGGCCCTGGTGGTGCTGACCGCCGACGGCGTGTGGGTCGCCTTCCCGCTGTACTTCCTCCAGCTCCACCTGCTGTCCCGCCGGGCGGGCCTGCTCGCGGTGCTCGCCACGGCCCTGACCGCGATCATCGCTTTCGCCGCGCACCAGGGCACCTTCGGCCCGGCCGCCGCGATCGGCCCGGCGCTCGGCGCGGCGGTCGCGGTCGCCGTGGTGTGGGGGTACCAGGCGCTCTACCAGGAGAGCGAACGCCGCCGTCGCCTGATCGAGGAGCTCACCGCGGCCCGGGCCGACCTGGCCGAGGCCCAGCACACCGCCGGGGTGCTGGCCGAGCGGGAACGCCTGGCCCGCGAGATCCACGACACCCTCGCCCAAGGGCTGTCCAGCATCCAGCTGCTGCTGCGCGCCGCCGGGCGGTCCCTGCCCGGAGAACCGCAGGGGAACGCGGCCCGCTACGTGGAGCAGGCCCGGCAGGCCGCCGCGGACAACCTCGCCGAAGCACGCCGCTTCGTCGCCGCCCTCACCCCGCCGGCGCTGGACGGCACCACGCTCGCCGGCGCGCTGGAACGCCTGTGCGCCACCACCAGCGTCCGCCACCGGATCACCGCGCGCTTCCACCGCACCGGCGACCCGGCACCGCTGCCGGCGGCGCACGAGGTCGCGTTGCTGCGCATCGCCCAGGCGGCGCTCGCCAACACGGTCCGCCACGCCGGCGCCACCACCGCCGAGGTCACCTTGAGCTACCTCGGCGACGAGATCGCCCTCGACGTCGTCGACAACGGCACCGGCTTCGAACCCGGCGAGCTCCCGGCCCCCGACCCCGGCGAGGGCGGTTTCGGCCTGGCGGCCATGCGCGCCCGCACCCACGCACTGGGCGGCTCGTTCACCATCGAGTCGGCCCCCGGCCAGGGCACGGCGCTGGCGGCCCGCCTGCCGCTGCCCCGGCCCGCCGAAGCCCAGCCGGAGGTGCACCGTTGACCGGCAGCTTGATCGGGTCGGCGACCGAGCCCGGGGCGCGGTTCGCCGAGGTGCAGCGGGAGGCCTGCCGATGACGGAGATGCCGATTCGGGTGTTGCTGGCCGTCGACCTCCTGGTGCGGGTGGGGTGGGTGGCCGAGCCCGGTCTCGAGGTCGCCGGGGCGCGGTTCGCCGAGATGCTGCGGGAGGCCTGCCAATGACGGAGATGCCGATTCGGGTGTTGCTGGCCGGCGACCTCCTGGTGGTACGGGCGGGGCGGGCGGCCGAGCCGGGTCTCGAGGTCGCCGGGGCGCGGTTCGCTGAGATGGAGCGGGAGGCCCGCCGATGACCGAGATGCCGATCCGGTTGTTGCCGGTCGACGACCTCCTGGTGGTACGGGCGGGGCGGGCAGCCCAGCCCGGTCTCGAGGCCGCCGTTGCCCGGGCCGCCGAGATGCAGCCGGAGGCCCGCCCATGACCGAGACCCCGATCCGCCTGTTGCTGGCCGACGATCACCCCGTCGTCCGGGCCGGGTTGCGGGCCGTGCTCGAGACCGAGCCCGGTCTCGTCGTGGTCGCCGAGGCCGCCACCGCCGAAGCCGCGGTGGCGCGGGCCGCCGGTGGGGACGTCGATGTCGTGCTGATGGATCTGCAGTTCGGTGCCGGGATGACCGGAGCCGAAGCCACCGCGGCGATCACCGCCCGGGCCGGGGCGCCCCGCGTCCTGATCGTCACCACCTACGACACCGACGCCGACACGCTGCCCGCCATCCAGGCCGGTGCCACCGGGTACCTGCTCAAGGACGCGCTGCCCGAGGACCTGGCCGCCGCGGTGCGCACCGCGGCGGCCGGGCGCACCACCCTGGCGCCCACCGTCGCCGACCGGCTGGTGGACCGGATGCGCCGGCCCGGTGCCGCGGTGACCCGGCGGGAGATCGAAGTGCTCGCCCTGGTCGCCGACGGCCTGTCCAACCGGGCCGTCGCCGAGCGCCTCCACCTCACCGAAGGCACGGTGAAATCGCACTTGGCCCGCTGCTACACCAAACTCGGCGTCGACTCGCGCACCGCCGCCGTCGCGGCCGCGACGGACCTCGGCCTCATCCGCCGTTGACCTTGCGCGCCATCCACTGCCACAGGTGGGTTCCGCGCGTGCTCGGGTCGTTGCGGGCCGCGTAGATCCACGACCAGTGCCCCGGGAACTGGTGCCCGTTCCGGATCACGTGGTCGTACAGCGTCAGTTCGGCACGCGGGATGAGGTCGTGCGCGTGGACGGAGTTGGCCAACGGGTCCACCGTGTCGTCGTCGCGGGAGGCGATCAGCCAGGTGGGCGTGGTGATCGCGGTCAGCTCGGGGTCGGGGATCAGCGGTGGGTCGCCCGCTTTTCGCCCGGCGACGACGCCGCAGACCGGCACCGACGAAGCGAACGTGCCGGGGTAGACCGTGGTCATCTTCAGGCTCATGTAGCCGCCGTTGCTGCAGCCGGCGACGTGCACGCGGGCGGGGTCGACGGGGTGCGCGCGGACGACGTCCCGGACGATCTCGCGGATGAGCGGGGCGAAGCGGGGGCCGTCGTCCATCCAGGCCGCGGTGCATTGCGGCGCCACGACGTAAGCGCTTTCAAAGGTCGCCTGCGCTTCCCGGGTCGCGAAGCCGAGGGCACCGCGGTTGGCGCGCAGCGTGGTCTCGTTGTCGTAGTAGCCGTCGGGCAGCCAAGCGCCTTCCCCGCCGCCGTGGAGCCAGACGACCAGCGGTCTCCGGCCGTGCCGCTCCGAGGGCGAATACAGCCGGTACTTCATCCCCGAACCCGAGACGTGGTGGGTGAAGGCGTCGACTTCGGGGTTGACCAGCCGGTCCTGGGTGAAGCCGCCGATGTTGACCGGACGGCCGTGCCGCCGGACGGGGGCGTTCTGCGTGATGGTGTAGACCAGGTCGAGCCGGACGTTGCGGCCCTTGCCGTTGATGTAGCCGAGGGTGCCACCGCCCGTCTGGCCTTCGCCGTGGCTCAGTTCGAGCACGATGTTCCCGCGGTGGTCGAGCCGCGCGGCCGTGACGGGCCGGTCGAGGTCGTAGCCGATGTCCTGGCCGCCGGTGTCGATGGGGCTGGTGGCCTTGACGTGCACGCCGAACGTCGTGGTGGTGAGGCTCGCCGGATCGAGCGGGCCGAGCCGGGCGGTGCCGAGGGTGAGCGAGGTGATCTGCTCGCCGCCGTCGAGGGTTTCGGCGTCGAGGGTGAACCCGACGCGGCCGGTCGAAGAGGCTCGGGCTACGCCGGGGAGCGCGAGCCCGGCGGTGATCCCGGGGCCGGTGAGCAGAACGGTGCGCCGGCTGAACGCTTTGACCATGCGGAACTCCTTTGTCCGATGCAAGCGCTTCCATCGTCACGCAGATCCGGGGTGATCGCCATCACTTGAAACCCATACCCCGTAGGGGTACCTTCGAGTCATGGAGAGCACCTACACCGTGACCGGCATGACCTGTGCGCACTGCGTGGCTTCCGTCAGCGAGGAGGTCGGCGCGGTCGAGGGCGTCAGCGCCGTCGCCGTCGACCTGCCCACCGGAACCGTCACCGTCACCAGCGAGCGGGCGCCCGAAGCCGCGCGGATCCGCGCCGCTGTCGAGGAAGCCGGCTACACCTTCGCCGGCTGAGCCGGGCGAACGGATCGAGGGGAGTTGCCATGAACACCGCAGCACGGCTCGCCGCGTTCGGGGGAGCGCTCGCGCTGCTCGCCGCCGGGGGGTTCGCCGCCGGGACCGCGGCCGGGCCGGTCGCCGCCGCGCCGGGGGAAGGCACCGGACACGCGGGCATGGCCGGGGAAAGCGCCGGTCACGCCGAGCTGGCCGCGGCGGGTGAGCTGCCGGGCGGGCTCGCCGCGAGCGGGGACGGCTACACCTTCACCCTCGCCGGCCCGACGCCCGAACCCGGCCGGTTCTCGTTCGCGATCACCGGCCCGGACGGCAAGGCCGTCACCGCGTTCGACGTCGAGCACGAGAAGAAGCTGCACTTGATCGTGGTCCGCCGCGACACTTCGGGCTTCCGGCACGTCCACCCCGATCTGGCCCCGGACGGCACGTGGAGCGTCCCGTTGACGCTGCCCGCCGCGGGTTCCTACCGTGCGTTCGCCGACTTCGCGCCCACCGGCGGCAAGCCGATGACCCTCGGCGCCGACTTTTCGGTCGCGGGGGACTACCAGCCGGTGACCTTCGCGCCCAGCCGCGTCGCGAACGTCGACGGCTACCGCGTGGAGCTCACCGGGGACCTGGTCGCGGGGAAGACGTCGCCCCTGACGCTGACCGTCGGCCGCGGCGGCGTCCCGGTCACCGATCTGCAGCCGTACCTCGGTGCTTACGGGCACCTGGTCGCGTTGCGCGGAGGCGACCTCGCCTACCTGCACGTCCACCCCGAGGGCAACCCCGGTGCCGGGCCCGAGGTGAAGTTCGCCGCCGAGGTACCCAGCGCGGGGACCTACCGGCTGTTCCTCGACTTCCGCCACGGCGGTGTCGTGCGGACCGCCGAATTCACCCTGACGACCGGCCACTGACGGAGGCGACCATGACCGAGATCGAACTCGCGATCGGCGGCATGACCTGCGCGTCCTGCGCCAACCGCGTCGAGCGCAAGCTCAACAAGCTCGACGGCGTAACCGCTTCGGTCAACTACGCGACGGAGAAGGCCCGCGTGCGGGCGCCCGGGAACGTCGATCCGGCCACCCTCGTGGCCACGGTCGAAGCCGCCGGCTACCGCGCGACCCTGCCGCGGCCGGAGCCGGCCGAGCCGGTAGGCCCGGCGACCGATCCGCTGCGGCAGCGGCTGATCACCAGTGCCGTGCTCACGGTGCCGGTGATCCTCCTGGCCATGGTGCCCGCGCTGCAGTTCACGTACTGGCAGTGGATTTCGCTGACGCTGGCCGCGCCGGTCGTCACCTGGGGCGCGTGGCCGTTCCACCGGGCGGCGTGGACGAACCTGCGCCACGGCGCCGCGACCATGGACACGCTGGTGTCGATGGGCGTGCTGGCCGCGTTCGCCTGGTCGCTGTGGGCCTTGCTGTTCGGCACGGCCGGGACGCCGGGGATGACCCACCCGTTCGAGCTGACGATCGCGCCGTCCGACGGCGCCGGCGCGATCTACCTCGAGGTCGCCGCGGGCGTCACCACGTTCATCCTGGCCGGCCGGTACTTCGAGGCGCGGTCCAAGCGCCGCGCGGGCGCCGCGCTCCGGGCGCTGCTGGAACTCGGCGCGAAGGAGGTCGCGGTGCTGCGGGGCGGCGCCGAAGTCCGGATCCCGACGGCCGAGCTGGCGGCGGGGGACCGGTTCGTCGTGCGGCCGGGCGAGAAGATCGCGACCGACGGCGTCGTCGAGACCGGCAAGTCCGCCGTCGACGCCTCGATGCTCACCGGCGAATCGGTGCCCGTCGAGGTCGGCGAGGGTGACGCCGTCACCGGCGCGACGGTGAACGCCGGCGGCCGGCTGGTCGTGCGGGCCACCCGCGTCGGCGCGGACACGCAGCTCGCGCGGATGGCCAAGCTGGTCGAGGACGCCCAGAGCGGCAAGGCCGGCGTCCAGCGGCTGGCCGACCGGATCTCTGGGGTGTTCGTCCCGATCGTGATCGGGCTGGCCGTGGCCACGCTCGGCTTCTGGCTCGGCAGCGGCGCCGGGACCGCGGCGGCGTTCACCGCGGCGGTCGCGGTGCTGATCATCGCCTGCCCGTGCGCGCTCGGCCTGGCCACGCCGACGGCGCTGCTCGTCGGCACCGGCCGCGGCGCCCAGCTCGGTGTGCTGATCAAGGGCCCGGAGGTGCTGGAGTCGACCCGCCGCGTCGACACGGTCGTGCTGGACAAGACCGGCACGGTGACCGCGGGCCGCATGACGCTCACCGGCGTGCACGCGGCCGGGGGCGTCGACGAGGGCGAGCTGCTGCGGCTGGCCGGTGCGCTGGAGGACGCGTCGGAGCACCCGATCGCGGCGGCCATCGCCCGCGGTGCCCGTGAGCGCGGCGAGCTGCCCGCCGTCGAGGACTTCACGAACGTGGAAGGCCTTGGCGTGCAGGGGATCGTTGACGGGCACGCGGTCCTCGTCGGCCGCCCGGCGCTGCTCGAAGACTGGAGCCGGCCGTTGCCGGCGGACCTCACGGCGGCGAAGGCGGCGGCCGAGGCGCGCGGGCACACCGCGGTCGCGGTGGCCTGGGACGGCGCGGCCCGCGGCGTCCTGGTGGTCGCCGACACCGTCAAGCCGACATCGGCCGAAGCGATCGCCCGGCTGCGGGCGCTCGGGCTGACCCCCGTATTGCTGACCGGGGACAACGCCGCGGTCGCGCGCACGGTGGCCGCGGAGGTCGGGATCGACGAGGTGATCGCCGAGGTGCTGCCGGCGGACAAGCTGGACGTCGTCAAGCGGCTGCAGGACGAGGGCAAGGTCGTGGCCATGGTCGGCGACGGCGTGAACGACGCGCCGGCGCTGGCGCAGGCCGATCTCGGGCTCGCCATGGGAACGGGCACGGACGTCGCGATCGAGGCGAGCGACATCACCCTGGTCCGCGGCGACCTGCGCGCGGTCGCCGACGCGATCCGGCTGTCCCGCCGGACGCTGCGGACGATCAAGGGCAACCTGTTCTGGGCGTTCGCCTACAACCTGGCGGCGCTGCCGCTGGCCGCGGCGGGGCTGCTGAACCCGATGATCGCGGGCGCGGCGATGGCGTTCAGCTCGGTGTTCGTGGTCGGCAACAGCCTGCGGCTACGCGGTTTCACCGGCTCGGGCGCCGCGAAGCCGTGATCGCGTCCGGCAGCCGGGCGGCCAGGTGGGTGACCAGCTCGGCCGTCCGGCGCGGGACGTGGGCGTCGTCGGCCAGCAGGGCGTAGATGTCCGCGGGCGGCGTCGGCACGCCGGGCAGCACCCGCACCAGGGCGCCGCTGTCCAGGTGGGGCCGGACCTGCCATTCCGAGCGCATCACGATCCCGCGGCCTTGAAGCGCCCAGTCCGTGACGATGTCGCCGTCGTTGCTCGCCAGGCTCCCGCGCACCCGCACCTGCCGGGGCTGGGCGGCACCGCCGAAGCGCCACACGGCGAAGTCGCCCTCGTTCTCGCGCAGCACGATGCAGTCGTGCGAGGCGAGGTCCTCGATCCGTTCGGGGGTCCCGCGACGGTCCACATAGGACGGTGCCGCGCACGGCACCCGGCGGTTGCGCGCCAGCCGGCGCATCCGCAGCGTCGAGTCCGGCGGCGTCCCGACGTGCACGGCGAGGTCGAACTCGCGCCGGTGCGGCCGCAGCGGCAGCGCCGAGGTGTGGAGCCGGACGCGCACCCGCGGGTGCCGCGCGGTGAACTCGCCGATGAGCGGCGCGACGTGCGCGCGGCCCAGCCCGAGGGTCGCCTGGACGACGATCGGGCCGCGCAGGTCGCCGGCGCGGTGGCCGACCAGGTCGTCGAGCTCGCGCACCTGGTCGAGGATCGCCTCGACGCGGGCCGCGTACAGCTCGCCCTCGGCGGTCAGCGCGAGCCGCCGGGCGCCGCGGTGCACCAGGCGGACGTCTAGCCGTTCTTCCAGTGCCTTCAGGCGCTTGCTGACCACCGGCAGCGAGACGTCCAGCTCGCGCGCGGCGGCGGTGAGCGTCTCGCTGACGGCGACCACGTGGAAGAAACCGAGGTCGTCGAGCCTTTCCATGGGGGAAAGGATAGGTTGCCGCGAGCGATCTTGCCGGGGTGCCGGGCGGCCGTCCACAGTGGCGGGACCCCTACTTCGAGGAGCGGCTCGTGCACCACCGCATCGCGGTCATCCCCGGCGACGGCATCGGGCGGGAGGTCGTCCCGGAAGGTTTGCGCTGCCTGCGTGCCGCGGCCGACGTCCACGGCTTCGGGCTCGAGACGACGGAGTTCGATTTCGCCTCCGCGGACTATTGGCTGGAGCACGGCGAAATGCTGCCGCCGGACTGGCAGGAGATCCTTTCCGGCTTCGACGCGATCTTCTTCGGCGCGGTCGGGTGGCCGTCGGTCGTGCCCGACCACGTGTCGCTGTGGGGCAGCCTGCTGAAGTTCCGGCGCGGGTTCGACCAGTACGTCAACCTGCGGCCGGTCCGGCTGCTGCGCGGGGTGCGGGGCCCGCTGCGCGGCCACGGGCCGGGGGACATCGACTTCCTCGTCGTCCGCGAGAACACCGAGGGGGAGTACTCCAGCATCGGCGGCCGGATCTTCGAGGGAACCGACCGCGAGACGGTGCTGCAGGAGACGGTGATGACCCGGACGGGCGTGGACCGCGTGCTGCGCTACGCCTTCGACCTCGCCGCCGCCCGGCCGCGCAAGCACCTGACGTGGGCGACCAAGAGCAACGGGATCTCGATCTCGATGCCGTACTGGGACGAGCGCGCGGCGGCGATGGCCGCGCGGTACCCGGAGGTCACCGCGGACAAGGACCACATCGACATCCTCGCGGCCAAGTTCGTGCTGAACCCGCGGGCCTACGACGTGGTCGTGGCGAGCAACCTCTTCGGCGACATCCTGTCCGACCTCGGCCCGGCGTGCACCGGCACGATCGGGATCGCGCCGAGCGCCAACATCAACCCCGACCGCACACGGCCGAGCCTGTTCGAGCCGGTCCACGGCTCGGCCCCGGACATCGCGGGGCAGGGCATCGCGAACCCGGTGGCCCAGATCTGGAGCGGCGCGATGATGCTGGACCACCTCGGCGAGCCGCAGGCCGCCGCACACGTCGTCGCGGCGATCGAAGGGGTGCTGGAGGAGCGGCCGGAGGTGCTCACTCCCGACCTGGATGGTTCGGGAACGACCGAGAGTTTGGGTGCGGCGATCGCGGAGCGGATCGGTCACGGGTCGCGGCGGGCGTCTTCCGATACCGGTGCCTCCGCCTGAACCGCCGGCGCGTAGTGCGCGGACCAGTGCGGGTGCTGGTGGAGCGGTCGGAGGTGCTCACTCCTGACCTGGGTGGTTCGGGAACGACCGAGGGTTTGGGTGCGGCGATCGCGGAGCGGATCGGTCACGGGTCGCGGCGGGCGTCTTCCGATACCCGTGCCTCCGCCTGAACCGCCGGCGCGTAGTGCGCGGACCTGTGCGGGCGCCGGAGGTGCTCACTCCCGACCTGGGTGGCGAGGGAACGACCGAGGTCCGGAGTGAGCGATCGCGGAGCGGCTCGTCACCGCGTCATGAGCTCGCGAGCAGGTCCCCGAGGCCGCCCCTGGCGTCTTCCAGTACCAGCGCCTCCGCCTGAACCGAATCGCCCGCCCGCAGCGCGCGGACCAGTGCGCGGTGGGTCTCGTAGCGGTCGAGACCGAACGTCTCGTCCACGCTGACGCGCTCGAGCACCCGCGAGCGCCGCTCCGGGTAGGAGAACACCCGGGTCTGGTCGAGGAGGCGGACGAGCACCGGGTTGCCCGCGCACGACTCGACCAGGCCGTTGAAGCGCTGCAGGGCGTCGAAGAGCCGGCCCACGTGCTTCTCGACGTCCTGGCCGGATTCGTGGCGCTGCTTGATGAGGATGAGCAGGTCGTCGGCCTCGTCGAGGACCGCGTCGAGGCCGTCCAGCTGCTCCGGCGTCGCGTGGCGGGCGGCGAAGCGGGCCACCATGCCGCGCAGGCCGACCTCGACCTCGGCGAGGTCCTGGACGGCGGCGCCGCCGAACACCGCCACCTTCACCGTGCGCGGGCCGGCGCGTTCGATCAGGCCGTCCTGCTCGAGGCGCCGGATGGCCTCGCGCACCGGCGTCGGGCTGACCGACAGCCGCTCGGCGAAGCCGCGCTCGGTGACCTTCTGGCCCGGGCGCAGCTCGCCGGTGGTGATCGCGTCGCGCAGCGCCCGGTACACGCGGTCGGCGAGCGTGTCGGTCTGCAGTGCCTCACCCATCATGCGCCCAGCCTACTGGCCATGGCAAAACTTGTTTGCAACTATTGACCATCTTGCTATAGCAAAAGTACGGTGGCGGCCATGCCCAAGGGAAGGTGCCGACGATGACGTTGACCACCCCGCGCGTCCGGCCGGGACGCATCACGTTCTTCGTGGCTCTGGCGGTCTTCGCGCAGGAGTCGACGTGGAACCTCTACGACTCCCAGGTCCCGCCCCTGCTGCGCGAGCACGTCGGCAGCGCCGCGCTGATCGGCGCCCTGATGGGCATGGACAACCTGCTCGGCATCTTCATCCAGCCGTGGATGGGCAACCGCTCGGACGGCACCCGGACGGCGTGGGGCCGCCGCATCCCGTACCTCGTCGCCGGCATGCCGGTCGCGGCCGTGCTGTTCGTGCTCATCCCGCACGCCGCGGTCTCGCTGCCGCTGCTCGTCCTGGTGATGTTCGGCTACGCGCTCGTCGCGAACTCGTTCAAGCCGATCGCCGAGTCGCTGCTCCCGGACTTCATCGCCCCCGAACGCCGCGGCCGGGCCAACGCGGCGGTCAAGATCGCCTCCAGCATCACCGTGATCGTCGCCGCGCTGATCAGCCTCTTCCTCATCGACGACTTCCCGAAGCTGTCCTTCGCGATCCCGGCGGTCCTGATGCTGGTGTCGATCGGCGTGCTCGCCTGGCGGGTGCGCGACAGCGACTCCCCGGCCTACCGGGCCGCGCTCGAAGAAGACCGCGCCGGCCACGCGGAAAACTCCCCGCGGGTGCGGATGCGGGACGTCCTGCTCGACATCCTGCGGGACACCGACCGCAGCCGGCTGCTGGTCATCCTGGCCGTCTTCGCGTTCGGCGGCGCGTGGTTCGCGTCGCGCTCCCTCGTCACCAACTACGGCATCGAGACGCTCGGCGTGTCCCGCGGTGACGCCGGCGGCCTCACCCTGCCCAGCGGCCTGGCGTTCCTCGCGGCCGCCTACCCGGTGGCGCTGTTCGCCGAACGCTTCGGGCGGCTGCGGGTGATCCTGATCGGGATGGCCGTGTTCGCCGCGGCCATGGTGCTCGGCACCGTCGTGCGGACACCCACCGGCACGATCGTCGCGATGTGCGTGGCGGCCGCGGGCGCGGCGGCGTTCATGGTCAACGCGGCGGTCGTCCTGTGGAACCTCGCGCCCTCGGCCCGCGTGCTCGGGACCTACACCGGGCTCTACACCGTCGGCTGGTCGAGCGGCGGGTTCCTCGGGCCGGCGCTGGTCGGCGGCATGGTCGACGTGACCGGCTGGCCGTTCCTGCTGCTCGACATCGCGCTCGTCACGGCGATCGCGGTGCTCCTTATCGCCCGCGTCGCCGTGCTGCAGCGGCGCCGCACCGACGGGCGCGTCCTGTGAACCGGGTCCTGGTCACCACCGACTACCTGCGCCCCGGCGACGAGGTCGACGAATACCTGCGCGGCGCCGGGCTGGAAACCGTGCACGCTCCGATGAACGGCAAGCGCGATCCCGAGCAGCTGGTCGAGGCGCTCGACGGGATCGACGCGGCGCTGGTCGCCAACGAGCCGCTCTCAGCCGGCGTGCTGGCCCGCGCGCCGAAGCTGCGCGTCATCGTCCGGACCGGCGTCGGCTACGACTCCATCGACGTCGAAGCCGCCGCCCGCCGGGGGATCAGCGTCAGCACCCTGCCCGGCGTCAACGCGAACGCCGTCGCCGAATACACCATGGGGCTGCTGCTCGCCGGTGCGCGGCGGCTCGTGCAGTCGGCGTCCGGGGTGGCGGCGGGAAAGTGGCCGCGCGAGGACGGGCGCGAACTGCGCGGGTCGACGCTCGGGCTCATCGGGTACGGCGCTTCCGCACGGGCGGTCGTGCCGCTGGCGCGCGCGTTCGGGATGACCGTCGTCTGCACGTCCGGCCTGCGCGGCCCGGACGTCCGGTTCACCGGGCTGCCCGAGCTGCTGTCCACTTCGGACTACGTCTCGGTGCACACGTCGCTGACCGACCGGACGCGGGGACTGCTGGACGCCTCGGCGTTCAAGCTGATGAAGCCGGCGGCGGTGCTCGTCAACACCGCCCGCGGCGCGATCGTCGACGAGGCGGCGCTGGTTTCGGCCGTGGTGTCCGGCGAGATCGCCGGCGCGGTGCTCGACGTCGTGTGCGAAGAGCCGTTGCCGCTCGACAGCCCGTTGCGCGGGGTGGCCGGGATCGTCGTCTGTTCGCACCTGGCCGGGCAGACCGCCGAAGCACGCCGGGCCGCCGGTTTGCGCGGTGCCGAAGAACTGGTCGCGGCCCTGGACGGCCGGGCCCGGTACGTGGTGAACGGAGAGGGATGAGGGACATGGACAAGGTGCGCGTACTGGCGCCGAGCGGGATGCTCGGTGCGGGCTGGGACCACGCCACGGTCGAACGCGGCATCGCCCTGGGGGCCGACGTCATCAGCATCGACGGCGGGTCGACGGACTCCGGCCCGTACTACCTGGGTGCCGCGACGGCCAAGACGACCGCCAAGGCCGTGGCGCGCGACCTGCGCAGCCTGTTCACGGCCGCCGCGGGCGCCGGGATCCCGGTGATCGTCGGGTCGTGCGGGACGAGCGGGACCGACGCCGGCGTCGACTGGGTCGCCGGGATCGCCGCCGAGGTGCTCGCGGAGGAGGGCCTGGACCTGAAGGTCGCGAAGATCTACAGCGAGCAGGACGCGGCCGAGCTGAAGGAGCACCTGGACGCGGGCCGCGTGCACCCGTTGCCCCCGTTGGGGGAACTGGCCGCCGAGACCCTGGAAAGCTGCACGCACATCGTCGGCGCGATGGGGCACGAGCCGATCGCCGAGGCACTGCGCGCTGGCGCGCAGGTCGTCCTGGCGGGCCGGGCGACCGACACGGCGGTGGCGGCGGCGTTCCCGCTCCTGAAGGGCATGCCGGCCGGGCCGACGTGGCACGCGGCCAAGATCGTCGAATGCGGCGGCCAGTGCACGGACAACCCGCGCGCGGGCGGCGTCCTGGCGACCATCGACGCCGGCGGCTTCACGATCGAGCCGCTCGACCCGGGCGCGGCGTGCACGCCGATCCTGGTGGCGGCGCACATGCTGTACGAGACGGCGAACCCGTTCGAGATGCGCGAACCCGACGGCACGCTCGACGTCCGCGAGGCGGTGTACACCGCCGTCGACGACCGGACCGTCCGCGTCACCGGGTCGCGGTTCCACGTCGCGGACCAGCACACGATCAAGCTGGAGGGCGCGCGGATCACCGGGTACGAGACGATGTCGTTCGCGGCGATCCGCGACCCGCTGGTGCTGGCCGACATCGACGAGTGGGCCGCCCTGATGCGTGCGCTGATCACGCAGCGGGTGGGTCAGACGCTGGGCCTCGCCGCCGACGAATATGCGTTCGACCTGCGGCTGTACGGTCACAACGCGGTGCTGGGCTCGTTGGAGCCCGAGGCTGGTCCGCCGCGCGAGGTAGGCGTGATGCTGCTGGTCAACGCGCCGGACCAAGCCACGGCGACCGCGGTGGCGAAGGTGGCCAACCCGCTGATGCTGCACCTGCCGACGCCGTCGATGGACTACCTGCCGAGCTTCGCGTTCCCGTCGTCCCCGGCGGAGGTCGAACGCGGGGCGGCGTACGAATTCGTGCTCAACCACGTCGTCGACTGCGCGCCATCGGACCTGTTCCGGATCGAGTTCGAGGGGAAGACCCATGCCTGAAACCACTTTGGCGGACCTGGCCTACGAGGTCCGCTCCAAGAACGCGGGCCCGTTCTGGGTGACGATGGAGTTGTTCATGCGCGACGCCGACGGCTATCGCGTGGCGGCGGACGAGGAATTCCTGAACGAGCGGGTGGTGGCTTTGCTTTACCACGTCGACGAGGCAACGGTGCAGATCTTCCGCATTCCGTCGTTGAACGTCGTGAAGATTTCGTTCCCCCGGCCGGTGAGCCAGGGTTCGCTGCGGGACCGGGACATGCACGCGGGTCAGCACCACGTACCACTGGCGGGAATGGTCGTGCGTCACGCGTCGGATCCCCACCGCGCTTCAGTTCGATGAGGTCGAACGCCTCGAGCCCGGTCGGCCGCGGCCCCGGCGCCGCAGAAAGCGCTTGATCCACCGGCTTCCGCGGTGGTTCGTGCTCTCGGGTCGAGGATCTGTGGAGGGCCGGGCGCGCCGGGAGCCCGGCCGCGCCTGGGCGGCCAGCCACCCGGCGATGTCGGCGACCACCGCCGGGTCGACGTGCTGCGGTACCTCGTACCCCGCGGGCGTCGACGGCCCCTCGCCGCGGAAGAACAGGTGGTCGTCGGCGTCGTGGACGCGGATCGTGACGTCCGGCCGGTGTGCCAGGCCCGCCCGCCAGCGGGCCAGGTCGCCGGCCGCCGTCACCTGGTAGTCGCGGCCGCCCTGCAGGATGAGCATCGGCTTGGCGAGTTCGGCCGCGGTCGCCACCGGGTCGTAGGTGCGGAGGTCCAGCCAGTACGACGCCGGCCAGCCGAAGAGCAGGTCCGCCGCCGGGGTAGCGGGCGTCAAGCCGGGGCTTTCGACGAGCGCGGCCTGCCGGGTGACCGCCTCGACGGCCGCCGTCATGGCCGGGCCGGGGTCCAGCTCGGCGAGGTAGCGGACGACCCGGACCGCGGCCCGGGGCAGCGGCAGCGTGTCCCCGGCGAGGCTCACCAGGCCGGCGATCGACGCGTCGGCGGCCGCGACCCGCGGGGCCGCCTTGCCGCCGCCGCTGTGGCCGAGGACGAAAACCCGCTCGGCGGCCACCGTCCGCTGCTCCCGCAGCAGGCGGACGGCGGCGAGCGCGTGCGGCACGTACTCCTCGGCCATCGTGAACCCGGGTTCGGCGCCGACGTGGGGGTGCGTGCCGGTCACCTTGTCGAACCGGGCCACCGCGACGCCCCGGCTCGCCAGCCCCCACGCCAGGTCCTTGAACGGCTTGTTCGGACCGGTCGTCAGGTCGCGGTCGAACGGTCCCGAGCTGAGCAGCACCAGCCCCGGCCACGGGCCGCGCCCGGCCGGGACGGTCAGCGTGCCGGGCACCGCCGGCGGGCCGGAACCGACGGTGACTTCCCGCTCGGTGAACCGTTTCGGGGTGGCGTAGTCCGGTGGCTCCCAGGCGGCGCCGGCGGGCGGCCCCAGCCGCAGGCCGTGCAGCAGGCCGGCGTGGTCGACCGACATGACCACCGTGAGCCCGCCGCGCTCGCAGGTCACCGGGACGCGTACCCGGACCAGCCCCGCTTCGCCCGGCTCGCTCACCGCGCCCCCGACCGCCGAGACCGGCCCGATCTTGGCGATTTCGCCCTCCCAGCCGACGCGCAGCGTCTCGGCCGAGGCCACCGCTCGCAGCCTCGGCGCGAACAACGCCTCGACGTCGGCGAACCGCCGTTCGGTGGCCAGCCCGACCACTGCCGCGGCGACCGCCGCCGGTTCCTCGTCCACGTTCTCCCCCCACCATTCTCGCTTTTTGCGAACGGTAGCACCGTGTGAGATCGTTCGGTAGTGGACACCTTGGAACTGCTGGCGCACCCGGTCCGGCTGCGGATCGTGCACGCCATGCGCGGCGGCCGGACGCACACCACCGCCCAGCTCTGCGCGGTGCTGCCGGACGTCTCGAAGGCCATGGTCTACCGGCACGTCGAGCTGCTCGCCACGGGCGGGATCCTGCGCGTGGCCGACGAACGGCGCGTGCGCGGCGCGGTCGAGCGCCACTACGAGCTGCGCCCGGAACGCGCGTCGATCGATCCCGAGACGGCCGCGGCACTGTCCACCGAGGACCACCGGCGCGGGTTCGCCGTCGCGGTCGCCGCCCTCGTCGCCGAGTTCAACGCCTACCTCGACCGCGAGAACACCGACCCCGCCACGGATCCGGTCGGTTACCGGCAGCACGCGGTCTGGCTCAGCCGCGACGAACTGATCGCGATGAACGACGAACTGCGCGCCGCCATCCTGCCCCGGCTGGCCCACCCGCCTGCCCCCGGCCGCACCCGGTACCTGCTCAGCCCCATCCTCTTCCCCAGCGAGGAGCCCGCTGCCGACTGACGTGCCGCTGTACTATCCCGGCACTGATCCGAACGGCAGGGGGAACGATGAGCGGTATCAGGGTTTTGGTGTCCGGCGCCAGCATCGCGGGGCCCGCGCTGGCCCACTGGCTGCGCCGCCGCGGGGCCGAGGTGACCGTGGTGGAGCGGGCGCCCGGGCTGCGTCCCGGCGGGCAGGCGGTCGACGCGCGCGGCGTGACCAAGGAAGTCATCCGGCTGATGGGGCTGGACGAGGCGGTGCGCGCGGCCCGCACGCAGACCGCCGGCGCGCACACCGTGGACGCGGACGGGAACGTGCTGGAGACCTTCAGCGCGGAGGACGACGGCGGCGACGGCTACATCACCGAGATCGAGATCCTGCGCGGTGACCTGTCCCAGGTCCTCTACGACGACACGCGCGACGGCGTCGAGTACGTCTTCGGTGACCGGATCGCCGAGCTCAGCCAGGACGGCAGCGGCGTCGACGTGACGTTCGCGAGCGGTGACTCGCGGCGCTTCGACCTGGTGATCGGGGCCGACGGGCTGCACTCGTCGGTGCGGGGAATGGTCTTCGGGCCGCGCGAGCGGTTCGTCCGCCACCTCGGGCACGTGCTGGCGTTCTACAGCGTGCCCAACGAATTCGGGCTGGACCGCTGGCTGCTGGACTACCAGGAGCCCGGCCGGTCGGCCTGCCTGCGGCCGATCGGGGACGCCACCCGCGCGATGGCCATGTTCTCCTTCACCGCGGCCGACTTCGACGTCGACTACCGAGACATCGAGGCCCAGAAGCGGTTGCTGCGCGAGCGGATGGCGGACTTCGCCTGGCTGACCCCGCGCATCCTCGCGCACGTCGACGACACCCCGGACTTCTACCTCGACCAGGTCGCCCAGGTGGTGATGGACCGCTGGTCGAGCGGGCGGGTCGGGCTGCTCGGGGACGCGGCGTTCAGCTCGTCGCCGCTGTCCGGGCAGGGCACCGGGCTGGCCCTGATCGGCGCCTACCTGCTGGCCGGGGAGCTGGCCGCCGCCGGCTGGGACCCGGCGGCCGGGTTCGCCCGGTACGAGGAGCTGATGCGGCCGTTCGTCGAGGCCAACCAGGAGATCGGCCGGTTGCACGCGAAGATGCGCGGCATCCCCGACCCGGACGCCGAGCCGGCCGCGGAGCCGGACACCGAGTGGCTCACCGACCTGGTCCAGCGCGCGGTCAACGGCGTCGAGCTGCCCGATTACGCGGGGGTGCCGGACTCCGGGCCGTCGGTCACCTCGGTGTCGCGGTAGGGCTCCGCCGCGGTCGTCCGATGTGGACTGTCAGCGGTCCACATCGGACTTCCGCGGCGGGCCGAGTTCCTCGGCGAGCACGGCGTCGACCTTCGCGGCGGCCCGGCGCAAGGCGAGCACGGCCCAGACGACCACCGCGATGATCGCGATGGCGGTCGTCCAGGCGTAGCCCTCGTCGGCGGGCACCACCGCGATCGTGGCCGCGGCCAGGAACGGCCAGCGGCCCGCCGGGGTCGTGCGGAGGTGCCATCGGGGGGAGGCGGAATCGTGGGCGGTCAGGAAGACGGGGCCATGAGCGCTCACCAGGCGTCGACCTTTCCTTCGGGGGTGTGGCAACGCACGGATAGTCGACCGGGAGAGCCTTCGGGTTACTGACTGCGACCGCATTGGCCGCGAACGGGTGGAAAATACACTCGAACGAGTGATCCTCGGTTCCAAAGTAGCGGAGGCAGCCTCCGTAACCCGAAGAGGTTACTTCCCGCGCTCGGCCGGCCCGGCCGCTCTACGGTGATTTCAAGATCGACCAGGGGAGCCACCGTGCGTCTTCGTTCCATCACCGCAGTCGTCCTGCTGGCCTGCACCTCCGCCGTCGTGCCGGCCGTGACGGGCGTGGGTGCGCAGGCCCTCGCGCTGTACCCGTGCCCCGAGGTGCGGGACCCGCCCGACTACACGTTCTCCAACCCGTCGCGGTCGTGGCTGCCGACGAACCTGCGCAGCGACTACCTCCGCGGCCCGGGCACGATCACCTACAACAAGACGGCGACGTCGACGGTGAACGCGTCGATCACGGGCACGACCAGCGCGGAAGCGGGCGTGATCTTCGCGAAGGCCAGCGTCTCCCTCGCGGTGAGCGTCGGCGCGAGCTACGCGAAGTCCGACTCGTGGTCGTACGCCGCGACGGTGCCCGCCGGGAAGCTCCTGCGGCTGCAGCAGTACAAGGAGGCGCGGACGTTCACCGTGCGCAAGTACCACATCGTCCCGCCGTGCACGACGAAGTACCTGTGGACGAAGAAGGTCTCGGCGCCGGTCAAGAACGCGAGCTACCTCTGGCAGCTCGTCGGCTGAGCCGGCCCGCCGTCGTCGGCTGACGGCGCCTGCCCGGCGAGGTGGCCTCGCCGGGCAGGCCGGTCAGTGCGCGGCAGCCGGGCCGAGCTGCAGGACCACGGCCGTCCACGTCATGCCGACGCCGATGCCCAGCAGCAGCACGTGGTCGCCCGGGCCGGCTTCGCCCGTGCGGAGCAGGTGGTCGAGCGCCACGATCTGGTCGCTGGCGCCCAGGTGGCCGACCCGCAGTCCCAGCTCGGTCATCGTGCGGTGCTCCGGGATGCCGAGCGGGCGCAGGATCTGCGTGTGCACCAGGCGGCGGCCGTAGTGCGGGGCACAGATCCGGGCGATGTCGGGCAGGTCGACACCCGCGTCGGACAGTGCGGTCTTCACGACGTTCGTGACGCCGTCGGCGTTGCGGCTGTCGACGTGCGCCGGACCGCCGTGGCGGCCGAGCCACTGGCGCTTGCGGGCGCGGATGTCGAGCGACTGGTGCGCGGTGATGCTGGCCGGGCGGAACGGCTCGTTGCCGCGCTGCAGGCCTTCCAGCGACGGATCGGTGTAGGAGGCGATCGCGCGGATCCGCGCCAGGCCGGGCCGCCGCGACAGCACGACCGCGCTGCCCGCGTCGCCGTAGACGATGCCCGTGTCGGTGGACCAGTGCGGGAAGCCGGGTGCGCCGAACCGGTCGCCCGCGGTGATGAGCGCGGCGTCGTGGTCCGGGCGGCCGCGCAGCACGCTCGCCGCGACGTCCAGGCCGGCCACCAGGCTGTTGCTCATCGCGCCGAGCTCGAGCGTCAGGCCGGGACCGGCACCGACACCGAGCTGGTCGCGCACGTAGGACGCGGCGTGCCAGAAGTCGATGCCGGAGTGGTAGATCCCGGCGTGCAGGCACAACGTCGGGAACACCGGCCCGCCGCCGGTGCTTTCCGCCTGGCGCAAGGCCTCCCGCCCCGCGCGCACCGCGAGTTCGGGGCCGGGCAGCCCGGCGACGGCGGTGGAGAGCTGGCCGGTCCGGCCGGCGTCGGCGACGGTGAACTCACCGGCCGCCAGCGGGGCGGCGACCGGGGTCAGCGCCCCGACGTCGGTGCCGATCCCGTTGAGGTGCAGGTCATCCACGCGCATCCGTGGCCACCTCCGGCAGTACGGCTTCGATCTCCGACAGGGTGTCGTCGAGGTGGAGCGGGGGAGCGGACACGCAGCCGGCGACGGCGAGCTCGGCGGCGACGGCTGCGGCGCTTCCTCCGGCGAACCGGTGGAAACCCGCGAAGCAGGCCGGTCCGGTGCCCGGAACGGCGATGGCCAGGTGCGCCCAGCCGGTTTCGCGGTCCCAGCGCACGATCAGCCGGGTGGGCCCGGTGACGGTGTGGGTCTCGCGCAGCACCTGTGTCAACGTCGTGGCGGTCAAGCAACTTCCTTTCGGCACGGCGAACAGCACGCACCGAGGGGCGCGCGTTGGCGAAGGATGGACGGGGACGCGTCGTCGGGCCCCTGGGAACACCGGGAAACCTACCGCGATGATCATGCGCGGTCTGCCACCCCCCGATACACAGAGTGATCGAGCGAACTGCTACTGGAGTGGATTTTCCCCAAACAGCCAGGAATCCCGTGGGGACGATCATGAGATTCCTTCGGGTGTTGATTACACTCGGTAGTGTTCGAGTGGTCGGCCGACGAAGTCGATGCGCAGCCCGGTGCAGAGGGCGAACATCCTCGACCGCCGGCTGACCGAACTCGGCGTCGGCCGGCGCGGAAGGCCTGTGGACGCAGGACTTCGGCACCCCACACGGGCGCAGCCGTCCCAGCGCTGTCCCACCGCGCCGGCGTTGTCGCTGGTCCGGTGGGGTGGGACTGTCCCGGCGTCCCGAGCCGGGCGCGGAACCGCCACCGGCGGGCCGGGTGCTGCCAGCCTGCTCGCCATGCAAAGACTCGCTCTGGCCGTCGCGGTGGTGCTGGTGCTGCCCGCCGCGGCCGCCACCACCGCCGCGGCCGCACCCGTCGCGGTGTGCGGGCACACCAGCGCCCAGCCCACCCTCAAGCAAGGGGCGACCGGCACCGAGGTCGCCGAAGCCCAGTGCCAGCTGAACCTCGCCACCAAGGCGAGCCGGTACACGCCCATCGGCGCGGACGGCTCCTTCGGCCCGGCGACCGACGCCCGGGTGCGCGTGTTCCAGGCGTGCGCCGCGCTGAGCGTGGACGGCCAGCTCGGGCCCAACACGTGGGCCGCGCTGAACACCTGGTCCGCGCACCCCCGCAAATGCGCCACCCAGGGCACTTCGAGCACCGCGCAGAGCGTCGTGTGCGGTCACTCCACCGCCCGGCCGACCCTGCAGAGCGGCTCCACCGGCGTGGCGGTCAAGGAGCTCCAGTGCCGGCTGAACCTCGCCATGGAGCCGGGCCACTACCCGCCGCTGACGATCGACGGCAACTTCGGGGACGGCACCCGCAACCGGGTGATCCAGTTCCAGCACTGCGTCAACGCCAGTGCCGACGGCGTCGCCGGGCCCACCACCTGGGCGAAGGTCACCGACTGGTCGAGCCGCAACGCCTACTGCGTGCCGCCGAAGCCCGCCGGGCACCCGATCGACGGCGTCGACACGGCGAAGTACCAGCACCCCGGCGGCGCGCCGATCAACTGGGGCGCGGTGAAGGCGTCCGGCGTGGAGTTCGCGACGGTCAAGGCGACCCGCGGCCTCAACGTCACCGACGAGTACCTGGCCACGGACCTGCCCGCGGCCCGCAACGCCGGCCTGGCCGCGGGGCCGTACCACTTCTACACGGGCACCGCGGCCAATACCGGTGGGGCGCAGGCGGACCGGTTCATCGCCGCGGTGAAGGCCACCGGGTACACCGGCAAGCGCGCCGGTGACCTGCCGCCGGTGTTCGACCTGGAGTGGAAGGACGACGGCTCGGGCGGCTGCCCGCCGTACGTGACCGTCGCCGACGCCAAGGCGTGGCTGGACAAGGTGCAGGCGGCGTTCGGCCGGACCCCGATCATCTACACCCAGAAGTCGTTCCTGGACGCGTGCCTCGGCGGCACCACGGCGTTGTCGGGCTACCCGATGCAGCTCGCGGACTACCGCCAGTCCGTCACGCAGCCGGCGCTGCCCGCCGGGTCGAAGACGTGGCTGATGTGGCAGTACACCGACGCGGCCATCCCCGACGGCATCCCCGCGCCGGCGACCGGCGACGTCTTCAACGGCACCCAGGCCGACCTCGACCAGCTCGCCAACCGCTGAACCCCGCCCGAAATCCCCGCTAGGAAAGGACGAGAATGAGTCTCCCCATGAGCCGCCGCACGGCGCTGCGCGGCGCGGCGGTCATCGGCACCGCCGCCGTGGTCAGCCCGCTGCTGCTGGCGGGCACGGCCCAGGCGTACCCGTGGTCCCGCACCCTGGTGCAGGGCACCACGGGCGCCGACGTCACCGAGCTCCAGATCCGCGTCGCCGGCTGGGCGGCCGACTCGCCCAGCCACAGCCGCGTCTCGATCGACGGCGAGTTCGGCCCCGGCACGGCAGCGGCGGTCCGCCGCTTCCAGGCGGCGTACGGCCTGGGCGCGGACGGCCAGGCCGGCCCGGCCACGCAGGCGGCGCTCAACGCGCTGGAGCAGAGCGACGGGTCGACGGTGCACTTCGACTTCAGCGAGTTCACCGACCGGATCAGCGGAACGTTCAACGGCGGCAAGGTCAGCGCGGCCACCGCCAAGGAGAACGCCCGCCGCTGCATGTACAAACTGGAGGCGGTGCGCAAGAAGCTGGGGAACAAGCCGATCACGGTGAACTCCGGGTTCCGCAGCATCGCGCACAACGCGGACATCGGCGGCGCGACCGACAGCATGCACCTGTACGGCACGGCGGCCGACCTGAACGTGCCGGGCGTGGCGAACAAGACGGTGTACCAGAAGGCGGAGACCAGCGGGTTTTCCGGGCTGGAGACGTACAACACCGACCACCAGCACGTGGACAGCCGAGCCGACCTCGGCCGCGCGTGGTGGTGGGAGAACGGCACGGTCTGACCGGCCGGCCGGGGGCTGCCGCCGGAACCCGACGGGACGCCGAGGGTTCCGGCGGCAGCGAGCGCCGGCCGCGGGCTGGGCTTTGGGGGAGCGGGTCTCGGCGCGGGGCTGGTGTTGCCGGAAGCCGGTTCTGGCCGGTGCCGCAGGCCTGAGCGAGCCGGAAGCCGGTTCTGGCTGGTGCCGCGGGCCTGAGCTAGCCGGAAGCCGGCGCGGTCGGGGCCGCGGGGCCGTGCTTTTGCAAGCGATTCCCGGTGCGGGCTTGTGTTCACCGGAAGGCAGTTCCGGTCCATGCCTCGCGGCCTGAGCGAGCCGGAAGCCGGCGCCGTCGGGGCCGCGGGGCCGTGCTTTCGGAAGCGATTCCCGGTGCGGGCTTGTGTTCACCGGAAGCCGGCCCCGGTCCATGCCTCGCGGCCTGAGCGAGCCGGAAGCCGGCGCCGCCGGGGTCGCGCGGCGACCTGCGGCGTCGGGAAAAGCGGGCGGCGGAGCCCGCGCGTGCCGCGGTGGCTTGTGGTCGCCGGAAGGTGTGGGCCCGGTCCGTGCCGCGGGGCCCGCGCCCTCCGGAACCAAGTCCCGGCGCGGGGCTTGTGCTCGCCGGAAGCCGGCCCGGTCCGTGCCGCGGAGTCCGTGCCCTCCGGGTCCGTTCGCGGGCCGCCCCTCGGGGAGGGCTCGGGCTCCGCCCCGCTCGCTCAGTGCGGCGGGGTGTTCTGGAGCGCCGCCGAGCAGGCGGGCCAGTCGTGGAAGTCGTGGCGGGCGGCCCACAGGCGGTGGGCCGCTTCGATGTTCCACGCCGGGTCGAACGCCTGGCGTGGGGTGCCACCCAGTTCGAGGAGGCGGGCGTCGGAGATCTGGAAGACGCCCCAGTTGCGGCTGCCGTTCGTGTTCGGCAGCACCCACAGCGGGTCGAGGAACGAGGCGCAGCGGGCGATCGCCACCGCCGTGTCCGGCGCCTCGGTGAACACGGTACGGACCCGTTGCTCCACCATCGCCGTCGACCAGCCCGCCATGCTGGTCCGGTGGTCGTACAGCGCGTTCTTGGTGGCTTCGTCGACGACGCCGCGGGCGGGCAGGCCGGCCAGCACCTGGAACGCCGTGACCCGGCGCAGTGTCTCCGGGCCGAACGAGCCGTCCACCGAAAGCCGGGCCTGGGCCGCGGTCAGCAGGTTCTGCACCTCGGTGACGCACTCGTCGTGCTGACCCATGCTCACCGGCGGCTGGCAGCCGGGGGAGAACAGCACCCGGTCGGCGTACCGGCCCGGTGCGGGCCCGCCCGCCGTCCCGCCGACGGCGGCCCAGGCCAGGCCGCCCGCCAGCAGGGCCGCGATCGTGATGGCCACCGCGACGTACCCGCGTCTGCGCGGCGACCGGAACGATGACCGCGCCGGCAGCGACCCGGCTTGCCCGGCCGGCACTTCGCCGGCCTGCGCGGCCGGCACCACGCCTGCCCCCGCGGCCGCTGCCTCGCCGGCCTGCGCGGCCGGCACCACATCTGCCTGCTCGGCTGGCGCTCCGGCGACCTGCTCCGACGGCACCTCCTCGACCCGTCCCGCGTCGGCCAGGGCCCACAGCTGGTGCAGCTCGCGCAGCTCCTCCGTGGACGCGCCGCAGACCTTGGCGAACGAGTGGACCACCCGGTAATCGGCGGGCACGCTCTTGCCCGAGCAGTACCGGTGCAAACTGGAACCGCTGACCCCGGCGCGCCGGCCGAGGCGTTCGTAGCCCTGCCCGCTGCGGTCCTTCAACATGCGCAGGTAGGCGGCGAACTTGTCCATGTGCGGAGTCACGGTGACAGAACCACCTCGCTCGGGCCGCGGATGACCGACGGAAGTTAACACCGTCCCACCGGTTGCCGGGCGAAAACCGACGGATTGGTCCACACGGCCGGTTACGCGCCGCCCAAGTGGTGGCACACCAACGGTTCCGCGTCAGATCTTGCGGTAGCGGCTCTCGAACAGGGCGAACACCCCGAAGACCGCGATGCCGGCGGCCAGCGCCAGCAGCATCGCCTGCCCGTAGGGCTGGACCGCCAACGTCTTCAGCGCCGGGTCCAGGCCGCCGGCTTTGGCGGGGTCGTACTCGACGGCGGCGATGACGAACATCGCGCCGACCGTGCCGTACGCCAGTGCCATCGCGCACCAGCCGACCTGGCCGAGGCGGACCGTCGAACGCTTCACGGCCGGGGATGCCCCGCCGAAATCGAGGTCGTGGACGAACTTCTTGCGGATGCCGCGGTAGGCCAGGAACGCGGCGACCGCGAGCACCGCGCCGCCCGCCGTGATCACCGCCGCGGCTCCCCAGGGCTCGGCCAGGGCCGTGGCCACGATCGAGCCCGCTTTCCCCGAGCCGCCGGTCGCGATCTTGCCCGCGCTGTAGGCGACCAACGCGTACAGGACGACCTCGACGCCGCTGGTCACGCGCCGCACCCGGCGTCGGCGTGCGGGTGCGTTGCGGTGGCCCGTGATCGCCTCGGTGAGCTGCCACAGCGCCAGCAGCCCGGTGCCGCCGGCGATCAGCCAGAGCAGCCACGCGCCGCCGCCCGCCGCCACGATCTGCAGCGCGCCGGCCTTGTCGGCCTTTTCGTTGTCGCCGAGCGCCACCTGCGCCGCCAGCCACGCCACGACCAGGTGCACGATGGCGTAGCAGACGAGGCCGATTCGGGCGAACAAGCTGAATCCTCGGATGTCGGGCACCCGCGCATCCTGGTCCATCACGGCTCGCTTGACCAGGGTTCCGCCGGACAGATGCCGCGAAGCACGTGAGACGTCAGTCCAGCGCGGCCGCCTTCCGCAGCAGCACCGAGCGTTCGCGCTGGTTGCTGCACAGCCGGGCGGCCAGGTCCAGCTCGGCGCGGGCCTCGGGGCGCCGCCCGAGCCGGGCCAGCAGCTCGCCGCGGACGGTCGGGACCAGGTGCGATCCGGGCAACCGGTCCGTGGCGACCAGTTCGTCGACGATGGCCAGTGCGGGCTCCGGCCCGGTGGCCATGGCCACCGCGACGGCCCGGTTGAGCTCGACCACCGGCGAGGGAGCGACCCGGCCGAGTGCCTCGTACAGCACCACGATCCGCTCCCAGTCCGTCTCGTCGACCGAGGGCGCCGTCGCGTGGGTCGCGGCGATCGCGGCCTGCAGGCCGTACGGGCCGAGGCCGTGGGGAGCCGCCTTGGCCAGCGCGGCCAGCCCGCGGTGGATCCCTGCGTGGTCCCACGTGCGCCGGTCCTGGTCCTCGAGCAGGACCGGCTCGCCGTCCGGGCCGGTCCGGGCCGGGAAGCGCGCGGCCGTCAGCTCGCACAACGCGAGCAGGCCGTGCACCTCGGGCTCGGCCGGCAGCAACGCGGCGAGCGTGCGGGCCAGCCGGATCGCCTCGTACGCGACGTCGGGGCGCACCAGCCGGTCTCCCGACGTGGCCGTCGACCCCTCGGTGAAGATCACGTAGAGGACGCTGAGCACGCCGCCCAGCCGCGCTTTGCGCTCGTCGGCCGGCGGCACCTCGAACGGCACCCCGGCCGCGGCGATCGTCTTCTTGCCCCGGGTGACGCGGGCCTGCACGGTCGGCACCGGCACGAGGAACGCGCGGGCGATCTCCTCGCTGGTCAGGCCGCCGACCACACGCAGGGTCAGCGCCACCCGGGCTTCGGGGGACAGCACCGGGTGGCAGCTGGTGAACACCAGCGCGAGGACGTCGTCGTCGATCCGGTCCGGGTCGGCGTCTTCGACGGCCGGTTCGTCGTCGGCCGCCAGCAGGGCGTAGCGGTCCTGGAGGGCGGCGCGGCGGCGGATCGCGTCGATGGCCCGCCGCCGGGCCGTGGCCCGCAGCCAGCCGGCCGGGTTGGCCGGCGGGCTGAGCGGCCACGACACCAGCGCCTCGGCCACCGCTTCCTGCGCGGCGTCTTCGGCGAGCCCGAAGTCGCCGGTGAACCGGGTCAGCGCGGCGACGATCCGCGCCGACTCGATCCGCCAGACGGCTTCGACGGCGGCGGCGTCCATCAGGACTCGCCGCCGGTCTCGGGGGTCTCGTCGCTGCCGGCCACGCGGCGGACCTCGATCTTGGACCCGCGGGCCGCCGGTACCCGCGTGGCCCACTCGACCGCCTCCTGCTTCGTGGCGACTTCGAGCAGGAAGTAGCCGCCGAACAGTTCCTTCGTCTCGCCGTACGGCCCGTCGGTGACCACCGGGGTCTCGCCGCCGAAATCGACCACGACACCGTTGCCCGGCAGGTCGAGACCTTCGGCCGCGAGCAGGACACCGGCCTTGAGCAGCTCCTCGATGAACTTCCGGCTCGCGGCCATCATCTCGTCGATGTCGGCCATCATGGCCGCGTTCGACTCGTCGGTGCCCCGCATGATCAGCATGTACTTCGGCATCGTGCGCTCCTCGTCCGGCGCGGGCCGCCGCTCGGCCCTCGCCCCCCTTTGTCGAACGGGCGGCGCGCGGATCAACACGACCCCGGAAAAACTTTTCGCCCGGCCGAGGATGGCACACCGGGCGTCATCTGCCGGCTTGCGGTCCGATCATCGAGTTCACGTCGATCGGGGACGGGATGGCGCCGAGCTGCAGCAACAGGTCCGGCACCCGCTGCAGCCGCCGCGAGTCCAGCACCGAGCCGTAACCCGGCAGGGTGAGCAGCTTGGCCGTGTCCTCGTCGATCTTGGCGAACCGCACCAGCAGCGGCTCGACCTTGCCGCGGTCGATCAGGGTCTCGTGGGTGGCCTTCTGCAGCGCGCGCTGGAACGCGGCCAGCGACTTCGGGTTCTCCCGCACCCACTTGCGCGTCGCGCCGTAGCCGGTCAGCGGGAAGTCCTGGGTCGCGCCGGTGTTGATGTCGATCACGGGGATCGCGCCGACCGTCTTGGCGGCCTGCGTGATGTAGGGCTCCGGCAGGTAAGCGGCGTCGGCCTGGCCCTGCTGGAGCGCGGCGGCGATGTTCGGCAGGGCGACCAGCGTCCATTTCACCTTGCCGAAATCGACGTTGTGGTCCTGCATCACCGACCGGGTGAGCAGATCGGACGCGGTGTTCTTGGCCGTGATCGCGATCTTCTTGCCCGCCAGGTCGAAGATTGTCTTCACCGGGGAATTCGGGACCGTGACGATCGCATTGGACTTGGGGTTGACCGACGTCGCGTCGGCGACCAGCTGCATGTCGGCGGAGCCGGAGCTGCGCGCGATGAAGAACGGCGGGTAGGTGGAGAACGCTATGTCGGCTTCGCCGGAGATCGCTTTCGACAGCGACGCCTGACCGCTGGAGGCGATCACGGACTCGACCGTGAGGCCCTCGGCCTGGAAGTAGCCGCCCTCCTGGGCCAGCCAGAACGGCCCGAGGTCCGTGGTGGGCAGGATGGAGACCTTCAGCGTGTGCTTTTCCAGGCCGCCGCCGCTCGAGGCGGAGTTCGAGACCTCCGCACCGAGTGCGCCGCAGCCGCCGGCGGCGGCCATGACGGCCGCGACAGCGAGCGCGACGTGACGAGTGCGAACCCGGCTTCTGCTCCTGGCTATTCCGAACAAGGCCTTGCTCCTCGACAGGAGATCATGGGTGAGGTACCGAGTCCAAGGGGTGTGTGTGAATCATTCCCCGGAGTCAGGCAGGTCACTGTAGGCACCCGTTCGGCACTTGACAACGCGGCCGTACATCGAAAACGGGAATTCACCACAATGGCCGCACGAATGCTTGACCGAAGATCTTGTTTATGGCCGCGAGGTGTCGTTGTCGGCTACGAATTGTTTCGCCGGAAAGGGGGTGGGCCCGCTGATTCCGGAGAGGTGCGCCCCGCGTTCGGTGATTCGGGACGGTCCGGTTCGGCCGTCCGGCATTTGCCGGGTGAACACGTTCCGTGAACACCTCGGCAGGCGCTCGGCGGTGTCCGGTGGGCCGGCGACCCCTGGGCAGGTGGCCGGGGAGCGGGTGCGGAAAACGTGGTCCGATGCCGTCCGGCGAGGCGGAAAACAACGAATGGCCGCCGCCCGGCAACGTCGAGTTCAAACGCTCGCCGGGTGCCGCGGGTACGGATCTTTGGGGGCACCGCGGCCTCGTCGAAATCTTCGAACTGCCGGGCGGGCGGACGCGGGACGACCGGCGGCGCGTCGCGGTCCCTCGGTCGAAGTCCTTGTCGGTGACCGGATCCGTCGGCGGTAACGCCGTTTTCCCGCGTTCCGTCCGGGTGGCCGTCTCGGCGATCTCCGTCGCCGCGCACGGCGGGACAAGCCATTCTTCCGCGCAGCGGAATCACGCTCGGATCACGAAACGGGATTATTATCGAAATGGATGTTTGCCCGGAAGGGAAGCCTTGGTTAACGGCCGGGCGATCCGGGTTCGCCCCACCATACCTCTTGTTGGGCAACAAGTTTTCCTCTTATTATCTCCGTGTGCGACCGCTCACCGACGGTACCGAGCTGCTGGTCGGTCGGGACAGTGAGCTGTCCTGGCTGGTCGCCTGGATCCGTGACGTGGGCACCGGCCGCGGCCACGCCGTGCTGGTGGACGGCGAGCCCGGCATCGGCAAGTCCGCGTTGGTGCGCACGGCTTGCGCGACCGCGACCGACGCGGGCTGCCAGGTGTACTGGGGCGCGGGCGACGAGCTCGGGCAGGCACTGCCGCTGCTGCCGCTGCTGGACGCGTTGCGGATCACCCCGGCCGCGCGGGATCCCCGCCGGGTCGCCATTTCCAAGCTGCTGCGGGGCGGCGCCGTCGCGGGCAAGGGCGCCGACCTCGCCGCCCGGGCCGCCGAGCAGCTGATCGCGCTGGTGGACGAGCTGTGCCAGGACGGCCCGGCGGTGCTGGTCGTCGACGAGCTGCAGTGGGCCGACCGCACGACGGTGGCGGTGTGGAGCAGGCTGGCCCGGTCGGTCCGGCAGCTCCCGCTGCTCCTGGTCGGCGTGCTGCGCCCGATCCCGCGCCGCGACGACCTGCGCTCGCTCTTCCGGATCGTCGGGCCGGGCGAGCGGTTGCGGCTGGGCCGGTTGCCGGAACCGGCGGTGCTGGAACTGGTGGCCGAGCTGGCCGGCGGCAAACCGGGCGAAGACCTGGCGCGGCTGGCCGCCGGCGCCGCCGGTAACCCGTTGTACCTCACCGAACTCCTCGACGCGCTGACCAGGAGCTCGTGCCTGGAGGTCGACACCGCGGGCATCGCGGAGCTGACCGGCGCGGCGACACCGGACTCGCTGCCGGAGGCGATCGCGGACCGGCTGGGCTTCCTCCCGGAGCCCGCGCGGGGCGTGCTGCGCGCGGCGGCGCTGCTCGGCGTCGGCTTCTCGGTCGCGGACCTGGTGACGGTGACGAACACCCCGCTCGCCGACCTGCTGCCCGCCCTCGACGACGCCCGTGCCGCCGGGGTGCTGGTGGCCGCGGGAGACGACCTGGAGTTCCGGCACCCGCTGATCCGCACGGCGTTGTACGACGACATGCCGACGGCGGTCCGGGTCGCCTGGCACCAGGGTGCCGCGTGGGCGCTGGCGGAGGCGAACGCGCCGGTCGAGCGGGTCGCGCGGCAGCTGCTGCCGATGGTGTCCACAACGGACAGCCGGGTGCCGGTGCCCGCGTGGGCCGTGCGGTGGCTGCTCGACGTCGCCACGCCGCTGATCGGCCAGGCGCCGGTGGTCGCCGTCGCGCTGCTGCGCCGCGCGGTGCGGGACGCGCCGCTCGACGACGCCGTGACCGGCGCGCTGGCCTGCCGGCTGGCCGACGCGTACTTCGGGGTCGGCAACGTCGCGCAGGCCGAGCGGATCGCCGGCCGCGCACTGGATCGCGTGCGCGACCCCGACGTGCGCGTCGACCTGTACACCACGGTCGTCCAGTGCCGCGCGATGACCGGCCGGTCCGCCGAGTTCCTCGTCGAGCTGAACGAAGCCCTGACCCAGCCCGGCTTGCTGGCCCGGCACCGCGCCCGCTTGCTGGTGCTCATCGCGCGCACGCACCGCTACATCGGCGAGGTCGACACCGCGGGCCGGGTCGCGACCGAGGCACTGTCCGAGCTCGGCCCGGTCGAAGACCGCTGGGCGACCGGGTGGGCGTTGCACGTGCTGAGCCTGGTCGCGATGGTGCGCGGCGAATGGACCGAGGCGCTGCCGCTGTTCGAGCGCGCGATGGCCATCGTGCGGGGCGATCCGGCGCTGATCGACCTGACCCTGCAGCTGCGCATCAACCAGTCGGTCACCTTCGGCGCGCTCGACCGCTACACCGAGGCGCACGCCGCCGCCGCGCAGGCGCGGGAACTGGCCGACCGCACCGGCAGCGTCGTGCGGCTGAGCGAGGCCCAGAGCGCGCTCGGGCAGCTGCTGCTCGGGGCCGGCCGGTGGGACGACGCGCTCGCCGAGGTCGACGTCGTCCCGGACGATCGCAAGGACCCGAGCGTGGTGTGCTGCGACCACGGCGTCGCGGCGATCATCCACTTCCACCGCGGCGAGGCGGCCGCCGCCCGCCAGCACCTCGACGTCGCCGCGGCGTACTGGGAACGCATCGGCGACCGGGTGGTGGAATCCCTGGTGCGGGCCCGCAGTCTCGCCTTCGAGTACGCCGGCGCGCCGGAGCGGGCGCTCGCCGTGCTGACGGCCGTGCTGGCCGGCGTGGACGCGGGGGAGGACCTGCTGGGCGACGCCGCCCGGCTGGCCACGACGATCGGCGACGTCCGGACCGCGACGGAGATCGAGGCCAGGGTGAGCGCGCTCGCCGCCGGATCCGCCGTGCCGCACCTCGGCGCGCTCGCGTTGTACTGCCGCGGGTTGCTCGACGGAGACGCGACGACGTTGCTGCGCGCGGCCGACGGCTACCGCGACGCGGGCCGGCCGCTGTCCCGGGCGAAGGCGCTGGAGGCCGCCGCCATCGCGTTCGCCAGGGCCCGCGAGGAAGACCGCGGTTCGGCGCGGGCCGCGTTCACCCACGCGGTCGACCTGTACGCGGAGCTGGACGCGCAGTGGGACGTGGCCCGCCTGCGCGCCCTGTTCCGGGCGTTCGGCATCCGCCGCGGCCCGACGGTGAAGCACCGCCAGACCACCCACGGCTGGGACAGCCTCACCCCGACCGAGGGGAGAATCGCCGCGCTGGTGGTCGAAGGCCTGTCGAACCCGCAGATCGCGGCCCGGTTGTACCTGTCCCCGCGGACGGTGGGCACGCACGTGTCGCACATCCTGAACAAGCTGGGGGTGCATTCGCGCATCGACATCGCGAGGGAAGCGGCCCGGCACCAGTCCGCCTCGGGCTGAGGCGAATCCGGTCAACCCCCGACCTCCGGCGCGCCGCCCTGGTGGCAGGCGCGCCGGAGGTGCCGGAAGTGGCTTCGCGAACGTCCGAACCACCCTCCTCGATCGTTCAGACCCCGACCTCCGGCGCGTCCCCCTGACGGCGCGCGAAGAGCGGACGCGGAACCAGCGAAGCCAAAGTCCGCCGCGTGACGGCGGCGTGCCCGCTCGCGACCTGGCCGGCCAGCACGGCCAGCACCAGCAGCAGCGGGGTCCGCCACGTGCCGGTGAAGGTGTGCAGCCAGCCGCAAGCCAGGACGCCGAAGCCGGCGATGACGTACCCCACGCCCTGGACCACCGCGGACAGCGAGAGCGAACGGTCCTTGCTGCGCAACGAGATGGTCGTCAGCGCGAACGCGAGCGACCCCATGCCCGCGCCGGTCGCGGCGGCCCACAGCCAGGGTGCGGCCGCGGGGGCGAGGAGCAGCCCGGTCACCCCGATGACGTTGGGCGTGGCCAGTGCGACGACGAGCAGCGTCTGGTTGCGCCACCGGCGGGTCCAGCCCGGGACCAGCAGCATCATGGGCAGCCCCATGGCCATCGACAGCGCCAGGCAGCCGCCCGCGGTCGTCGCCGGGACCCCGGCGTCGCGCAGGATGCCGGGTAGCCAGCCCATGACCAGGAACGTCACCGTCGAAATCAGTCCGAAGTGGATGGTGAGGGCGAACGCGGGCATCGTCCCGGAGGCCGGTTGCGGTGCCGCGAACTCGCCGGGGACGCGCTGCCACACGTACAGGGCCACCAGCGCCACGCCCGCCCACAGGCCGAGGGCGACCTGCCACGACGACGAGAGCACCACCGCGGGCGTGACCAGCGCGCCGGCCGTGCTGCCGAGCCCGAGCCCGAAGGTGAAGGCGGCGGAACCCCGGGCCAGCAGGGGCAGGATGGTCCCGAGGACGGCGATCGACAGGCAGGTCAGCGCCGTCCCGATCAGCAGCTGCGCCGAGCCCCCGAGTACCCGCCCGCCGAGCGAAAGCACCAGCGCGCCGAGCGCCGCGGCGACCGTCCGGTACGTCCCGACCCGGTTGGCCAGCCACGGCGTCGCCCAGCCGCCGAGACCGATGGCCCACAACGGCAACGCGACGAGCACCGCGGCGACGATGTTCCCGGCGGCCGAGATGTCCGGCAGGGCCGCACCCAGGCTCGTCACGGCCGGCCGCAGGTTGATGGCCAGCAGGAAGATCACCACGGTGGAGACGGTGGTAGTGGTAGCACGCAACATCGCTCCTCCTCGGGTCTCGAGGTCGGAGCGTCGGGGCCCCGTAAAGCAATGCTTCGCGGTACCGGTGGATCAGACATCCGTCACCTGACGGATGTACGAGTTTTCCTGTCCCTCAACGGTTTCGGTGTGCGAATGGCCGTGCATCGGCACGGCCGGACGGCTCACCCGTCGGCTCTTGCACCGACGCCGTCAGCCCGTCGTGGCCGCCTTCGGCCACCGGGCGGACCGCTCACCCGGCCGGGCGAGCGCGGCGGCGTCCCAGTCACGGGCGTCGAGGCGTCGTGGCTGCTCACCGGGCCGCCGGAGCGGGTGGTGACCCCGGTGGCGGTGCGTGGCGCGGTGGCACGGCGGGCACGCGGGGACGAACGTGCCCGGGCTTCCCGGCAGCGGAACCGAGTGCCCGGGTTCGGCGGTGCCGGTGCAGATGTGGTGCTCGTGGCCGGCCGGGGCGCACAGGCAGCAGCACTCGCTCATGGCCGCTCGTAGGTGTAGAAGCCGCGACCGGTCTTGCGGCCGAGCAGGCCCGCGTCGACCATCCGGGCGAGCAGCGGCGGGGGTGCGTAGAGCGGTTCCTTGAACTCCTCGTAGAGGGATTCGGCGACGGCCTTGGTGGTGTCGAGGCCGATCAAGTCGGCCAGCGCCAGCGGTCCCTGCGGGTGCGCGGCCCCGCGGACGAGGCCTTCGTCGATGGCCTCGCGGGTCGCGAAGCCGGACTCGAACATGCGGATCGCGGCGAGGATGAACGGGATCAGCAGCGCGTTGACCACGAACCCCGCGCGGTCCTGGCAGAGGATCGCCTGCTTGCCGAGCACGTCCTGGGCGAAGGTCCGGGCCCGCTCGACCGTGGCTTCGGCGGTGAGCAGGCTGGGCACGAGCTCGACCAGCGCGAGCACCGGCACGGGATTGAAGAAGTGCACGCCCACGACCTGGGCGGGCCGCTCGGTGGCGGTGCCCAGCTTCATGATCGGGATGGAGGAGGTGTTGGACGCCAGGACCGCGTCCGGCGCGGTCACGATCTTGTCGAGCCGGCCGAACAGCTCCGTCTTGACGGCTTCGTCTTCGACGATCGCTTCCACGACGAAGGTGCGATCGGCGAGGTCGTCCAGGGATTCGGTGACCCGGATCCGCTGCAGCACCGCGGCGGCGTCGGGGATCTTGCCCTTCTTCTCCGCCCGCGCGAGCGACGTTTCGAGCCGGTGCCGCCCGGCCGCCGCCGCGTCCGGACTCGATTCGACGACCACGACGTCGAGACCGGCCCGGGCGCACACCTCGGCGATCCCGGCACCCATCTGCCCGCACCCGACCACGCCCGCGCGTTCCATCGCCGCCACCTCTCTGGGACTCGGTACCATGTGAACGGTACTGAGTACCGACGAGTAGCTGAAGGCCCTCGGCTATGACGACCGCCACGCCCTAGGCTGGGCCGCGAGCGGGAGGAGCGGTGGATGGCGGCGAAGGAACGCCTGGTCGAGGCGGCGTTCGCGCTGTTCGCCGAGCGCGGCTACGACCACACGACGATCGACGACATCACCGAGCGCGCCGGCGTCGGCCGCACGACGTTCTTCCGCACCTTCCGGGCGAAGGAAGACGTCATCTTTCCCGACCACGAGGTGCTGCTCCAGGCCATCGAGGCCCGCTTGGCCGGTTCGACCGGGCCGACCGCGCTGCTCGCGGTCACCGAAGGCACCCGGCTGGTCCTGCGGCACTACCTCGCCGAGGGGGAGCTGGCGCGCACGCGCTACCGGCTGACGCGCAGCGTGCCGGCGCTGCGGGACCGCGAAATCTCGGGACTGCAGCAGTACCAGCGGCTCTTCCGGGGGTTCCTGCACCGCTGGATGGGTGGCGGCGAGGACACGGCGTTGCGCGCGGAGCTGATGGCCGGCGCGGTGGTGACCACGCACAACCACGTGCTGCGCCGGTGGCTGCGCGGGCAGTCGGACGACGCGGAAGCGGAGTTCGACGCGGCGATGGCGGAGACCGTCGACCTGTTCACCCGGCCGGAGGACGACGGCGAAGCGTCCATTGTGGTCTTCCGGACGACGAAGGACCTGGCCGCCGTGCTGCCCGAGCTCGACCGGGTGCTGGGCCCGCGCCGCTCCTGAGTCAGGCCTCGTCGTACCGCGGGACGACGGCGAACACCTCGAGGTCGCTGGGCGCGCCCTTCGCGCGGAACCGGCGCCGGCGGCGGACGGTGAACCGCTCGGTGTCGAGGCGCGCCAGCACGTCCCCGGTGATGAGGACCTCGCCGCCGGCGGCCGCGTCGGCGATCCGGGCCGCGATGTTGACGTCGACCCCGAAGTAGTCGCGGCCGACCTTGCGCGGCCGTCCGGTGTGCAGGCCGGCCCGCAGCTGCGGGCGGTAGCCGCCGAGGTCGATGGCGCTGACCGCGCCGCACGTCTCGTACGCCGCCTCGACCGCGGCCGCCGGCTCGCCGAAGACGGCCATCAAGCCGTCGCCGAGGCCCTTGACGACCCGGCCGCGGTGGCGCGAGATCGTCGCCTCGCTCGCGGTCGAAACGGCGCGCAGCAGCTCGAGCGCCCGCGCGTCGCCGACGTCGAGGGCCCAGCTGGAGAAGCCGACCAGATCGGTGAACACGATCGTCGCCTCGCCGGTCTCGCCGTGCCGTCCCTGGGCGACGGCCTGCCAGAGCTGGACGGCCGCGAGCCCGAGTTCGCGCACCGCACTGGGTTGCTCGGCCTTCGCCTCGGCGAGCAGCCGGGCGACCCGGTCGGAGGGGTGACCCGCCGTCGTCGACAGCGCGTCACCGAGTTCGCGGTCGCCGGGGACCAGGCGGCGCACCGCGCGGGCGGACCGGATCAGGCCCGGGCGCCGGTCCGCCTCCCGCAGCAGGTCGGCGAAGCGGGACACCTTCCGGGGCCGGTCCGGCCGGTCGCCGTCGCTGTCGATCACCCGCCGAATGCTACCGGGGGCGGCGGCTCAGAGCGTGCCGGTGAGGGACTGCAGGCCGAGGCTCGTCGCGGCGACGGCGATCCAGAGCAGCCCGCCGAGCAGCAGCGGCCGGGCGCCCGCCCGCCGCATGTCCGCCAGGCGCAGGGAAAGCCCGATCCCGGCCAGCGCCGTCGTGATGAGGAACGTGCCCAGCGCCGAGAGGGCGGGGTGCCACGAGCCGGGGATGACGCCGAGGCTGTTCAGCGCGGCCGCGGCGAGGAAACCGAGCAGGAACAGGGGCACGATCCGCCGCCAGGGCAACGCGGCGACGGTGTCGCCCGGTCCGGCCTGCCGGGCTTCGCGGCGGGCCTTGAGGACGGCCAGCACGATGACGATCGGGATCAGGGTGAGCGTGCGGGTGAGCTTGACGACCAGGCCGTAGGAACCGGCGTCGTCGCCGTAGGCGAAGGAGGCCGCGACGACCGAAGACGTGTCGTTGATCGCGGTGCCCGCCCAGAGGCCGAAGGCGTGCGGGCTCAGGCCGAGCAGGTGCCCGAGCGGCGGGAACAGCAGGACGGCGGCGATGTTGAAGGTGAAGATCGTGCCGAGGGCGTAGGCGACGTCGGCCTGCTTCGGCTTGAGGACCGCGGTGGTCGCGGCGATCGCGGACGCGCCGCAGATCCCGGTGCCGACGCCGATCAGCGTCTGCGTGTCGCCGCGGACGCCGAGCCACCGGCCGAGCAGCCACGCGCCGCCGAGGGCGACCGCCAGCGTGCCGAGCATGACCGGCAGCGAGCCGCCGCCGACCGCCAGCACCTGCCGCAGCGACAAGCCGGTGCCCAGTACCACGATCGAAGCCTGCAGCACGGTCTTGGACGCGACTCCGTAGCCCGGCGTCCAGCGCTCGCCGCGCAGCCGCGGCACGACGGCGGCGGCGAGCGCGCCGAGCAGGATGCCGAAGACCGGGCCGCCGACGACCGGGACCAGCGTGCCCAGCGCCGTCGCGACCGCGGCGACCGCGACGGCCACCAGCAGGCCGGGTGCCACGCCCGGCCGGCGGACGGGCGCCGGCGGTGCGGCGGGGGCGTTCCGGATCGTGGTCACCGTTTTCCTCCGTGCTGAAATGTACGTACATTCAACTTAGATGATGTACGGACATTTGGCCACGGGTAGGGTCGGCCGCGACCAGCCGGGAGGAAGTCATGCCACCGCGGACGCTCAGCCGCTCCGGCTCCGAGCCGCTCTGGCGCCAGCTCCAGCGCGAGCTGCTGACCAGGCTGGATGCCGGCGAATTCACCGATCAGTTCCCGGGCGAGCTGGCGCTCGTCGAGGAGTACGAAGTGAGCCGCAGCACGGTGCGGCAGGCGCTGCGGCAGCTGCGCGCGGACGGGGTCATCGTCGCCGAGCGGGGCCGCCAGCCCCGGGTGGCGCCGCCGGCCGAGATCGCCCAGCCGCTGGGGGCGCTCTACAGCCTGTTCGCCTCGGTGGAGGCGGCCGGGCTTTCGCAGCACAGCGTCGTGCGGACCTTCGACGTCCGGGCGGACGCGCTCGTGGCCGAGCGGCTGGAGCTCGAAGCCTCGACGCCGCTGGTGTACCTCGAGCGGCTGCGCCTGGCCGGGGACGAGCCGCTGGCCCTCGACCGCGTCTGGCTGCCGGCCGCGCTCGCGAAACCGTTGCTGCCCGCGGATTTCACGCACACCGGCCTGTACGCCGAACTCGCGCGGCGCACCGGGGTGCGGCTCGACCACGGCCGTGAAGAGGTGCGCGCGGTGATCCCGACCGCGGCCGAGCGCGTCCAGCTCGCGTGCGCGCACGACGTGGCGGCGTTCGCGATCAACCGGCTCAGCCACGCCCGCGGCCGCCCGGTGGAGTGGCGCCACACGCTGGTGCGCGGCGACCGCTATGCGCTGACCGCGGAGTTCTCGGCCGCGGGCTACCGGCTGGTGTAGTCGAGTCCTGCGCGTTCCCACACGTCGGCGCAGTTCGTGCCTTCCGCGGAGAGCTGCCGCTTGACGACCTTGAACGTCGACGTCCGCGGCAGTTCCCGGACCGTGCGCACGTAGTCGGGTACCTGCTTGGGCCCGAGATCGGGCTGGCCGGCGAGGAAGCGCCCGAACCCGGCGGGGTCGAGCGGCGTGCCGTCGGTGACGATGGCGGCCATCACCCGGTCGCCGGTCACCGGATCGGGCACCGCGTAGACGGCGGCGTCGGTGATCGCGGGGTGCCGCAGGAGGATCCGCTCGATCGGTGCGGTGCCGAGGTTCTCGCCGTCGACGCGGAGCCAGTCCCCGAGCCGCCCGGCGAAGTAGCAGAACCCGGCGGCGTCGGCGTAGGCGAGGTCGCCGGTGTGGAACATGCCGTCGCGCAGCCGTTCCGCGTCGGCCCCGGGATCGCGGTAGTACCCGGCGAACCAGCCCGCGCCGGTGGTGTTGACCAGCTCCCCGACGGCCTCGCCGGCGTTGACCAGCCGGCCTCGGCCGTCGAACTCGGCCGGCGGACACGGGCGGCCGGTGTCGGGGTGCAGGATGGCGACGTCACCGGCCGGCCTGCCGAGCGAACCGGCGGGGGTGTCCTCGGTGCGGGCGAACCCCACACCGCCTTCGGTGGACCCGAACGCGTCGACGACCTTGCAGCCGAACCGTTTCTCGAACGCGGCGAGGTCGGCGCTCGCCCCTTCGTTCCCGTAGACGAGGCGCAGGGGGTTGTCCGCGTCGTCCGGGCGCGGGGGAGTGGCGACCACATAGGACAGTGGTTTGCCGACGTAGTTGGCGTAGGTGGCGCCGAACTTCCGGACGTCGGGGAGGAAACCGGAGGCGGAGAACCGGCGGCGCAGGGCGATCCGGGCGCCTGCCGCGAGGCCGACCGCCCAGCCCGCCATGATCGCGTTGGAGTGGAACATGGGCATCGTGACGTAGACGGTGTCCGATGTGGACAGCCGGAAGCGGTCGGCGAGCATGGCGCCGGGGAACGCGATCTTGCCGTGCGTGCAACGGACGGCTTTCGGGTCACCGCTGGTGCCGGAGGTGAAGATCAGCATGAGCAGGTCGTCGGCGGTGGCGGCGACGGGCTCGGCCGGGGTGTTCGCCGCGGGTAGCCCCGATTCCAGGTCCAGCACGCGGATGTCGCCGAGGTCCAGTCCGTCGAGGAGGGTCCGGTACTTCGGTTCGGCGAGCACGAACTGGCAGTCGGCGAGCTTGACGTCCCGGGCGAGTGCGTCTCCCCGGCGGGTGGGGTTGAGGCCGACGAGCACCGCCCCGGCGAAGGCGCAGGCGCCGAGGAGGATCGAGAACGCGGGCACGTTGTCGGCGAGAATCCCCACGTGGGGCGGTTTGTCCCGGTCCAGTGCCGTCCGGAGGTCACTCGCGCGGCGTGCGGAGGCTTGGACGTGCTCGGTCCAGGACCAGGTCCGGTCTTCGAAGAGCAGGCCCGGGCGTTCGTCGCCGGCGCGGGCCAGGAGGAGCTCGGTCACCGTCGGGACGCTCATCCACGGACCTCCCCGGCGCCGGTGAAAACTGGAACAGGTTCTATTTCTAGCATGGAGCCTGCCGGGGGTCCAGCGCGTTTCACCGGCCGAGGCGGTGGGCGCTTTCCTCCGCCCGGCGCAGCGCCGTCAGCAAGGCGGCTCGGCCCGTCTGGTCGATGTCCTCCGTCAAGGCGTCCGTCGCGGCCTCGCCGCCGAGGCTGAGCTTGACCACCAGGCGGCGGTGGATCGCCGCCATCGTCGCCGCGTCGAAGGCGGGGCGGACGAAGGCCAGGAGGAGGCGGACCTCGTCTTCGCAGCGGTGGTAGCTGTCGAGCACGTGGTCGTTGCCCGCCGCCGTGACGATCGCGCGGTGGATTGCGCCGTGGACCTCCGTCAGCTTGCGCCACGACGGCCGTGGGGTCCGCTCGGCCAGTGCTTCGAGCCGTTCCACCTCGGTGACGACCGGGGTCAGGTCCGTGCCCCGATCCAGGGCCATGCGCAGCGCGCCGAGCTCGAGGACCTTGCGGTAGTCGAAGATCTCGTCGATGCGCGCCCGGCTCAGCGGCGCGACGACCGCCCCGCGGTGGCGTTCGTGGCGCAGCAGGCCGCGGTCGGCCAGCAGCCGCAGCGCCGAGCGGACGGTGTGGCGGCCCACGTCGAAGCGGGCCGCCAGGTCTTCCTCGCGGAAGCGGGTGCCGACGGGGTGCGCGCCGTCCAGCAGCTCACCGCGCACCACCGCGGCGATCCGCTCGGGTGCGGCGACCACGGCCAACCTCCTTGTCGCCGCCGGTGCTGCTGCTTCTCGGCGGCGCCGAGGGCTGTGACGACTTCTTCCCCGGCCTGCCCGAGGGGCTGGTGGCCGATCCCGGCGCCCGCATGATCCGGCACGACCGGCCGGGCACCTGGGCATCCACTGTGGACGGCTCGCTGGCCGGAGCCGCGGCGTACCTCGGCTCGCTCGTCGAACGGCTCGGCCTCGGTCCGGTCGTGGTGGTCGGCCAGAGCCTCGGTGGCGCCGTCGGCGTCCTGCTCGCCCGCGAGCGCCCCGAGCTGGTCGCGGGCCTGGTCCTGCTCGACCCGACCCCGATCAACGACGCCAAGGTCTGCGCGGGCCTGGAACGCACGATGAGGGTCCTCGGCCGGCTGTCGGCGGTGCCGGGGTTGCGTCAGGTGCTCGCCAAAGCCCTCCGCACGACGGCCCTGCGCACCGGCCGCGACCTGCGCCCGGACTGCCAGGCCGCCCTCGAGCGCACGGCGGACCTCGACATCCCGACGCTGGCCCGCGCGGTCCGCGGCGTCACCGACCTGGCCCGCGACCTGCGCGAGTCCGACCTCCCGCGCCTCCCGTCGGTGGTGGTGACGGCGGAGGCGCAAACCGGACCACGCGGTCCACCGCGCCCACGAACGCCTGGTGACGGCGTTCGGCGCGCAGCTGGTGAGCTGGCCGGGCGCGACGCACAGCGTCCACCTCGACCACCCGGACGAAGTCTTGGCGACGGTCCGCGAAGTCGTCGCCGGTTGAACCCCGCCGTCAGACGCAGGGCATCACCGTCGACACGCTGATCGCCGGGCTCCAGCCGGCGCTGTCGTACTGGATCTTGAGCCACTCGCGGGTCCTGGATCCGCACGGGGTCTGGTAGGTGAGACGGGCGAAGATCGTCCGCTGCTCGCCCGCCGCCAGGGTGATGCTGCCGCTGTCGTCGTAGATGGGCTCTGTGCCGTCGAAGTAGAGGGACGTCTCCAGCTCCCAGTGAACCGTGCGAGCGCTGGTGGCCCGGTTCACCAGGCCGAGGTAGCCGCGGTCCAGGCAGCTGTCGTGGTCGCAGTTGTACCGGACGCAACCTGGTACGCGATCTTGCCCCACCCCTCGGTGCCGGAGCACACCGGTGAGACGGCGGCCGACGCCGGTGCGACGCCACTGACCGGGGCAGCGGAAGCCGGCATGGCCACGGACAGCGCCACGGTGAGCGCGAGCCCTGCGGCCGCCGCGATTCTACGGAACGACATCGGTGTGCTCCTCTTGCCGAGCCCCGGCTGGTCCGGGGTGTCGGTGTCGCACACGCCTTCCGCCGCCCCGCGGTTTAGTACGGCCGGCCGGGGACGTTCAGCCGGACGCTGTACAGCCCGAAATCACCGCTTTCCCCGCCGCGCGAAGGGGCTCCCGGCGTGATGTACAACGTCTTCCCGTCCGGCGCGCCGAACGCCGCGTTCGTGGCGTTGCGCCCCGCCGAGATCGTCCCCGGCTCCGCGCCCGATGGTGACAGGACGTGGACGATCCCGTCGCCACAGGTCACCTGGTACACGCTATCCGCGCAGTCGATCGTGCCGCCGTCCGTTCCGCCCGGTGACGCGAAATCGCTGCGCGCACCCGTGCTCCCATCGGCGTTCACCGGGTAGCGGTAGATCTTCCGGTCGCGTTTTCGTCAGCAGGAGGGCCTGGCTCGCCTTGTCCCACATCGGACCCTCGAGGAAGGTGAAGCCGCCGCGGATCTTGGTGGCGCTCAAGTGGTTCGCGGGTGGCGGGGAGCCGAACGGGCCTGGTGGGCAAGGACCGTCGGCAGCGGGCAGGGTCCACGTCTGGGCCGGGCCGGTGCACGACCACAGCTGCACGCGGGGTGCTGCCGGGGCCTCGAGGCACTGGCAGCCGATGTTGGTGATCCGGCCGGGGACGGCGGCCTTGGCCGGGGTGGCGACGAGCACCCCGGCCAGGCGAAGAACCGCCACCGCGAGGCGGCGTCCGAAGTGGACGGTCATGCCGGGACCGCCCGGTGCCGGTTCGGGCCGCGTAGCCGCGGTTACCGGTTCCTGCTGCCGGTCACCGGGAAAGGGCTGAACCACGGCGGTGCCGGTAGAGGAGCCACACGAAGTACGGCGCGCCGATGATCGCGGTCATCAATCCGGCCGGGAGCTGGCCGGGAGCGATGACCGTGCGGCCGACGGTGTCCGCCACGCAGACCAGGATCGCTCCCAGCAGCGCCGCGGCCGGCAGCAGCCGGGAATGCCGGCTGCCCACGATCGCGCGCGCCGCGTGCGGGGCGACCAGCCCGACGAACGTGAGCACCCCGATCCCGGCGACGGCCGCGCCGGTCAGCAGCACGGCGCACGTGAGCAGCAGCAAGCGTGACCGGGCGACCGGCACGCCCAGCACCCGCGGTGTCTCGTCGTCCAGCGCCAGCAGGTCGAGCTCGCGCCGCATGCGGACCAGCACAGGCACCGCGAGCACCAGCACCAGCGCCATCGGCACGAGGTGGGTCATGGTCCGGCCGTAGGTCGAGCCGCCCAGCCAGGTCAGCGCCTTGGTCTCGTTCCACGGGTCGGACAGCGTGATCAGCAGCGTCACCACTGCCTGCGTCGCCGCGTGCACGCCGAAGCCGATCAGCACCAGGTGTTCGCTCGTGAAACCGCCCCGGGCCGCCACCGCGAAGACCACGGCCATCGCGAGGGCGGCACCCAGGCCCGCGGCGCCGGTCAGGGTCCAGAACCCGACCCCGGACACGAGCGTGATCACGGTGACCGCGCCGAGGCCCGCGCCGCCGACGACCCCGATCATCCCCGGTTCGGCCAGCGGGTTGCGGGCGACGGCCTGGGTGAGCGCGCCGCCCAGCGCCAGCGCCGCGCCCGCGAGGAGCGCGGCGACCACACGCGGTACGCGGGTGTCCAGCACGCCGGTGACGAGCGGGCCCGCCTGGCCGCTCAGCCAGTTGACGACGTCACCCAGCAGCAGTTTCGCGTCCCCGAGCAGGACCGCGCCCACGGCGACGCCGACCGTCGCGAGCGCCAGCACGACCAGCACCACCCGGTACCGGATCGCGCTGACGCCGCTTCGCGCGCCGGCCGCCGGGGGTTCGGCGGTCGCCGAGGTGATCCGGGCGGTGCGGGCCAGCACGATGAGGAAGATCGCGCCGAGGATCGTCGTCACGACGCCGGTCGGCACTTCCAGGGCGCGCTGCGGGCTGATGATCGCGCGCAGCAGCACGTCGGCACCGAGCAGGAGCACCGCGCCCAGCGCCGCGGAGAACGGGATCAGCGCCGCGTGCCGGTGCAGGCCCGGCACGACCGGCGCGAGCAGCCGGGCCAGCGCAGGTGCGGCCAGGCCGACGAAACCGATGGGACCCGCCAGGGTCACCGCCGCCGCGGCCAGCAGCACGGCCAGCCCGATCGCGGCGAAGCGGACCCGTCCGACGTGGACACCCAGCGTCCGGGCGTGGTCGTCGCCGACGTGGACCAGGTCGAGCCGCCGGGCCAGGCCGAGCAGCGCGGCCAGCGCCAGGCCGACGAGTGGGCCGAGCGTGCGCACCCCGGCGAGCCCGTTCTGCTCCAGCGATCCCTCGCCCCAGGCGAACAGGCCGCGGGTTTCCTGGGCGTACAGCAACAGGAGGACCTGGGTCACCGAGATCAGCGCCAGCGCGATCGCGGTGCCCGCGAGCACCAGCCGCACGATCCCGGTCCCGCCGGTGCCGGACAGCGCGAGCACGAACACCGCCGCGGCCAGCCCGCCCGCGAACGCGACGCCGGCCGCACCCAGCAGGGGCAGCGAGACGCCGAACGCCGCGACGGCGACGACCGAGAGGTGCGCCCCGGCGTTGACGGCCAGGGTGTCCGGCGACGCCAAGATGTTGCGCGACACCGACTGCAGCACCGCGCCGGCCACGCCGAGCGCGGCGCCGACCAGCAGCGCCGAGAGCAGCCGCGGCAGCCGCGACTCGACGACGACCGCCGTCGTGTCGCCGGACGCGCCGCCGAACACCAGCCGCAGCACGTCGAGCGCGTCGACGCTCGCGGTGCCCTGCGTCAGGTGCACCGCCGAACCGAGCAGGAGCAGGGCGGCGAGCCCGGTGCCGAGCAGCGCCGCCCGCCCGCGGCGGCGGACCGCGGGCGGGCCGGGCTTGGTCAGGGTGAGCACCGCTAGTTCTTCAGCGCGCCGACGGCCGCGTCGACGAACTGCTCCATGGACTTCGGGCCGCCGAACATCCAGAGGGAGTCCGGGAAACGGCGCACCTTGCCGCTCTTGACGAACGGGAGGTTCTTCCAGATCGCGTTGTTCGCCAGCTCCTGCTGGTACGGGTCGCCGTCGGCGTTGTTGGCGATGTACCAGAACCGGACGTCGGGCAGCTGGGTCAGGCCCTCGACGTCGGCCTGCGCGAGGCCGTAGGCGGGATCGCCCGCCATCGGCCACGCGGTTTCGAGGCCGAGCTTGCCGAACACCGCGGACACCAGCGCGCCCTTGGTGTAGGGCCGGATGCTGACCGAGCCGGACGTGACGTAGGCGTCGGAGAACGCGACCTTCTGGCCGAGCGCGCCCAGCTTCTCGACCTCGGCGCGGCCCGTCGTGAGCTTCTGCTCGAACTCGGACTTCAGCTGCGCGGCCTTGGTTTCGGTGCCGGTGGCCTTCGCGATCACGTCCAAGCCGGCGTACATCCCGGCGATCGGGTCCTGGGCGTTGCCGCCCTTGATGACGATCACCGGCACCTTCGCCTCGATCTGCTCCAGCGCGCCCTCGGTCACGCTGTCGGTGACGATCACGAGGTCCAGCCCCAGCGAGCCGAGCGTGTCGAGGCTCGGTTCGCCGCGGGTGCCGATGTCCTTCGGGGTGCCGTCGAGCTTCCCGGCGCTCACCCACTGGCCGTAGCCCTTGATGTCGGACACGCCGACCGGCATGACCCCGAGCGAGACGAGGTGCTCGACGCCGTTCCACTCGGTCGCCGCGACGCGCTTGGCCGGGTGGGGCAGCTTGACCTCCTTGCCGCGCGAGTCGACGACCGTGACGGGGCCGGCTTCGCTCGTGGCGGCCGCGTTGCTCGTGGGCTCCTCGGTGGTGCCGCAGGCGGCCACGAAGAACGTGGCGGCCGCGGTCAGGCCGAGGATCATCCGGGTGATGCGCATGGTTCTCCTGTTTCGATGGGTCAGACCGACGCGGTCCGCGCAGCGGTGTCGTTGAAGCGGCCCACGGCGCGGGCGTGGATCCGCCCGTCGGCGGGGTCGAGCGCGACGTCCACGCGGATGCCGTAGGCACGGCTGAGGTGCGCCGGGGTCAGCACGTCGGCGGGGGAGCCTTCGGCGGTGACCCGGCCGCCCTCGAGCAGCAGCACCCGGTCGGCGACCGCCGCGGCCTGGTCGAGGTCGTGCAGCACCACGCCGACCCCGACCCCCTGCCGGTCGGCGAGGTCGCGGACGACGTCGAGGATTTCGACCTGGTAGCGCAGGTCGAGGAAGGTCGTGGGTTCGTCGAGCAGCAGCAGCGCGGTGTCCTGGGCCAGGCAGCTCGCGAGCCACACCCGCTGCGCCTGCCCGCCGGAGAGGGCCTGCACCGGCCGCTCGGCGAGGCCGGCCAGCCCGGTCAGCTCCAGCGCCCGCTCGACGGCGGCGGGTCCCTCGGGGTCGCGCCCGCCCCAGCGCGACCGGTGCGGGTGCCTGCCGAACTCGACGAGCTCCCGCACGCACACGCCACCCGGCGCGGTCCGCTGCTGCGACAGCAGGGTGATCCGCTTGGCGATGTCCTTTGCGGACAGTGCACGCAGGTCCGCGCCATCGGCGAAGGTGACGGACCCGGCGACCGGCGGGTGCAGCCGCGCCAGCGCGCGCAGCAGCGTCGACTTCCCGCTGCCGTTCGGGCCGATCAGCGCGGTGACGGTACCGGCGCGCAGGGAGAGGGAGGCGGCACGGACGACGACGTCGCTGCCGTAGGCGACATCGATCTCGCGGGCGTCGACACCGGTGTCGGCGGGGTGGGGGACGTGGGGCACGCGAGAACAATAAGGTCAGGCTTACCTAACTGCAAAGGTGTCGATCGGCACATAACGGGCGGTGATCGGGGAGACACGGGTCCCCGTCCGGGAGCCGGGCTGCCCGGCCTCGCATCGCAGGCGGTGATCGGTGGAACACCCGGGCCGGTCCGGGAGTTGAGCTGGGCATGGATCAACTCGTGGATCGCACGATCGCCGCTCTCCGGGCCGAGCACGACGTGCTGGCCGAACTCACTCGTACCCTCACCGACGAGCAGCTGGCCGGTACCAGCGGTGCCGCGGAATGGACCGTCGCGCAGGCGCTTTCGCACCTCGGCAGTGGGGCGGAGATCGGCCTCGCGCCGATTCGCCGGGCCGCCGGGGAGAGCGTCGACGCCGAAGACAACCAGACGATCTGGGCCCGCTGGGACTCGTCCACGCCGCGCGCGCAGGCCGAGGGCTTCCTGGAGCACAACGGGCGCTGGGTCGAAACGGTCGAGGCGCTCACGCCCGAGCAGCGTTCGTCGCTGACCGTCGACCTCGGGTTCCTGCCGGAGCCGGTGCCGCTGGTGACCGCGCTCGGGATGCGGCTCAGCGAGGTGGCCAACCACTCCTGGGACGTGCGCGTGGGCGTGGACCCGGACGCGCGGGTGGAAGCCGGCTCGGCCGAGGTGCTCCTCGACCTCCTCGCCGGGCCCGTCGGCTTCATGCTGAGCTTCCTCGCGAAGCCGGCCGAGCTGGCGAACCCGGTCTCCGTCGGCGTGCCGGGCGGCGGTCTCGTGATCGATGACGCCGTCACCGTCGTACCGCACCTCGAGGCGCCGTCCGCGACGTTCGACGGGCCGGCGGAAGCCTTCGTCCGGCTGCTGAGCGGCCGGCTCAAGGCGCCGTACGACCAGGGTGTCACCGTCGAAGGCGCCGTCACGCTCGACGACCTGCGCCGCGTGTTTCCCGGTTTCTGACGGGCTGACCGGGGGGACGCCAGGCCAGGGAGCCTGGCGTCCCGCCAACTCACTTCAGGTGCCGGGCGAAGAAGCGGCTCCCGTCGTCGCCCTCGAAGGCCGGGACGCCGGTGTGGCCGCCCGTGTTGGCGTGCAACGTCTTCTCCTTGGCGCCGAAGGCGTCGAAGAGGTCGAGCGCCAGCTGCCGGTCGTTGCCTTCGTCGTCCCACTGCAGCAGGACCAGCAACGGGGTGGTGAGCTGCCGGGCCTCCTCGATCATGCGGCGCGGCACGAAACTCCCGGCGAACAGGACGGCGGCCGCGATGCGCGGCTCGACCAGCGCCAGCCGGACGGCGATGGCGAGCACGCCGCCGGCGAACCCGACCGGGCCGTCGATCCCGGGCTGTGCGAGGAGGGCGTCGAGCGTGGCCCGCCATTCCGGCACGGCCTGGTCGACCAGCGGGAAGATGAGCCGCTCGACGATCTCGTCGCCGACCGGCTCGCCGGCCGCCAGCGCCTGACGCAGCTCGACGCGGGCTTCGTCGACGGCGGGGAGCCGGGGCCGGTCGCCGCTGCCGGGCAGCTCGATGGTGGCCGCGGCGTACCCGTCGGCGACCGAGTGCCGGGCCCGGGCCGTCAGCCGCGGGTACATCTTCCCCAGGCCGCCGGGGTGGCCGAGCAGGATCAGCGGAACCGGTCCGGCCGGGGACTCGGGCGTCCACAGGATGCCGGGGACGTCGCCGAGGGTGAATCCGCGCTCGAGGACGCCGTCCCCGAGGTGTGTTTCCGAGGTGAAGTGCATGGTCGTGCCTTCCGGGAGAGCTGCTGAACGGCGCTCCCGGGCGACCTATCGCCCGACCGTGACCCCGGAGGAGAGCACCCACGTCGTCTGGTTCACGGGTACCACCTCCTCGGTCTCTCGCACGGTCCCCGGGAAGGTAGCAGCGCCCATCGCGCGCCGCCACCGGTTTACGAACGCGCCGTCGACCACGGTTCGCCGGTCAGGGGTGGCGGCGCAGCCCGTCGAACGCCACCACGACGACCGCGTCCGCGATCGCCGGTGCCGACGTGCCGCCGCGCGGGCGGTACCACTCCGCGATCGAGTTGACCATGCCGAACAGCAGCCGCGCCGAGACGTCCGGGTCGATGTCGGGGCGCAGGTCGCCGTCCGCGGCCGCCCGGGTCACCAGGTCCGCGACGATCCCGTCGAACTCCTTGCGGCGGGCCAGCGCCGCGCGTTCGACCTTGGTGTTGCCGCGGATGCGCAGGAGCAGCGTCACGAACGGGAGCTGGTCGATCAGGACGCCGACGCTCGCGCGCACGAGGTGTTCGAGCTGGTCGACGGCACGGCCCTCGAACCCGGCCAGCGCGGCCGCTTCGGCGAAGAGGCCGTCGAGGGCGCGGTTCACCGCCAGGCGCAGCAGCTCGTCCTTGCTCGGCACGTGGTGGTAGATCGCCGACTTCGAAATGCCGAGCTTGCGGGAGAGGTCTTCCATGCTGGTGCCGTCGAAGCCGCGTTCGGTGAACGCCGAAACCGCCACGCGCAGCAGGGATTCCAGGTCGTACCCGGGCCTGCCGCGCCGGGCGGTCCGGTTCGTCGCGGTGTCGGCCATGCCGCCATTCTCGCAAGGGCCACCGCCGGACCGGACGTCCGGACGGCGATCGCGGAGTACTCGCACGAGACGCCTGGCGAGCGGTTCGCGCCGTCGCGGCTGCTGCGGGACGAGGTGGCCGCGGGCGAGCCGGGCCGCAAGACGGGACAGGACTTCCACAGCCGGCAGCAGCCGCGGCGCCTCGTCGTGGACCGGCGGCCGTCGCCGTCTCGTAAAGTACGGGGAGAGCGAGGGGGTGGCGGTGGCCGGATCGGGGGGTGCGCGGCTGCGGTCGGCCGTGCTCGCCGCCGCGTGGGCCGGCATTCCCGGGGTCGAAGTCCTGTCGGCCGCTGACGGCGGACCGCTGACGCGCACGGTCAAGAAGATCATCGATCCGCTGGTCGTGCGCACCGCCGCGCGGCCGCGGCTGGGGCGGCCGCTGCTCGAACCGGCCGAGGCGGCGGAGCTGACCGCGCTGGTGGCCGCCGACGCCCCGCGGTTGCGGGCGACCGCCGCGTGGTTCACGCACCTCAAGCGGCAGCGGCGGGCGCTGCGCATCACCGCCGGCGACGTCCAGGACGTCTGCTTCCCCCTGGCCTACGAACTGGCGACCGGGTCCGGCGCACCCGGCCCGGACGCCCCGGAGACCGCCGCGGCCGCCCTGCGCGAGCTGCACGGCGACGGCGAGGAAGCCGGCGTCGCGCGGCTGGCCGCGTACCTGGCCGATCCCCGGGTGGCGGCCGACCTCACGACCCGGCTTCAGCGGCACTGGCAGGACGGGACCGATCCCGTTCTCGCGCCCGAAGCCGCCGTGGCGCTGCTCGACGCCTTCGCGGACGACCTCGGCGACGACGCCTGGCGCGCGCTCGAAGGCTCCGCCGCCGGGCACGCCCTGGGACTCGCCTTGCGGCGTCCCGGCGGCGTCGAAGCGGTTCCCGGATCGCCGGAACTCGGGCTGCAGCGCGGCGACCGCACCGCCGTGCCCCCGCTGCGGCGCCGCGACGAAACCGGGCCCGAGCTGCTCGAACGCAGTGTCGAACGCCGGGTGCGCGCCACCTTGCGGCGGCTTCCCGCGGACGAACGCGGTGGCGTGGACACCCTCGTCGACGACGAACTCGCCCGCGCCGCCGCCGGGTTCGGGCTGGGCCTGCCCGCGCTGGCCACCTGCTTCGCGCTCGGCGTCGTCCTCGCGCCCGCGCTGCGGCCGCTCGACGGTGGCGCGCCCGGTGCGTCCGCGTTCGCCCGGCAGCTCACCGCCCAGGTCGCGCGCGAGGGGTACGTGCTGCACGCCCGCCGGGCGCTGGCCGGCACCACGCCGCTCACCCCGCGGCCGGACCCCGAGCTCGTGCGCGACCTGCGGGAGTTCGCCAAGCAGTTCCTCGGCCGGCTGTGGATCCGGCTGCACGGCTTCGACGTCCGCGGCGAGCTCCCGGCCGACGCCGGCGACGTCCGGGACCTCGTCACCGGCGTCGTCCGCTCCACCTCGCTGGACCTGCGGACGAAGGTGCGCCGCGCGCTCGTGGCCCGGCTGCCGGACCTGGAGGTCGTGTCGTGACGCACCCGGTGCACACCCCCGTCGTCGCGGCGGACGGCGGCCTCATCCGGTTCGCGCTGGCCGGCCTGCTCGCCGGGGCGCCCGCGACGATGCGCGTCGAGCTGAGCGACGCCGCCGCCGCGGAACCGTGGCTGACGCGGCTCGTCGGCGAAGAGCACGCGCTCGCGGCCCTCACCGCCGGGCACGTCGAGGTGCCGGCGCGGCCGGAACCGGCCGCGCTCGCGCTGCTCCTGTGGGCCCGCCGGTGGTGGCCCGCGAGCCCGGTCCTCGGCGTGCCGTCCCTGGACCCCGCGCTGCTGGACCTGGAAGCCGCGGTCGCGACGACGGCCGTGGCCGAGGGCGTGCTCGACGGCTTCGAGGCCACGCCGGGGGAGCTGTTCGACGCCGCCGCGGAAGGACTCGCGGCAACCGCGGTCCCCGGCGAAGTCCGGGACCTGTGCCGTCGGCTGTCCGCCTGGTTCGACGACCGGGACGACGTCGTGCGCGCCGAAGCCGCGGCCGAACTGGCGGCCGCCGTCTCGCCGGGACAGCGGGCGTACGCCTTGGCCGCGGGTTCCGCGGGAAGCCTGTCCGCGGAAGGGATCGTGGCCGGAGGCCGGACGAGCGTCGACTGGGCCCGGGTGCCGCCGGGGATCCTCGATGCCGCGGAGGACACCGTGACCTGGCGGATCGTCGCCGCGCCGACCGCCACCCGGCTGGAAGTCGAGGTCGCCGGAGCCTTCGCCGACGCGGCCCTCACGGCGTTCGCCACCCGCGAGGGCGAGGTCGTCGCGGAAGTCCCCTTGCGGCTGGGTGCCGGGTACTTCGCCGGTGCGGCGGACCTGACCGGAGATGTCCACATCGGACTCGTCGTCGGCGTGACGGCCGAGAACATCATCGGGACGACGCGGGAGGACCGGGCCGACGTGGTCGCGCTCGTCCGGGCCCGCGAGGGGTTGCCGCCGGAAGCCCGGACGCTGGCCGAGCGGGCCGTGTCCGCCGCCGACAGCGAGGAGTTCTGACGTGCTCGTCGGCCTGCCGCCACCGTTCAACCCGCCGGACCGGCCGCTGCCCGCCGAACTGGCGGGGGCCAGTGCGCACGGCTACAACTGCCGGTGCGTGGCGCGGCACTTCGGCCTCGATCCGGCGCCGTACGGCGAATTTCCGGCGTGCTCGCTCACCGAAGCCGAGTACCGGCAGCTGCTCGTCAGCGCCTCCGAGGCCCAGCAGCGGGCGAAGGGGCTCGCCGCGGCGCGGGACTTCGCGGGCGCGCACCAGGAATACGCCCGGCTGCGGCAGTTCGCGCAGCGGCTCGACCGGACCGACCTCGAACTGGCCGCTTTGAGCGATCTGGCCGCCCTCCGGTACGCCGCGGGTGACCTGCGCACCGCGCGGCAGTGCGCCGAGGCCGTGCTGGCCGACTTCCCGGTGAGCGCCGCCGCGGCCGTCCACTTCGGACAGTACGCCGAGCTGCGGATGGTCGAAGGATCCCGTGAGGTCGCCGATCGCGTGCTGATCTCACTGTCCACAGAGGAGGGTGACGTCGACCGCGCCCGCGAATTGATCGCGGGCCAGCGGCACCGGGCGGCGCTGCGCAAGGCGGCCGGGCCGGGGCAGTACCCGCCCGAGCTGCTCGACCCGCACGGTACCGACGAGCTGGAGCTGCGCATCCTCGACGTGCGCGTCCAGGTGGCGGCGGGTGACCCGGCCGGCGCGCTGGCCGCCCTCGAAGAAATCCTCGCCGCGCTCGAAACCCTCCCCGGTGGAGCCCGCGACCAGGTCGCGTCGCTGCAGGTGATGGCGCGCGCCGAACGCGCCCGCCTCCGCCAAGCCGGCGGCGAGAACGCGGACGCGCGGGCCGACCTGGTCCGGCTCGACGCCCGGCACGAAGGCGCGAAGTTCGCCATCGACCTCGCCGCGGACCGCGCGCTGGGCGGCGACTTCCCGGGCGCGGTCGCGGCGATCGTAGCCGCCCGCGACGCCCTCGCGGCCACCGGCGCGACCGGTGACGTGGCGGAGGCGAGCCACGCGCTGGGCACGCTCCTGCTGCTCGCGGGCGACCCCCGGCAGGCTCGCGACCAGTTCGAGCACGCCGGGCAGCTCTGGAGGGTCAACGGCGACACGCCGGGCCTGCGCCGGCTCGACGTCGCGCTGGCCCGGTGCGCGGCGGCCGAGGGGGACTGGGCGACGGCGGAGGAGCACGTGACGCGCGCGCGGGCGTCCGGGGAGTGGCTGCAGCGCCTGCACACCGACTTCGTGGCGGCCACGATCGGCTTCGCCCGCGGCGAAGACCTGCCTGCCGTGCTGGATCTGCTGCTCCCGGTGGCGCTGGCGGCGGCGGACTACCGCTTCGAGTTCGCGTCGCCGCGGGCGCGCACGGCGTGGGCCCGCGACGTCGCGGGCCCGGCGACCGAACTGCTGATGACACTGCTGGCCCGGCTGAAGGAGCCGAGGCTGGCCGCGGAGCTGATCGAGCGCACCTGCGCGGTCGGCGCGTACACCGGCACCGGGGCACCCGCGCTCGACCTGACCGGCACGCTGCCCGTCCCCGAACCGGCCCCGCCCGCCGCCGGGCTTCCGCTGGCCGCGCTGGGTTCGGTCACGGCGTCGCTGCCGCTGCGGCTCGCCCCGCCGCCCGCGCTGCGCTGGTCGCCGGACTCGCCGATGGAGCTGGACCGCTGGCTCGACGTCGCCGCCGAGCGGTACGGCTCGCCCCGCCCGGCCGCCGGGCCCGTCACGACGTGGCCCGCCGCGGAGCCCGGGCGCGAGACGTTCCTCCTGCGCTACGCCGACGCGGGCCACACCCACCTCAGCTGGCGGACCACCGGGGACCTCGGCACCGTCCACGTCCACCCGATCGGCGCCGCACTGGTCGCGACGGCCCGCGAGGTCCTGGCCGCCGCCTCGCCGACGCCGCGCGCGGGGGAGAGCGTCGCCGACGCCGTCCGGCGCTCCCTGGGCGCGGACGCCTTCGGTGGCTTCGCGGGCGAACAGCGCCTGTCCCGGGTGCTCGCGCTCAACCTGCTGCCCGCCGACCTCGTCGCGCGGCTGCGGGCGGCTGCCGCCGGTGGCCGCCGACCGCTCCTGCGCGTGCAGCCCTCGCCCAGTCTCGCCGCGGTGCCGTGGGGCCTGCTCGCCCTGCCCGACCGCCGTCCGGATCGCGTGCTGGAGCCGGGCGAGGAAGGCACGTGCTTCGACGGCGACGAGCGCGTCCTCGACATCGCCGACGTCTCCCTGCTCGCGCCCGCCGGGATCCCGCGCCGCCCGCCGCGCGCCGCCGAGGGGCCGCCGGTGTACGTGCTCGACCCGCGGATCCCCGGCCAGAGCGCGTTCGGGGAGCTGGGTTCGGTGCTCGGCAAGCAGGAGCCGGCGTCGCCGCTGATCCGCCACCTGGACGCGCGGCTCGCCGCCGGTCCGGTCCGGCCGGCGGCCGAGCGCGGGCTCGACCTGGTCCGCCGCACCGACACCGACCGGCGGCTGCTCGCCCGGCTGCTGGCCGAGCCGTGTTCGCGGCTGGTGTTCGCCGGGCACGTCAGCCTGGTCCGCGACGAGCACGGCGCGCAGACGGCGCTGCACCTGTCCTGCCCGGCCGAACTGCCCGGCACGGCGGACCCGATCGGGGCGCACCGGCCGTTCACCGCCGCCGACCTCGCCTTGTCCGGAGTGGCCGCGATGCCGGCACGGGTAGCGCTGATCGGCTGCGCCAGCGCAAGCGACTTCGGCCTGCCCGAGCCGTTCGGCGTGCTGCTCGCGGCGGTCGCGGCCGGAGCAAGCCTGGTGGCGGCGACGGTGTGGGCGCTCCCGACGTCGGCGGCTGTCCCCGGCGCGGACCCGATGGCCGAGCTGGTGATCGCGGTCGACACCGCGCTGGGTGGCGATGATCCGGTGGCCGAGCTGTGCGCGTGGCAGCGCTCCCGGCTCGCGCGGTGGCGTGAGCGGCCGGAGGCGGCTTGTTCGCCGGTCTTTTGGGCGGGGTTGACGTGCCTCGACGCTTCCGATGACGGGCAGGCCTGGTGAGCGTGGCCGGTGGCCGGTGGCCGGTGGCCCGGTCGCCGAGCTGTGCACCTGGCTTGCGTGGTGGTGTTGAGCGGCCGGGGCTGTTCGCCGGTCTTTTGGGCGGTGTTGACCTGCCTGGACGCCGTCGGCGACCGGAGTCCTGGTGAGCGTGCTGGGTGGCGTCGACCCGGTGGCCGAGCTGTGCACTTGGCTTGCGTGGTGGTGTGAGCGGCCGGAGGCGGCTTGTTCGCCGGTCTTTTGGGCGGTGTTGACCTGCCTGGACGCCGTCGGCGACCGGAGTCCTGGTGAGCGTGCTGGGTGGCGTCGACCCGGTGGCCG
>NZ_JBEZDL010000015.1:119908-264916 GCF_040648295.1 Amycolatopsis sp. NPDC049159
ACGAGCTGCGCACCTGGCTTGCGTGGTGGTGTGAGAGGCGGAGCTGTTCGCCTGTCTTTCAGGTGGCGTTGACCGGCCTGGATACCGCCGGCGACCGGAATCCTGGTGAGCGCGCTGGGTGGCGTCGACCCGGTCGCCGAGCTGCGCACCCGGCTCTCGCGGTGGCGTGAGCAGCCGCAGCCAGCCCGCTCACCCGTCCTCCGAGTGGCGCTGATCTGCCCAAATGCCCCCGGCGACGGGCAAACCTGGGTTCGGTAGCACCACGGCCCGCCGAAGCTGTGCACATCGCACAGAGAGGCAGGAGCCCATGTTCAAGAAAATCCGCCAGAAGGTCGACGAGGCCACCCAGCAGGGCGCGGCCCGCGGTGCGCAAGCTTTCCAGCAGCACGCGGAGCAGTTCCGGCGGGCGGCCGCGGCCCAGGGGCACGACATCACTCCGCAGCTGCCGACACCGCAGCTCGCCGCGCAGGCTTTCCGGTCGATGACCGCCGATCCCGCGATGGCCGCGTTCCTGGCGCTGCCCGCCGAAGAGCAGCTGCGACAGCAGCAGGAACTGCAGGCCTACGGCACCGAGCTGCGGCGGCTGTACGACACCGGTGAGCCGGCCACGCTCGTCGTCCGGGCGCTGGAGCCCACCGACCGGACGGTCGCCGGGCAGGCCCGGTACACCGCGACGCTGGAGGTCACCCGCGCCGACGGCAGCACCTACCGGACCGTCGCTCCGCTGATCACGCCGCTGGCGACGATCCAGCAGTACGCGCCCGGCACCCGGCACGAGGCCCGCGTCGACCCGGCCGACCCGGCGAAGGTCGCCGTGTTCGGCCCGATCGACTAGGGGGACGCGGTGTTCGCCTTCGGACTGCCGGGGGACCCGCGGCCGGGCCGGCGCGGGCGGCGGCTGTGGCTGCTCGGGGTGCCCACGACGCTCGCCTGGGCGGCCGCGGGCTGGTCCGGCTCGCTCGGGCTGCTGGACGGCTTCCGGCTGATGTCGCTGAACCGCGTCGACGCGTGGGGGGCCGACGCGGGCCCGACGGCTTCGCTGGTGCTGTTCTTCAGCCTCGCGATCACGGTCGCGTCCTCGCTCGGCTTCGCGATGCTGTGGGCGGCGGGCCCGTCCCTGGACCGGCTGGCCACCGGCTTCCGGGCGGGCTCGCTCACCACGGCGCTCGGCGTCGCGCTGGGCAGCGGGCTGGCCATCCCGTCGTGGACGCCGCCGGAGTCGGTGGGGCGGCGGCTGCCGTTCCTCGACGGCGACGCCGAGCCGTGGTCCGATGTGGACTGGGTCGTCTACTACGAGCCCTACCTGGTGCCGGCGGTGGCCGCGCTGGTGGCGCTGGTGCTGATCGCGGTGCAGCTGCGGACGTTCCTCACCGAGGCGGAGGCCGACGACCGGGCCGAAGCCCTGCGCCGCACCGGCCGGGAGGTGACCGGCCACGTCACGCACGTCGAGTTCACCAACGTCTGGGTGCTGGGGAACCCGCGGTTCGTCGTCCACGTCCGGTTCCCGGCGGAGACGGGGGAGTGCACGGTGGTGACGACGATGATCACGCCGTTCCTCCAGGCCCCGACCCGCGGTTCCCGGGTGCGGGTCCGGTACGACCCCCAAAACCCGGAAGCCGTGCTGGTGGAACCGGATCCGGCCGAATCACCCTTCTGAGGAGCTTTCGTGTCCCTTGCCGCCCTGCTGCGCGGCTTCCTCGGCGGCGGTGTCGCCGGGGGCGCGCTGAGTGCCTTCGTCACCGGCATCATCCTCGAAGACGTCCCGCTCATCCTGACCGGCGTGGGCCTGCCCGTCGCCTACGGTGTGCTGCTGTTCGTGGCCGGCGTGCCACGCCGTGCCCGTGAGGCGGCCGTCGTTCCCCGCGTCGCGCTCGCGAAGATCGAAAGCCGGCGCGCCGGGGGTACGGAAACGGGCGACGTGCCGGTCACCCTCGTGCTCACCGTCGCTCCCGACGGGCAGCCGTCGTTCCGCGTCGAGATCGTCCACCACGTCAACCTGGCCGACCTGCCCGACGTCCGGGCGGGGGACGTCCTCGTGGTCCAGTACCCGCCGGACCGGCCGTGGCTGGCGAAGGTCGTGCCGGTCCCGGGGGCGCAGTGGCGGAGCCGGGCGGCGGACGCGGTCGTCGAGTCCGCGCCCGAGTCCGCCGTGGTCGCGCCGCCGCCGGAGGGGTGCGCGGTCACCGTGGCCGCCTTGCTGGGCCTGCTGCTCGGCGCCGCGATCGTCGTGGGGCCCCACCGGGTGGAGCTGTTCAGCAGCCACGAGGAGGAGCCGGGTTCGTCGTCCACCACGGTGGTGACGTCGTCCTCCTCGTCGGTGTCCATGACGATCGTCGTGGACTCGCCGGAAGGATTGCGCGGTGCCCTCGAGTCTTCGGGACTGCCGGCGGAGCTGATCCCCGACCTGGAACGGCAGGCGGCGAAGGCCCTCGACGCCGGAGGGCAGCGGAGGTGGCAGTTCACGGTCGGCGACGTCACCGTCCAGGTCATCCTGCCGCGCTGAGGCTCAGCTGACGGCGGACCGCCGGCTCGTCGATGCCGCGCAGAGCGCCAGCCGCTCGCGGGCGAGCGCCAGCGTCGGGTAGACCGGCAGCAGGTGCTCGAGGCGCAGCGCCGCGATCGGCCGCACGACGGCGTGCTGGTCGCTGGCGATCACGCACGGGATGCCGGCGGCGTGCGCTTCGCCGGTGGTCAGCAGCAGGATCCGCAGGGCTTCGGCCGAGCAGAAGCCGACCCGGGTGAGGTCCACGAGCAGCGCTTTCGGGCGCTTGCGCAGCTCCGCGGTGAGGCGGGCGAACAGGCGCTAGGCGATGTGCTGGTCGAGGTCGCCGACGGCGGCCAGCACAGTGGCCTCGCCGGTCGCGGTGATCGTGACGGTCGTGGTGCGCCGGTGGAACCGGGCTACCGGGTCGTCAGTGCGCATGGTTGCTGCCACCTCCGGTGTGGACGGCGGCTCCACGGAGCCAGGCCGGCGCGAAGTGCGTCACGGCTGCTGGGTTGAACCGCGGATACCTGTGCTCTTACCCAGAACTCGCGCGGCTGAAGCACCGCGTTCTCACCCGGCCGGGTACTGCTCCTTTTCGAGCAGCCGGGCCAGGTGGACGGCGTTGCGCACCAGCGTGGCGTTGGTCGACGCGACGGCCTCGGGAGTCTCGTCGAGGTCGTTGTAGTCGCCGCCTTGCATGGCTTCGCCGTTCCAGTAGGTGCCGCCCTGCGCCGGGATCGAGAACCCGGTGTCGTTGAGCGCCTGGAACAGGTCGGCGATGATCTTGTGCGCGCCGTCCTCGTTGCCGACCGCGGCGGCCACGGCGACCTTGCCGAACATCGCCGGGCGGCCGTCCTCGTCCGTTTCGGACAATTCGGCGTCGAGCCGTTCCAGCACGCGCTGCGCGACGCTGGACATGTGCCCGACCCACGTCGGCGTGGCCACGAGCAGGATGTCGGCCTCGTGGATCTTGGCGCGGATCGACGGCCACGCGTCGCCGTGGCCCATGTCGGCTTCCACGCCGGGCCGGACGTCGTGGTCGACGACGCGCACGGTCTCGCCGGTCACGCCCTGCCGCGCGAAGAGCTCGAGCAGCTGCGACGTGATCAGGTCGCTGCTCGACTTCGCCGGCGAAGGCTTGAGGGTGCAGACGAGGGCCAGGACGCGCATCGGTACCTCCGTGATCGGCGTGGGCGCCGGGGTTTCCCCGCTCACCGGGTGGTAAACCGCGGTCGATCTTGCTCGGCGGGCCACCGACGGCGTCACCGACGACGCCGGCTGATCAGTGGGGGCCTTCGCCGAGGAGACCGGAGCGGTCCGGGATGCCGGCGGCGACGCGCAGCCGCGCGAACTCGATCGCCAGTGCCTCCGGCGGGAAGTGGGCGTTGAGGCCGCTGGGGTTGGGCACGATCCACACGCGGGCGCCGCCGATCGTCGTGGGTTGCGGGCCGAGCTGGGCGGCCGGGGCGCCGAACGCCGCCCGGTAACCCGTCACGCCCAGCACCGCCAGCCACTCCGGTCCGATCTCGCGGATCCGCTCGGCCAGGTCGCGGCCGCCGTCGGCGAGTTCGGCGCGCGACAGCTGGGCGGCGCGGGCCGTCGGGCGGCGGACGATGCTGGTGATGCCCAGGCCCCAGCCGAGCAGGAGGCGCTCGTCCTCCGCGCGCAGGCGGCGGGGCGTGAACCCCGATCGGTGCAGGGCGGGCCAGAACCGGTTGCCCGGGGTGTGGAAGCTGTGCCCGGCCGCCGCCGAGGTGAGGCCGGGGTTGATGCCGGCGAACACCACCCGCAGTCCCCCGGCCAGCACGTCCGGCAACACCGCGTCCGCACCACTTCCCGGTTCCCGCACGCCTCCGACGTTACCGCCGGGCGGACCCGCCGGTGAGCACGTCCCGGCGCCGGTCGTGCGCACCTCGGATCAGCCCGGCATGTCGTGCGTCGAGCAGTGGATCCCGCCGCCGCCGGCGGCGATGGCGTCGATCGGGACCAGGACCACCTCGCGGCCCGGGAAGTGCTCCGCCAGGATGCCGCGGGCGCGGTCGTCAGCCGTGGAGTCGCCGAACTTCGGGAGGAACACCGCGCCGTTGGCCACGAAGAAGTTCGCGTACGACGACACGAACGCGTCGCCGCGGCCGGTGATCCGGTCCGGGTCCGGCTGGGGGAGGTCGACGACCTCGAGGCGCCGCCCGGCGGCGTCGGTGGCCTCGGTGAGCACTCCGCGGGCCTGGTCGCCGGCGCGGGACCAGACGTCCGGGGGTTCGCCCGGGAAAGCCTTGTCCAGCACCACGACCCCCGGCGCGACGTAGCGGACGAGGCAGTCGACGTGCGCGTCGGTGATGTCCTCGCCGCGCACGCCCGCGAGCCAGATCACCGTGCTGACCCCGAGGGTGCTTTTGAGCTCGGCTTCCACCCGTTGCCGGTCCTTGCCGGGGTTGCGGTTGTCGTTGACCAGCGAGCTTTCCGTGACCAGCAACGTGCCCCCGCCGTCGGTCTCCAGCGCGCCGCCCTCCGCGACCAGCGGGGCCACGACGCGGGGGAGCCGGTACTCCGCCAGCACCGCGCGCGCGACGCCGGCGTCGTTCGGGTGCTGCTGCTTGCCGCCCCAGCCGTTGAAACCGAAGTCGATGCCGGCCGGCTTTTCGCCCTCCTGGACGAAAACCGGTGCCGTGTCGCGGGCCCACAGGTCGTCGGTCGGGATGGGGACGACCTCGACGTCGGTGCCCACGGCGGCCTGCGCCTGGTCCCGGTCCGCGGGTTTCGCGAGCAGGACGACGTTCTCGAACCCGGCCACGGCACGGGCCAGCCGCGCGATGTCCGCCTGGACGTCGGGCAGGTCGGCGCCCCAGATCCCCGCCGACGACGGCCAGGACATGAGCGTGCGGGCGTGGTGCTCCCATTCGGCACCGAAGGTCCGCGCGGCCGGGGCAGGGCTCACGGCCGGCGAACCCGGCGAGCCCGGCGGGGTCCGCGTGGTGCACGCGGCGAGGGCGGTGGCGCCCAGCCCGGCCAAAGCCGTGAGAGCGCCGCGGCGGGACAGGAGTTCGGGTGGCATGACCCCAGCCTGACACTGACTGAAAATTCAGTCAAATCGAAACCGGCGGATCACCGGTGACGTCCGGGACAAGGGGGTCAGGAGCCGAGTTCGGCCGTGATCGCGCCGAGCAGCAGGTCGCGTGCCCTGACCAGGGGGAGCGTTCCGGACAGCCAGCGCTCCGACAGGCCTTCGACCAGCGCGGTCAGCCGCTCGGCGACGTCGTCCGCCAGGGCGGCCGGAGCCGCGGCCGCGACCAGCTCGGCGATCTCGGCCACCCACGTCCCGGTGGCGCCGGTCAGCCGGTCGCGCAGCTCGGGTTCGAACACCGCGCTGGCGCGCAGCTCGCCCCACGCGAGGCTGTTCTCCCGGACCTCGTCGACGTCCTGCAGCTCCAGCAGCAGGCTCTGCTCCAGCAGGACCCGCGCGTCCCCGGTGTCCGGCAGCGCCCGGGTCGTGTACCGCTCGGCGCGGTCGTTGACGTGGTCGAGCGTGGCGCTCAGCAGCCCGGCGCGGTCCTTGAAGTGGTAGTAGATGAGGCCCGTCGACGCTCCGGCTTCGGCCGCGACCTCTTCGACCCGCAGGCCGCGGACCCCGTTCCGCGCGATCACGGCGACCGCCGCCCGCAGGATGAGGTCGCGTTTGCCCGCCACGCCGCCGCCTTCCGTTGACTGAAGCTCCAGCCGACACCGTAGCGGGGTCCTCCGGGCCGGGAGGACCCCGCCGCGGGGTCAGCCGGCCGCCGGGAGCGGGGACAGGGCCGGGATCCGGGTGGGCAGGGTCCGCCAGATCTCCGGGGTGTAGAAGTGCCCACCGGGGAGTTCGACGTGCCGGTAGCCGTTCCCGGCCAGCGCCCGCCACTGCTCGGCCGCGTCCGGGACGATCACGTCGTCGTCGGCGCCGGTCAGCACCTCCAGCGGGACGCTCGCCGTCGCGCCTTCGGGGGCCCGGAACGTGTCGCGGACCCGGATGTCGGCCCGCATGAGTTCCAGGGCCATCTCGCTCAGCTCCGGGTCGTCGAGCACGTAGCCGGGCAGCAGGCCGTTGGTGCGCATCCACGCCACCAGCTGCTCGTCGGTGTCCTGCTGGGCCGGGAACATGTCCCGCGGGGTGAGCCCGCGGCTCGGCGCGTTCGCCGACGACACGATCAGCGTCTCCGGCAGCGGGCCGCCCCGCAGCCGCAGGCGGTGCGCCACCTCGAACGCCATCCAGCCGCCCATGCTGTGCCCGAACAACAGGTACGGGCGCGGGCGCGCGGCCGCGGTCACGGCGTCGGTCGCGTCTTCGGCGAGCGCGTCCCAGTCCGGGGCGAAGTCGTCGAGGAAACGGCCGTCGCGCCCCGGGTAGCAGATCGTCACCAGTTCGACGTCCGGCGGCAGCACGTCGGCCCACGGCAGGTACGGGCCGGAGCCGCCGCCGCAGAACCCGAGGCACACCAGCGTCTTCGCCGCGCCCGGGTTGGGTTTGGCGCGCACCACGGTGTTGCGGAGGTTGTCCATCGCCGTGCTCCTTTCAGCTCGTGGCGAGCGCCGAGACGTGCTTGGCGAGGTCGGCCAGCCGGGGGTGCCGGTAAACGTCCTTAGTGGACACCGGAACGCCGAAGTTCTTCTTCAGCCGGGCGACCACGCGCAGGGCGACCAGCGAATGCCCGCCGAGGGCGAAGAAGTCGTCGTCGGCGCCGACGCCGTCGCGGCCCAGCACCTCCGCCCAGACGTCCGCGATCAGTTCCTCCACGGGTCCGCTCGGGGCCGGGCCGCCGTCGGCCTCCGGCTCGGGCAGCGCGGCGGTGTCGAGCTTGCCGTTCGGCGTGCGCGGGAGTGTCTCGAGCCGGACGAACGCGGCCGGGACCATGTGCTCCGGCAGCTTCCCGGCCGCCGTCGCACGCGGGTCGCCGCCGCCGACGTGGTAGGCGATCAGCCGGTCGTCGCGCAGCACGACCGCCGCGGCGGTGACGCCGGGGGCCTCGCGCAGCACCGCCTCGATCTCGCCGAGCTCGATCCGGTAGCCGCGCAGCTTCACCTGGCGGTCGAGCCGGCCGGTGAACTCCAAGGTGCCGCCGTCGGTCCAGCGGACCTCGTCGCCGGTCCGGTACAACCGCGTGCCCGGCGGGCCGAAGGGGTCGGGCAGGAACCGCTCGGCGGTCAGGCCCGGCCGGCCGAGGTACCCGGCCGAGAGCCGCGGCCCGGACAGGTACAGCTCACCCGAGGGCGCCGGCCGCAGGGCGGCGTCGAGGACGTGGGCCCGGATCCCGGCCAGCGGCACGCCGATGTGCGGGGCCGGGCCGGTGATCCACGCCGCCGTGGCGTCCACAGTGGACTCGGTCGGGCCGTAGAGGTTCAGCGCCTCCAGCGGGCTTGCGGCCAGTTCCCGCCACATCGGCTCCGGGATCGGCTCCCCGCCGACGAACAGCCGCAGCGGGCGGTCGAGCAGGTGCTCCCGCAACGCCGTCCAGTGCGACGGCGTCAGGTCGAGGTCGGTGACGCCGCAGTCGTCCAGCCACGCGGCGAGCGCGGCCGGGTCGGTGCGGTGGGCGTCGTCGAGGACCACGACGGTGTCGCCGCGGCAGACGCGTGCCCACTGCTGCACGGAGGCGTCGAAGGACACGCTGGCGTTCCAGGCGGCGACCCGGGGCCCGGCCGCGTACATGCCCGCCTGCTCCAGCGCGGCGACGAGCGCGGCCACCGCGCCGTGGTGCGCCGGGACGCCCTTGGGGCGCCCGGTCGAGCCGGACGTGTAGATCACGTAGGCGGGATCGAAGTCCGACACGGCGGTGTCGGCCGCGGCCGGTCCCTCCGCACCGGGTGCGACGACGACCGCGTCCGCCGGGAGCCAGCCCGGCGTCGTCGCCGAGACCAGGGCCCGGATCGCCGCGTCGCCGGCCATGAAAGCCAGCCGGTCGGCCGGGTAAGCCGGGTCGAGGGGGACGTAGGCGGCGCCGGTCCGCCAGACGGCGAGCAGGGCCACCACGAGGTCGGTGCCCCGGCCGAGAGCGACCCCGACGCGGTCGCCGCGCCCGACGCCGTGAGCGCGCAGGGCACCGGCCAGTGCGGCGCTCCGGCGGTCGAGTTCGGCGAAGGTCAGCGCGGAATCGGTGTCCCGCACGGCGATCCGCTCGGGCGCGCGGCGGACCGCGTCGCGGAAGCGGGGGAGCAGGCCGGCCATCAGCGGGCCCCGGCCGGCGGGACGGTCGGCGCGCAGTCGGCGACGTCGACGGGCTCGCCCATCGCGACGACGATCTTGCGGTCGCCGCGGAACGGGTCGCGCCCGTGGGTGTTCAGGATGTTGTCGACGAGCAGCAGGTCGCCCGGCTGCCACTGCTTGCGCACGGTCGCGGCGTCGTAGGCGGCGTCCAGTGCGGCCATCTCCTCGCGGGTCAGCGGGCTGCCGTCGCCGATGGCGGTGTTGAACGGGAGGTCGTCGCGGCCGAACTCGTCGATCAGCGTCTCGCGCAGTTCCTCGTCGAGCGACCACTCGTTCCAGAAGGCCAGGTGGTTGAACCAGACCTCCTCGCCGGTGACCGGGTGGCTGATGACGCCGGGCCGCACCTGGCTGGTCCGCAGGTGCCCGTCGGCCTGCCAGCGGGCCGCGATGAGGTTCTCGGCGCAGTAGCGTTCGACGTCCTCGCGGGTGGTCGCGGCGAACGCGGTCCGCCAGTCGGTCGAGATGTGCTCGGAGTAGCTGCGGTCGAGCAGCCAGCCGTGCGCGCGGACCTTCGCCACGAGCTCCGCCGGCAGCGCGCGCAGCACCTTGCGGACGTCGGCGACCGGCGTCGCCCCGCCCTCGGCCGGGGCGATCAGGCAGGAGAACATCAGCAGGCCGGGGAAGGTGAGCGTGTAGCTGTTCTCGTTGTGCATCCGGATCCGCTGGGCGGCCGGCAGGTCGGTCGAGGAGAAGACGCCGTTGCCGAAGTCGCTGCGCGGGGTCGCCTTCTCGCGGTACGGCGTGCGGGCCGGCATCAGCGTGTCGCGGACGCGCCCGAAGTCCTCGACGCTCGCGATCGGCAGGCCGCGCAGGTGCACCGCGCCGTGGCGGTGCAACGCCGCCCGCAGCGACGGGGCCGCTTCGGCGAGCCACGCCACGGCGGCGTCGAGATCGGTCAGCTCGCGCACTTCGGCGCTCGCCGGCTCGCCGGGCTCGACCACCCAGTCGAGCGGCAGGAACTCTTTGACGCCCAGTGAACCCATCGTTTGTCCTTTCGCCGCACCCGCCGCGGGCGTCCACAGTGGAGCCACCCGGGTTCGCTCGTGAGCCGACGCTAGGCCGCGTCCCGGCCGCGCGGCGGCAGCCGGTGCGGCAGTGCGGCGGCAGTTTCGGTGCCCGCCGGGTTGCCGCCGCCCTCCTGCCGCCGCAACTGCCGGTCGGGCTCCGTTGCCCCGCTTAGGTTCGGGAACGTGACTTCGGAACTTCGCCCGGTCGCGGTGGTCAGCAGCACGGCCTCCGACGCGCACACCTGGAACCTCGTCTACCTGCAGCTGCTGCTCGAAGAGCTCGGCTTCGCGGTGACGAACCTCGGCGCGTGCGTGCCGGACGAGCTGGTGGTGCGCGAGTGCCGACGGCTGGACCCGGACGTGGTGGTGCTCAGCACGGTCAACGGCCACGGGCACACCGACGGCCTCCGCCTGGCCCCGCGCCTGCGGGCCGCGCTGGCCGGCGCGGCCCTGGTCATCGGCGGCAAGCTCGGCGTCGACGGCACCCGGGGCGTGGCGGCGGAAGCCGAGCTGCGCGCGGCGGGCTTCGACCGCGTCTTCGGCGACGGCGACATCGCCGCCTTCCGGCGCTACCTGGCCGCGCTGCCGGTGCGGGTGGCGTCGTGAGCGTGCCGTTCGGGGCGTTCGTCGCCCGGGAGCACGCGGCCGGCCGGCTGGTCGTCCAGCCGCGGATGGGTTTCCCGGCGCCGGACGTCATGCGGGACGGCCTGCGCCGCACCCGCGACGCGGCGGCCACCACGGTCGGCACGCTGACCCTCGACAGCTACACCCGCGTCGGCGACCTCGTCACGGCGGCCCGTGCGCTCGCCGGCGGCGCGCCGCTCAACGGCTTCCCGCTCGTCACGCACGGCCCGGAGGTGACCCGCGAGGTGCTGGCCGGCGTGCTCGGCCCGGGCTTCCCGGTCCAGGTGCGGCACGGTTCGGCCGCTCCGCGCGACATCGTCGCCACGCTCGTCGCCGCCGGCCTGGACGCGACCGAGGGCGGGCCGGTCTCGTACTGCCTGCCCTACAGCCGCACCCCGCTGCGGACGGCGGTGCGGCACTGGGCCGACGCCTGCGCCCGGCTGGCGGCGGCGAGCGGCACGGCCCACCTGGAGACGTTCGGCGGCTGCATGCTCGGCCAGCTCTGCCCGCCGGGCCTGCTGGTCGCGATCAGCGTCCTCGAAGCGATCTTCTTCGCCCAGCACGGACTCCGCAGCGTCTCACTCAGTTACGCGCAGCAGACCGACCCGGCGCAGGACGAGGAAGCCGTCCGGGCGCTGCGCCTGCTGGCCGCCCGGTACCTGCCCGGAGTCGAGTGGCACGTCGTGGTCTACGCCTACATGGGCGTCTACCCGCGGACGCCGGCCGGCGCGGCCCGGCTGCTGACGTCCGCCGCGCGGCTCGCGGTGCGGTCCGGCGCGGCCCGGCTGATCGTCAAGACGGCCGCGGAAGCCCACCGGATCCCGACCGTCGCGGAGAACGTCGACGCGCTCGAGCTCGCCGCGCGCGTCGCCGCCGGGACGCCGGCCGGGGCCGGCACCGAGGACACCGGCATCCACGCCGAGGCCACCGCGCTCGTCGAAGCCGTGCTGGACCTGGATGACGACCTGGCCGGCGCGCTGCCGGCCGCGTTCGCCCGCGGCCTGCTCGACGTCCCGTACTGCCTGCACCCGGACAACGCCGGCCGGGCCCGCAGCTACCTCGACGCCGGCGGCCGCCTGCAGTGGGCGGACACCGGCGGGCTGCCGATCGGCCCGCCGTCGCGCGCCGCCCGGCCGCACCGGACCGGCTCGGCCGGGTTGCTGGCCGCGCTGTCGCACGTGGAACGGAAGTTCGACACGCCCCCGCCCGGCCGGGCCGGGGCCGGACCCGACAGGAGCGCCATGACCGACACCCCCGACGGGCAGCTGCCACCGCCGCTGCCCGTGCACCTCGCCTCACCCGTCACCCAGGCCGCGCTGCGCGTCCAGCACCAGGTGCTGAACGCCGTGCGGGAGTTCCTCGGCGGCGAGGGGTTCACCGAGCTGCTGCCGCCGGTGATCGGCCCGGTCACCGACCCCGGTGTCCGCGGCTCGAAGCAGCTCGACGTCGACTACTACGGTCACCGCTACAAGCTGATGACCAGCGGGATCCTGTACAAGCAGGCGTCGCTGCTGGGCTTCGGCAAGATCTTCTACATCGCGCCGAACGTCCGCGCGGAACCGGTCGAGACGTGCTCGACGCGGCGGCACCTCGCCGAGTTCCACCAGATCGACGTCGAGGTCGCGGGCGCGAGCCGGGCGCAGGCCCAGGACGTCGCCGAACGGCTGCTGACGCACGTCGTGAAGCACGTGCTCGCGACGGTCCCCGGCGAGCTGACCGGGCTGGGCCGCGACCTCGCGGCGCTGACCGGCGTGCTGTCCGGGGCGTTCGGCCGCACCACGCACGCCGCCGCCGTCGCCCGGCTGCACGAGCTGGGCCACCCGCAGAGCCCGGACGCGGAGCTCGACTGGGCCGGCGAGGAACTGCTGTCCCGGGCCACCGACCGGCCGTTCTTCGTCGACGACTACCCCAAGGGCTCGCGCGGCTTCTACGACCGCGAAGCCACCACCGAGCCCGGTGTCCTGCGCAACTTCGACCTCCTCGCGCCCGGCGGCTTCGGCGAACTGGCCAGCGGCAGCGAACGCGAGTCCGACTACGCGCGGATCGTCACGCGGATGCGCGAGACCGGCGAGAACCCGGCCAAGTACGGCTGGTACCTCGACATGGTCCGCGAGGGCATCCCGGCGAGCGCGGGCTTCGGGCTGGGCCTGGAGCGGCTCGTCCGGTTCCTCACCGGCCTCGACGCGGTGTGGCGGGTCAACGCCTACCCGAAGGTCCCCGGGCTGGTGGCGCCGTGAAGGCCCCCGGCTTTCCCGAGGCGGCGGTCCGGGACCGGGCCGCGCGGGGCGCCGCCGCGGTGTTCCCGGCCGAATCCGCCTACGGCAGCGAGGTGTTCGGTGCGGCCGGACCGGAGGGCGACGAGCTGGACCGCGCGCGGCTGGTGCCACCGGTGTTCGTGCCGCTGCGGCTGGAAAAGCTGATCGAGCTGGGCCGCGAACCGCTGTTCTCCGACGTCGAGCTGGCGACCGGGATCGGCGGGTTCGCCTCGCCGCTGCCGGTGTACCTTTCGGCGTTCGGCTCGACGCAGCTCGGCGGCGGTGACCTCGCGATGGCGGCGTCGCGCCAAGCCGGGCGGCTGGGCCTCCCGATGGTGCTCGGCGAGAACGTCGTGCCGGTCAACGGGTACGCGAACGCCCTGCTCACGCGCGTGCGGGCGTACGCCGGGGAGGTGCCCGACGGGCTCGGCGGGGTCGTGGTGCAGCAGAGCACCGAGGACGCCGACGCCGAGGTCTGGAACCTCGTCTACAGCGACCCCGCGGCGTCGGCGCTGCTCGACGGCGGCCGGCTCGGGTTCGAGCTGAAGGTGGGGCAGGGCGCCAAGCCCGGTCTCGGCGGGATGACCCTGCTGGATGCGGCCGCCGCGGCGCGGGTCGACGGGCAGTACGCGCTCACCGAATTCGGCCCGCGGAAGTTGCGTTCGAGCAGTCCCGGGACGTTCACCGCCGAGATCCTGCGGCAGCAGGTCCGCTTGATGCGCAACAACTTCCCGCGCGCCCGCGTCTGGGTGAAGCTGCCGCCGGGCCGGGACGTCGCCGAAGCCGCCCGGGTCGCGTGGGCGGCCGGCGCGGACGCCGTCACCGTCGACGGCGCCGAAGGCGGCACGGGCTGGGCGCCCACGGCGTTCCTCGGCCACGTCGGGCTGCCGCTGGCCGAGTGCCTGCGCCGGATCGGGTCTCCGGCGGGCTGCCTGCTGGCGGGCGGCCGCATGTGGGAGGGCACCCGGGTGGTCAAGGCACTGGCCCACGGCGTCCGCGCGGCGGCGCTGGGCCGGGCGGCACTGGTCGCCGTCGACGAAGACCGCGCCGAGGGGCTGGTGCGGCTGGTCGAGGCGCTGGCGCTGGAGGCGCGGCTGCTGATCAGCGCACTGGGCAAGTACCGCCCGGACGCGCTGACCGCCGACGACGTCTGGCCTGCCGCTCCTGCCGCCGCGGAACTGCCGCTCGACCTGCCGGTCGCGGCGGTTCCCACCGCTTAGTTTTTCCCTCAGTGGCGCGGTCCCCGCGCCCAGCAGGTTCCGTGTCCGTCCTTTGTGGTCAGTTCGGGGTGAGCCCAGCATGTCGGTGCAGGACGAGAAACCGGCCGTGACGATCGATTCCACCCGCCCGGCCTTGCGGTGCGGGGCCCGGACGCTCACCTACGGCGAGCTCGAGGAGCTGGTCACGGCGACGGCCGAGCGCCTGACGGCGGCGGGCGCCCGGCCGGGTGACGTGGTCGCGGTGCGCAGCGAAGACCGGTTCGACCAGGTCACCGGGCTGCTCGCGATCTGGCGGGCGGGCGGGGTGCACCTGCCCCTGGACCCGGCGGCGCCGGCCGAACGCACCGAGCGCTTGCTGGCGGGAGCCGGCGCAAGGCTGCTCCTGGACGGCGGGGCAGTGCGGCCCGGCGGCCGTGAGTCCGCGGTACCGGTCGGCGGCGTGGTGCGGGTCGTGCGGCCTGGCGGCCGTGAGTCCGCGGTACCGGTCGGCGGCGTGGTCCGGGTCGTGCGGCCTGGCGGCAGTGAGTCCGCAGCACCGGTCGGCGGCGTGGTCCGGCCCGGTGGCAGCTGTCCCGAGCCCGCGGGCGGCGAGGCCCTCGCCTACCTCATCCACACCTCGGGCACCACGGGCGAGCCGAAGGCCGTCGCCGTCGGGCACCGCGCCCTGGCCGCGCACGTCGAAGCCATCTCCGCCCGCTTCGACCTCCGCGCCGACGACGTCGTCCTCCACTTTGCGCGGTCCACTGTGGACGTCGCCGTCGAGCAGATCACCAGCGCGCTGAGCGTCGGCGCCTGCCTGGTCGTTCCCGAAGCGAAGCTCCGCTCCGCCGAGGAGTTCTGGCAGCTGCTCGAAGCCGAGCACGTCACCGTCGCGAACGTCGCCGCCGGGTACTTCCACGACCTCGTCGCGTCGGTGCGGGCCGGCCGGGCCGTGCCGCCCACGCTGCGGACCATGGTCTCCGGCAGCGACCGGCTGTCCCCGGCCGCGGCCGCCACCTGGCTCGACCGGACCGGCGTCCGCCTGCTCAACGCCTACGGCCCCACCGAGACCGTCATCACCGCCACCGTGCACGAGGTCCGGCCCGGTCAGCCGGTCACCGTCGGCACGCCGGTCGGCGACCGCGTGGCGCACCTGCTCGACGAGCACCTCCGGCCGGTCGACGAAGGCGAGCTCTACCTGGGCGGCTCCCTCCTCGCCGCCGGTTACCTCGGCGACGGCGGGCGCACCGCGGCCCGGTTCGTCGCCGACCCGTTCTCGGCCGAGCCCGGCGCCCGGATGTACCGCACCGGCGACCGCGCCCGCCGCACCGCCGGTGGCGAGCTGCAGTTCCTCGGCCGCGCCGACGACCAGGTGAAGATCCGCGGCTTCCGCGTCGAGCCCGGCGAGGTGGAGAACGCGCTGGCCGCGCACCCCGCCGTCACCGCCTGCGCGGTCGTGCCGCACGAAGCCGCGAGCGGCACCCAGCTCGCCGCGTACGTCGTCGCCGAGCACCCGCTCGAATACCCGGAATTACGCGAGTTCCTCGCCCAGTCGTTGCCGGAGCACCTGATCCCGGCGAGCGTGACGCCCCTGCCGCAGCTGCCGCTCACCGCCGCCGGCAAGGTCGACCGCGCCGCGCTGCCGGAGCCGGCCCGCGCCGAGGCTGGCTACCGCGCCCCGCGCACCCCGGCCGAGCAGCTGCTCGCCGCGATCTGGGCGGACGTCCTCGGCGTCGGGCGCGTCGGCCTCGACGACAACTTCTTCCACCTCGGCGGCGACTCGCTGACCGCCGTGCGGGTGGCCGGTCGCGTGCTCGAAGTGTTCGGGCCCGTGTCGCCGTACCGGATCTTCGACGCGCCGACCCTGGAGCGCTTCGCCGCCGAGATGCACGACGGCGACGAGCGCCCCGGCCCGGTCCGCGCCCAGGCGTCCGACGCGCCGCTGTCCCGGTTCCAGCGCGGGTTGTGGCTGCTGGACGCCTGGCAGCCGGGCACGCCGACCTACAACGTGCCGTGGGTGTTCGACTTCGACGGCCCCCTCGACGCCGGCGTCCTGCGCGCGGCGCTTCAGCGGGTCGTGGATCGCCACGAGGCGCTGCGCACGACGTTCGAGGTCGCCGGGAGCCTGCCGCGCCAGGTGATCCACCCGCGCCTCGACGTCCCCTTCGAGATCACCGAGGCGGCCGACCCGGCCGGGCTGATCGCGGCCGACGCGCGGACGCCGTTCGACCTCGCGGCCGGGCCGCTGCTGCGCGCCCGGCTGGTCCGGACGTCGGCGACGACCGCGACCCTGGCTCTCGTCTTCCACCACATCGTCTGGGACGAGGGCTCGCTCGCCGTGCTCGACCGGGAGCTGCGCGAGTGCTACACGGCTCTGCTCGAGGGCCGCGAACCGCGGCTGCCGGAACTGGCCGTCCAGTACGCCGACTACGCGAACTGGTTGCAGGACAACGGGATTGCCGAAGAGCAGCTCGCCTTCTGGGCCGGGCACCTGCGCGGCCTGCCGGACCGCCCGGCGCTCGCGCCCGACCACCCGCGGCCCGCCGAACCGGCGCACCGCTGCGGCTACCACCGCTTCGCGTTCGACGCCGGCCTCGCCACGGCGGTCCGGCAGTTCGCACGGGAGGCCGACGCGACCCCGTTCATGGTGCTGCTGGCCGGCCTCGTGCTCGCGGTGCACCGGACCGGCGGCACCGCCGACCTCGTCGTCGGCACCCCGGTCAGCGTCCGCGAACGGCCGGAGCTCGACGCCCTCATCGGCTACTTCATCACGCTCCTCCCGCTGCGGTTCCGCGTCGAGGCCGAGGCGACTCGGCGGGACGTGCTCGACCACGTCCGCGGCGTCGCCCTCGACGGCTACCGCCACCAGGACGTGCCGCTGGAGGAGATCACCGGCCGGGTGCTGGGGGAGCGCTCCGGCGACCGGAACCCGTTGTTCCAGCTGGTCTTCGAGATGCACACCGCCGACCCGGACCCGCTGCCCTACGGCGAAGCGAAGCTCTCGCGGCGGCTGCACGTCAACGAGCTGTCCCGGTTCGACCTGTCGTGGTCGGTCGAGGACGACGGCACCGGCTTCGGCGGCCGGATCGAGTACGACACCGACCTGTTCGACGCCGCGACCCTGACCGCGCTCGGCGAAGCCTGGCTGACGGCGGTGACCGAGCTGGTCACCGAGCCGGACGAGTTCGTGCGGCCCGAAGAGACCGAGACCGCCGTCCTCCCCGTGCACGAGCTGTTCGAGCGGCAGGCCGCACTGAGCCCGGACGCCGTCGCCCTCGTTTCCGGCGACGACGAACTGAGCTACGCGGAGCTGAACGCGCGTGCCAACCGCGTCGCCCGGCGCCTGCGCGCCCACGGGGTGACCGAAGGCGCGGTCGCCGCCGTGCTGATCGAGCGGGACACCGACCTGGTCGTGGCCCTGCTCGGCGTCCTCAAGGCGGGCGCGGGCTACACGCTGCTGGACCCGGAGCTGCCGGAAGCCCGCCGGGCGGACGCGATCGCGGCCTCGGGAGCCCGGCTGGTCGTGGACCGCGCGTTCGTCGCGGCCGCCGACGGCCCCGAGGACGACCTCGGCATCGCCGTCAGCGTCGACGCGGTCGCGTGCGTGATGTTCACGTCCGGCTCCACCGGCCGGCCGAAGGGCGTGGCGGCCTCGCACCGCGCCCTCGCCGGGACCTACCTGGACCAGGACTACGCGCTCTTCGCGCCCGGCGAGGTGTGGCTGCAGTGTTCGCCGGTGTCCTGGGACGCCTTCGGCCTGGAGGTCTACGGCCCGCTGCTGTTCGGCGGCACCTGCGTGCTGCACCCCGGCCAGCGGCCGGACCCGGAGACGATGACCGCGCTCGTCGCCCGGCACGGCGTCACGCAGCTGCAGCTGTCGGCCACGCTGTTCAACTTCCTCGTCGACGAGTTCCCGGCGATCTTCGCCGGCCTGCGGGTGGTGTTCACCGGCGGCGAGCGCGCCTCGGTCGCGCACGTGGCCCGGCTGCGCGAGCGGTACCCGCACGTGCGGATCGTCAACGGCTACGGCCCGGTCGAGAGCATGGGCTTCACCACGTGTCACGTCGTCGGCGCCGCGGACGTGACCGCGGCCGCGATCCCGATCGGCGTCCCGGTCGCGCACAAGGACGTCCGGGTGCTCGACGAGCACTTCCGGCCGTCGGCCCAAGGTGAGCTCTACGCGACCGGGGCCGGGCTGGCCCTCGGGTACGTCGGGCAGCCGGGCCTGACCGCGGACCGGTTCCTGCCCGACCCGCTCGGCCCGCCGGGCTCGCGGATGTACCGCACCGGCGACGTCGGCGGCCGCACCACCGGCGGCCTGCTCACCATCACCGGGCGCGCCGACGACCAGGTGAAGATCCGCGGCTTCCGGGTCGAGCCCGGCGAGGTCACCGCGGCGCTGGCGCGCCACCCCGGTGTCAAGGACTGCGCGGTCGTCGCGCACGGGGGCGGGCTCGCGGCCTACGTCGTCGTGCGGGACGCCGCGCCCGGCTACCAGGACGTCTGCGACCACCTCGCCACGCTGGTGCCGGACTACATGATCCCGGCGAGCGTCACCGTGCTCGACGCACTTCCCTCGACCCCGAACGGAAAGCTCGACCGGGCCGCGCTGCCCGACCCGGACGGCGTCGTCGAGGCGGTGCCGGCGGAGCCCGCCGTCACCGAGGCCGAACGGCTGGTCTCGGCGGTGTGGGCCGAGGTCCTCGGGGTCGACGCGGTGGGTGTCGACGACAGCTTCTTCCGGCTCGGCGGCAACTCCCTCGCCGCGGTCCGCGTGGCGCTGCGGCTGTCCACCGAGACCGGCACCCGGGTCGCGCCGCGGCTGGTGTTCGCCTCCCGGACCGTCCGCGCGCTGGCCCGCCGGCTGGAGGTGCGGGCATGACCGGCCGCACCGCCCCGGTGTCCGGGCTCCAGCGCGGGCTGTGGTTCCTCGACCGCTGGAACCCCGGCTCCGCCGCCTACACCGTGCCGTGGGTGTTCACCTTCGACGCACCCGTCGACCCGGCCGTCCTGGAAAGCGCCCTCGACGGGATCGTCCGGCGGCACGAGGTCCTGCGCACGACGTTCTCGGCCGGTCCGGACGGTCCACAGCAGACGGTCCACGACGACGTCCGGATCCCGGTGCACCGCGGTGAACCCGACCTGACCGCCGGGTTCGACCTCGAAACCGGTCCCTTGCTGCGGGTGACCCTGGCGGACCCGGTGACGCTGGTTCTCGTCGTGCACCACATCGTCTGGGACGGCTGGTCGTCCGGGGTGTTCGAGCGGGAGCTGGCGGAGCTCTACACCGCGGCCGTCGAAGGCCGGGCTCCCGTGCTGCCCGAGCTGACCACCCAGTACGCCGACTACGCCGCCGAACCCGAGCCGTACGACGAACCGCTGGCGTACTGGCGCGAGCAGCTGGCCGGCGCGCCCGAGCGCCTCGCGGTGCCGGCCGACCGGGAAGCGCCCGCCCGGCAGGACTTCGGCGGCGACACCCGCGAGTTCGCGCTCCCGGCCGGGCTGGCCGCCCGGATCGGTGAGCTCGCCGCCGAGCTGGACGCGACTCCGTTCGTCGTTCAGCTGGCCGCGTTCGCCGCGCTCCTCAACCGCTACACCGGCGCGGCCGACCTGGTCGTCGGCACCCCGGTGACCACCCGCGACCGGCCGGAGCTGGCCGACCTGATCGGCTACTTCGTCAACATCCTGCCGCTGCGGCTGCGCGTCGACCGCGCCGCGGGCTTCCGCGACCTCGTGGAGCACGTGCGCGACACCGCGTTCGACGCCTACGCCTGCCTGGACGTGCCGTTCGACGTCGTGGTCGACGCGCTGGCCCTCGAGCGCTCGGCCCGGCACGCGCCGCTGGTGCAGGTCGTGTTCGGGGCGCACGCGGAGGAGTCCGAGCCGCTGCGGTTCGGGCCGGTCACCGCGACCCGGCGGGTGCACCACAACGGCACGAGCAAGTTCGACCTCACCTGGTCGACGTTCGACGACGGCGAGCTGCGCGGCGAGGTCGAATACCGCACCAGCCTGTTCGACGCGGCGACGATCGACCGGATGACCGGGCACTGGCGCACCCTGCTGGCCGCCGTGCTGTCCGAACCGGACAGTCCACTGTGGAAGGTCGAGCTGGCGCCTTCGCCGCCCGCTGCCGTCACCGCCGGCGAGTCCCGGTGCCTGCACGAGTCCTTCGAGGACACCGTGGACCGGTTCCCGGACCGGCCCGCGGTGACCTTCGGCGGCGTGAGCGTGACCTACGCCGAGCTGGACCGGCGGGCCAACCGGCTCGCGCACGCCCTGATCGCGGCCGGCGTCCGCCCCGGCGACCGGGTCGGCCTGCTGCTGGAGCGCACCGACGCGATCGTCGTCGCGATCCTGGCCGTCCTGAAGGCGGGCGCGGCCTACGTGCCGGTCGACCCGGCCGCGCCGGACGACCGCGCGGCGTTCGTCTTCGGCGACACAGGTGTGCGGCTGGTCGTCACCGACCAGGACACCGGGGGGCCGGTGTTCGACGTCGGGCAGGACGTTTCGGCCTACCCCGCGGACCGGCCGCGGGTGCCGGTCCGCCCCGGCGACCTGGCCTACGTGATCTTCACCTCCGGCTCGACCGGCCGGCCCAAGGGCGTCGCCGTGGCCCACGAGCACGCGGGGCGGCTGATGGCGTCCGGGCGCGCGCACTTCGCGTTCACCGAGACCGACGTCTGGACGCTGTTCCACAGCTACGCCTTCGACTGGACGGTCTGGGAGCTGTGGGGGCCGCTGCACCACGGCGGCCGGCTGGTCGTCGTGCCCTACCTGACCAGCCGGTCCCCGGAGGCGTTCGCCGAGCTGCTCGCGGTGGAAGGCGTCACCCAGCTGTGCCAGACGCCGTCGGCGTTGCGGCAGCTCGAAGCCACCCTCCGCGGCGGGCCCGCGTTGCCCGCCCTGCGGCAGGTCATGCTCGGCGGCGAGGCGCTGGACCCCGCGGTGGTGCGCCGCTGGTTCGCGCTCGGGCTGTCCGCGCCGCTGTGCAACCTCTACGGCATCACCGAAACCACCGTGCACGTCACCACCCACGACGTCACCGGACCGGACGGGTTCGCGCGCAGCCTGATCGGCGCGCCGCTGCCGCACCTGAGCGCCCACGTGCTCGACGAGTGGCTGCGGCCGTGCCCGGCCGGCGTGCCCGGCGAGCTGTACATCGGCGGCGGCGCGCTCGCGCACGGCTACTGGGGCCGGGCCGGGCTCACCGCGCAGCGGTTCCTGCCCGACCCGTTCTCGCCTTCGCCGGGCGCGCGGCTCTACCGCACCGGGGACGTCGCCCGTCGGCTTTCCGGCGGTGGTCTCGAGTACGTCGGCCGGTGCGACAGCCAGGTCAAGGTCCGCGGCTTCCGCATCGAGCTCGGCGAGATCGAGCACGCGCTGGGGACGCACCCTTCGGTCGGCGCCTGCGCGGTCACCGTGCACGACGACCGGCTGGCCGCCTACGTCACCGTGCCGCTGGACTACGCCGAGGTGCGGTCGTTCCTGGCGAAGTCGCTGCCGGAGCACATGATCCCGGCGACGGTGACCGTGCTCGACCGGCTGCCCGTCACGGTCAACGGCAAGCTCGACCGGGCGGCGCTGCCGGCGCCGTCCGCGCCCCGGCCGACGCGGGAGTACGCCGCGCCGAGCACAACGGGGGAGCGGCTGCTCGCCGAGCTGTACGCCGACGTCCTCGGCGTCGGCGGCGCCGGGGCGCACGACAACTTCTTCCACCTCGGCGGCGACTCCATCCGCGCGGTGCACCTGGCGGGCAAGCTGCGGGACCGCGGCTGGACGCTCACGCTGCCCGACCTTTTCGCCGCGCCCACCCCGGCGGCCCTCGCGCCGCTGCTGAAGCCGTGTGCCGCGGTGGCTCCGGCCGCGCGGCCGTTCGCCGGACTGTCCGAAAAGGACCTGGCGAAGCTGCCCGCGGACGTCGTCGACGCCTACCCGATGGCGGCGATGCAGCTCGGGATGATCTACCACATGGAGCTGTCGGGGGACGCCGGCGGCTACCACAACGTCAACAGCTACCGCGTCGCCGGCCGACTCGACGAGGACGCCCTGCGCGGGGCGGTCGCCGACGTCATCAAGCGGCACCCGGTGCTGCGGACGACGTTCGACGTGATCGGCTACCGCGAGCCGATGCAGCTGGTGCACGCTTCGGCGCCTGCGCCGGTCTCCACTGCGGACCTTCGCGGCCTTTCTCCTGCGGCGCAGAGATCCGCGGTGGGGGAGGTGTTCGACGCGTTCTGCGCGATGCGCTTCGACCTGCGTTCCGCACCGCTGTTCCGGGTGTCCGCCCAGCGGCTGGCCGACGACGTCTTCCAGCTGACCATCGCCGAGCACCACTCCATTTTGGACGGCTGGAGCTTCACCTCGCTGCTCACGGAAATCCTGGAGCGGCACGCCGCGCCGGACTCGCCGCTGGCGCCACCGCCCGCGTCGACGTTCCGCGACTTCGTCGCCGCCGAACAGGCCGCCGCGGCTTCTGCCGAGAGCGAGCAGTTCTGGCGCTCTCGCCTGGCGGGCGCGGACGGTGCTCTCTGGTCGGCCGACTCCGGGTCCGCGGCGGCGACGGCGGAGATCCCGCGCACGGTCGAGCGGGTCCTGCCGGACGCCCCGGCCCAGCTCGCGGCGCTCGCGTCGGCGGCCGGCGTCCCGATCAAGGCGGCCGCGCTGGCCGCGCACGTCCGGGCGCTGTCGCGGATCACCGGCCGCGACCGGGTCACGACGGGCCTGTCGGTGAACGGCCGGCTGGAGGAACGCAGCGGCACCGAGGCGTACGGGCTGTTCCTGAACACGGTCCCGCTGGTGGTGGACGCTGCGCAGGCGGACCTCGTGCGCGCGGTGCACGAAGCCGAGGTCGAGCTGCTGCCGCACCGCCGGGTCCCGTTCGCCCGCCTGGCCCGGCTCATGGACTCGCCGCGGCTCGAAGCGTGTTTCGCGTTCCTGCGGTTCCACGCACTCGGCCGGCTGGCGGGCTCGGCGACGAGCATCGTCGACGACCGGATCGGCTGCGAACCGGACATGCGGTACGAGCCGACCAACTTCGCGCTGGGTGTGGCACTGGTGCAGGACCCGGCTTCGGACCGGATCCTGCTGGCCGTGGACCACCTGCGGTCCTTGGTGCCGGACTCCGTCGCGGACGCGTACGTGACCGCGTACGCCGAAGAACTCGCCGCGCTGGTCGCGGAAAACCGTCAGCTGATCTGAGAGAGGAATCCACTGTGGACGCGTTCAAGGACTTCACGGTCGTCGTCAACGACGAGGAGCAGTATTCGATCTGGCCGGCTTCGCTGGACGTTCCGGCGGGCTGGCAGCTGGCGGGCAAGAGCGGCAGCCGCGAGGAGTGCGTGGCGTGGGTCGACGAGACGTGGACCGACATCCGCCCGAAGAGCCTGCGCGTCGCGCTCGGGGTTTGACGTGCTGGCGACGATCGCGGCGATGTGGGCCGAGGAGCTGGGCGTCCCCGAGGTGCGCCCCGAGGACGGTTTTTTCGAGCTGGGCGGGCATTCGCTGACCGCGTTGCGGGTGGTGTACCGGGTCCGCGACGAGTTCTCGGTCGACCTGTCCCTGCGTGATCTGATGGCGGCGGCGACGTTGACGGACTTCGTGTCGACGGTGGCCGCGGCCCGCGAGACCCCGGCCCGCCCGAAGGTGGCGCTGGTGGGCCGCCGGGGCACGCGATGACCCTCGCGGCCCCGCGCCCGGCCCTCGCGGGAGACTGGTGCTACCGGCCGTATCCGTTGACGGGCGGGGTGCCGCAGCTGGTGTGCTTCCCGCACGCGGGCGGCGACGTGACGGCGTTCAGCGGCCTGGCGGCGGAGCTGGTCCCGGACCTGGAGGTCTGGGCCATCCGCCTCCCGGCCCGCGGCGGCCGCTTCACGGACCGGATGCCGTCCGGTTTCCGTGAGCTGGTGACCGCGGTCGTGGCGGGTCTCGTCCCGCACCTGCGGCCGGGATCGGTGTTCTACGGTCAGAGCTTCGGGGCGCTGCTGGCTTACGAGGTCGCCCGTGCGTTGCCCGCGGATCGATGTCCCCGGCTGGTGGTCCCGGCGTGCGCGCCCCCACCGTCGGCGTGGCCGGGTTCGATCCCGCCGACCGACGAGGGTGCCGCGGAACTCCTCGCGCGATGCGGGCTGGCCGGGGCATTGCCGGACGACGAGACGATCCGCGAACTGGCGGTGGCGACGATCCGGGCGGACCTGACGGTCTGCCGCACCTACCGCCCTCCCGGCGTTCCGGCGACGTTCGCGATCCACGCGGTGGCCGGCGCCGGGGACGAAGCCCTGCCGCCGGGGACGCTCGCGGGGTGGTCGGCCGCGACGACGGGCCGCTTCACGACGTCGGTCGAGCCGGGTGGGCACCTGCTGGCGACGCCGCTGACCCGCGGCCCGGCGGACTTGCTGCGCAAGCTCCACCCGGCCGCACCCGCATGACCCGACCACCCAGCCGGCACTGCGGACTTGCTGCGCAAGCTCCACCCGGCCGCACCGCTTGACCCGGCCGCCCAGCCGGCACTCCGGCAGCCGAGCCGGCTACGGCGGCAGCCGCCCAGCTGGCCAGCCGGCGCCGGGGTTGGCACCCGGCCGCCCAGCTGGCACTCCGGCAGTCGAGCCGGCCAGCACCCGGCCGCCCCGGGGCGCCCGGCCGGCACCCGGCGCCCCGGCTCGCAGATCCCGTCTGCCAACGAGCCACCACCCCAGCCACATCGCCGAAGCCGCTCATCCCGCCCGAGGAGGCGCCCGTGTCCACCGTTACCGTCGATCTCACCGACCCAGGGCTCTGGGCCCGGCCCGACGTCGGCGAAATCGTCGCCGACCTGCGCAGCCGGGCTCCTGTCCACCGCACCGAAACCGCGCTCGACGGGCCCGTTTGGTCCGTGCTCGGCTACCACCTCGGCTCCCGCGTCCTCACCGACGCCGCCACGTTCAGCTCCACCGGCGGCTCGCTCCTCGGCACCGGTGGCACCCCCGCCGGCGCCGGCAAGATGATGGCCCTCTCCGACGGTCCCCGGCACCGCGAACTCCGCGCCCCCGTCCTCCCGTACTTCTCACCCAAGGGCGTGCGCACCACCGCCGACCGCATCACCGAACTCGCCGCGGAAGTCGTCGAATCCGCCTTAGATCACGAAACAGTCGACCTCGTGGACGTCCTGGCCACCGTCCCGCTCGTCGTCATGTGCGACCTGCTCGGCATCCCGGGCGACGACCGTGACCTCGTCGTCGCCGTCTGCGACGAAGCCTTCCTCGCCCAGACACCGGACGCGCGCCGGGCCGGCCACCAGAAGCTGCTGCCCTACCTCTTCGAAAAAGTCGTGCAGCGGCGCAAGAACCCGGGTGACGACCTCATCAGCACCCTCGCCACCCACCGGATCAAGAACCGGCTGCTGCCCATCGAAGACGTCGTCTTCAACCTCGACAACATCGTCGTCGGCGGGGTGCAGACCGTGCGGCACACCGCCGCCATGAGCATCTGGGCGCTGATGAACCACCCCGACGCCTGGCACCAGCTGAAAGACGCCGACCTCGACCTCGCCACCGACGAGCTGCTCCGCTACACCTCCGTCGGTCTGCACGTCCTGCGCACCGCCACGACCCAGGTCGAACTGGGCGGGCACGTCATCGACGCCGGGGACAAGGTCGCCGTCTGGACGTGGTCGGCCGATCACGACACCGCCGTCTTCGACCGGCCGCACGAACTCCTGCTCGACCGGTCGCCGAACCGGCACCTGGCCCTCGGGGTCGGGGCGCACTACTGCGTCGGCGCGCCGCTGGCGAAGGCCGAACTCAAGGCCATCTACGCCGCGCTGCTCGACCAGGTCGCCGGGCTCGAGCTCGACGGCGAGCCGGTGCACAACCGGTCGATCATCAACTTCGGCTTCGACCACCTCCCGGTGCGCCTGCGGGCCCGCTGAGCGCGAACGGATACCAGCCATGACACAAGCTCCGGTGCACGAAGCCCGGCCCACCGCGCCCTGGGGCCGGGTCGGGCTGCTGCTCACCGGTCAGGGCGTCTCCCTGATCGGCGACCAGGTGTTCTTCATCGCCGCCGTCTGGGCCGCCGCCCAGCTCGGCGGGACGGCCGCCGTCACCTGGGTGACGCTGGCCGAATCGGTTCCCCGGGCCCTCGCGATGATCTTCGGCGGGGTGATCTGCGACGCCTTCGGGCCCCGCTCGGTCCTGCTGCGGACGACGTCGGTGCGGATCGCCGTGCTGGCCGTCTCGGTCGTCGTCGCGCTGTCCGCGCAGTCGGTGACGCTGCTGGTCGTCGTGGCCGCGCTGGAAGGCGCGATGCTGGGCCTCGGCTCGCCGTCGTTCGGCACGCTCATGCCGCGCATGGTCCCGAAGGAACGGCTGAGCACGGCGAACTCGGTCCGCACCATGGTGGCGCGGTTCGCCCCGATCCTCGGGTCGCCGTTCGGCGCCTGGCTGGTCGCGACCGGGCACCTCGGGGTCGCGCTCGCGGTCGTCTGCGGCGGCTGCGTGGTCTCCCTCGCCTGCCTCGCCCCGGCGACGAAGGCGATCGACGCGCCGCGGACGGTGTCGAACGTCCCGCTGTGGAAGCGCTCGGGCGACGGCCTCAAGCTCCTGCGCGCCGACCGCCGGCTGCGGCTGCTGTTCCTTTCCGGGCTGTGCCTGGACTTCGCGTTCGCCTGGCCGATGAACCCCGGCCTCCCCGAAGTGGTCATCGAACGCGGCTGGGCGGTCTCCGCCGTCGGTCTGCTCATCGCCTGCTGGGCCGCCGGCGCGCTCGTGTCCGCCGGGCTCGGCGCGCTGCTCGGCGAGCGGGTGCCGATCTCCGTGCGGCTCGTCGGCAGCGGGATCGGCATCGGCGTCCTGCTCTTGGGCATGGTCCTGGTGACGTCGCTGCCCGCGATGGCCGCGATGGCCGTCGCGCTGGGCGTGTGCTCCGGGCAGAACGGCCCGGCCGCCGTGACGCTCTACCAGCAGGCCGCGCCCAGCGAACGGCTCGGCGTCGCCATGTCCATGGTCTCGCTGTCCGGCATCGGCTGCGCGCCGCTGGCCTACGCGGTCTCCGGCGCCATCGCCAGTTTCACCACCCCCGTCGTCGCCTGGATCTGCAGCGCCCTGCTCGCCTTCGGCGGGCCGGTGGCCGCGGCCCGGGCCCTGCGCCTGCCCGAGTGAAGGGATCCCTCCCGTGCGTCCGTTGTCGTTCGGCCAGCAGCGCCTGTGGTTCCTCGACCAGCTGGAAGGTCCCGGCGCGACCTACAACGTCCCCTTCCCGCTGCGGCTGCGCGGCCCGCTCGACCGCCGCGCGCTGCGGCACGCCGTCGCCGACGTCCTCGGCCGGCACGAGGTGCTGCGGACGGTCGTCCCGGTCGACGGCGGCGTCCCCGGCCAGCGGGTGCTCCCGCTCGAGGAGGCGACCCGCCGGCTGGTCTTCGACGTCCGGCCGGGTGCCGGCCTCGCCGCGGCCATCGCCCGGCCGTTCGACCTCGCCGAGGACCTGCCCCTACGGGTCACGCTGTTCGAACTCGGCCCGGACGACCACATCCTGCTCCTCGTGCTGCACCACATCGCCTGCGACGGGTGGTCGCTCGGCCCGCTGGGCCGCGACCTCGCGGCCGCCTACACCGCCCGGCTCGACGGCCAAGCGCCGGACTGGGCGCCGCTTCCGGTGCAGTACCTGGACTTCAGCGAGTGGCAGCGGGAGGTGCTCGGCACCGAGGACGACCCGGACAGCGTGCTGAGCGCCCAGCTCGCGTACTGGACCGAGCGGCTCGCGGACCTGCCGGCGCGGATGGTCCTTCCCGCGCACCGCACCGGCGGCACGACCGGCGCCGCGGGCCTCGTCGAGGTCGAGGTGCCCCAGGAGCTGCACAACCGGCTCGTCGCGGTCACGCGGGCCGCGCGCTGCACGCCGTTCATGGGCCTGCAGGCGGCACTCGCGGCGCTGCTGCACCGCTGGGGCGCGGGCGACGACGTCGTCCTCGGCACCCCGGTGTCCGGCCGGAGCGAGGCGGCGCTGGCCGACCTCGTCGGGTTCTTCGTCAACACCCTCGTCCTGCGCACCGACCTGAGCGGCGACCCGAGCTTCACCGAACTGCTGGCGCGGGTCCGCGACACCGGCCTCGACGCCTACGCCCACCAGGACGTCCCCTTCGACCGGCTGGTCGAGCGCCTCGGCGCCGGCCGGTCCGCCGCCGCGCACCCGCTGTTCCAGGTGATGGTCGTCCTCCAGCACGACGACGGAACGGACCTCACCCTGCCCGGCCTCGACGTCCGGCCGGTGCCACTGGACCTCGCGACGGCCAAGCTGGACCTCAGCGTCGTCTTCGCCGAGCACGCGAACGGCGTCACGTGCCAGTTCGAGTACGCCGTCGACCTGTTCGAGAAGTCCACGGTGGACGAGATGGCCGCGATGCTGGTGCGGCTGCTCGAACTGGCGCTCGCGGACCCGGAGCGTCCACTCGGGACACTCGAACTGGCGCAGGTCGCGGCCGTCGCCGTCGAAGCCGAGCCCGAGGACGAGCCGGTCGTGTTCCGGGCGGCCCGCACCGCGCGCGAAGAGATCCTCTGTGGACTTTTCGCCGACGTGCTCGGGCTCGACACCGTCGGCCTCGACGACGGCTTCTTCGCACTCGGCGGCCATTCCCTGCTCGCCACCCAGCTGATCAGCCGCGTCCGCACCGCGCTGCACGCCGAACTCGGCGTCCGCGCGCTGTTCCGGGCCCCGACCGTCGCCGGGATCCTGGCCACCCTCGACGCCCAGGCGCCCGGTCCCGTCCGCCCGGCCCTCACCCGGCGGCCGCGCCCGGACCGCGTCCCGCTGTCTTCGGCCCAGCGGCGGCTGTGGTTCCTCGCCGGGATCGACGGCCAGGACCGCGCCTACAACATCCCGCTGACCCTCGGCCTCGCCGGCCCGGTGGACGTCCCGGCCCTGGCCGCCGCCTGCCGGGACGTCGTCGCGCGGCACGAGACCCTGCGGACGGTGTTCCCGGTCGAGCACGGCGAGCCGGGGCAGCACGTCCTCCCGGTGCCCGCCGACGTGCTGGAAGTCGCCGAGTTCACGCCGGCGGCGGTCGACGCGGCCGGGAGCGCGCCGTTCGACCTGGCCCGCGAGATCCCGCTGCGCGCCCGCCTGTTCCGGGACGGCGACGAGGCCGTTCTCGTGCTCTGCCTGCACCACATCGCCGCGGACGGCTGGTCGACCGGGCCGCTGCTGGCCGACCTCGCCACGGCCTACCGGGCCCGGCTCGACGGCGAGGCGCCGGCGTGGCCGCCGCTGCCCGTCCAGTACGCGGACTACGCGCTCTGGCAAGCCGAGTTGCTCGGCGACGAGGGCGATGCGGAGAGCCTGGCGGCTCGCCAGCTGACCTACTGGACCGAGGCGCTGGCCGGCCTGCCCGACGAACTCGCGCTGCCCGCCGACCGCCCCCGGCCCGCGGTGCCGACCCACCGCAAGGACGTCGTCTCGGCCGAGGTCGACGCCGCCACCCGCACCGCGCTGGTGGCACTGGCCCGCGACAACCAGGCGACGCTGTTCATGGTCGTCCAGGCGGCGTTCGCGCTGCTGCTGACCCGGCTCGGCGCGGGGGAGGACGTGCCGATCGGCACCCCGGTCGCCGGTCGCGCCGACGAAGCGCTCGACGACCTCGTCGGGTTCTTCGTCAACACGCTCGTCCTGCGCACCGACACCTCGGGCGCACCGGCGTTCCGCGAGCTGCTCACCCGGGTCCGCGACGCCGACCTCGGCGCCTTCGCCCACCAGGACCTGCCGTTCGAGCGGATCGTGGAGGAGCTGAACCCGCCCCGCGTGCTGGCCCGGCACCCGCTGTTCCAGGTGCTGCTGTCCTTCCTCGACGCGGACACCGCCGGGGGCGGCTGGACGCTGCCCGGGCTGACCGTGACCGCCGGTGACACCGTGTCGGGCACCGCCAAGTTCGACCTGAGCCTCACGGTCGAGGACCGCGGCACCGGGCTCGGCTGCAGCCTCGAATACGCCACCGACCGGTTCGACCGGGCCACCGCGCAGGACGTCGCCGACCGCCTGGTCCGGCTCTTCGCGATCGTGGCCGCCGACCCCGAATCCCGGGTGGACAGTGCCGAGCTGCTGTCCGAAGTGGACCACCGAAGACTGGTGAGCTGGAACGACACCGCGGCCCCGGTCCCGGCGGCGACGCTGCCGGAGCTGTTCGCCCGGCAAGTCGCGCTGACCCCGGACGCGACCGCGGTCGTCTTCGAGGGCGAGTCGCTGACGTACGCGGAGTTCGACGTCCGGGTGGACCGGCTCGCCCGGGTCCTGCGTGAGTGGGGTGTGCGGCCGGGCGACGTCGTCGCGGTGCAGCTGCCGCGCTCGATCGACCTGGTCACCGCCGTGTACGCGGTGCACCGCGCCGGCGCGGCCTACCTGCCGGTGGACCCCGGCTACCCGGCCGACCGGGTGGCGTTCATGCTCGCCGACGCCCGGCCCGCCCTCGTCCTCACGCCCGGATCGGACCTCGGGGAGCCCGTTTCCGATGCCCCACTGCCCGCGGTCACCCCGGGCCACCCGGCCTACGTGATCTACACGTCCGGGTCGACCGGGCGCCCCAAGGGCGTGCTCATGTCGCACGCGGGGATCGTCAACCACCTGGCGTGGATGCAGGCCGAGCACCCGCTTGCCGCCGGCGACCGGGTGCTGCAGAAGACACCGTCCAGCTTCGACGTCTCGGTGCTCGAGTTCTTCCGCCCGCTGATCGCCGGGGCGGCCCTGGTCGTCGCGAAACCGGACGGCCACCGCGATCCCGCCTACCTGCTGGACACCATCCGGCGCGCGCGGATCACCGTGCTGTACGTGGTGCCCGGCATCCTCGACGGGATCCTGAGCCTGTCCGAAGGGGACGCGCCGGCGCTGCGGCAGGTGTTCTGCGGCGGGGAAGTGCTGACCGCCGCGCTGGCCGAGCGCTGCGCGAAGACGTTGAGCGCCGAGCTGATCAACCTCTACGGCCCGACCGAGGTCGCGGTCGACGCCACCGCCCACGTCGTCACCGGCGCCCCGATTCCCATCGGCGCGCCGGTGTGGAACACCCGCGCGCACGTGCTGGACGCGCGGCTGAGCCCGGTGCCGCCGGGCGTGCCGGGCGAGCTGTACCTCGCCGGGGCCCAGCTCGCGGACGGTTACCTGCACCGCGGCGGCCTGACCGCCGACCGGTTCCTCGCCGATCCGTTCGGCGGGCCCGGCGCGCGGATGTACCGCACCGGCGACCTCGTCCGCTGGACCGACGGCGGCGAGCTGGACTACCTCGGCCGGACCGACGATCAGGTCAAGCTGCGCGGCCTGCGCGTCGAGCCGGGGGAGATCGCGGCCGTCGCCGCGGAGCACCCGGGCGTGCGGGAGGCCGCCGTCGTCCTGCGTGAGGAGCGGCTCGTGGCCTACGTCGTGGGCGACGTGGGCCCGGCCGAGCTGGCGGAACACGTCGGCGCGTTCGTGCCGCGGCACCTCGTGCCCTCGGCGTTCGTCGTGCTCCCCGCCCTGCCGCGGACCCCGAACGGCAAGCTGGACCGTGGCGCGCTCCCGGCGCCGGACTACACCGCCGGGGTCTCGCGAGCGCCCCGGGACGCCCGCGAGGAGATCCTGTGCGGGCTGTTCGCCGACGTCCTCGGGGCCGAACGGGTCGGGATCGACGACGGGTTCTTCGACCTCGGCGGCCATTCCCTGCTCGCCACCAAGCTGGTCAGCCGGATCCGGGCCGCGTTCGACGCCGAGATCGGCATCGGCGACCTCTTCGACGCCCCGACCGTCGCCGAGCTGGCCCCGCGGCTCTCCGGCGCCGGTGCGGCCCGCCCGGCGCTGCGGCCGGTGCCGCGGCCCGAGCCGATGCCGCTTTCCCCGGCCCAGCAACGGCTCTGGTTCATCCTGCAGTTCGGCGACGACACCGGCGCGTACGACATGCCGCTGGCCTTGCGGCTGCGCGGCGAGCTGGACCGGGACGCGCTGAGCGCCGCCCTCGCCGACGTCGCCGAGCGGCACGAGGTCCTGCGCACGATCTTCCCGGCCGTCGACGGCGAGCCCCGCCAGGTGATCCTGGACGGCTGGCGACCCGAGCTGACGGAGCCCGGGACACGGCCGTTCGACCTGTCCTGTGAGCCGCCGTTCCGCGCCTCGCTGGTCGCCGACGCCCCGGACGAGCACCTGCTCCTGCTGACGCTGCACCACATCGCGGCCGACGGCTGGTCGCTGGGCCCGCTGGTCGCCGACCTCGCCGAGGCGTACACCGCCCGCCGCGCGGGCCGGGCGCCGGAGTGGGCGCCGCTACCGGTGCAGTACGCCGATTACACGCTCTGGCAACGGGATCTGCTCGGCGACGCGGCCGATCCGGAGTCGCTGCTGGCCGCCCAGCTGGCCTACTGGCGCACCCAGCTCGCCGGGATCCCCGACGAACTGCCGCTGCCGTTCGACCGGCCCCGCCCCGCGGTGGCGTCGCACCGGGGCGACTCGGTGCCCGTCGAGATCGATGCCGGGCTCGACACCCGGCTCCGCGCGCTGGCCGGGTCCGCGCAGGTGACCCTGTTCATGGTGCTGCAGGCCGCGCTCGCCGCGGTGCTGACCCGCTCGGGCGCGGGGGAGGACGTCCCGATCGGCACGGCGATCGCCGGGCGCACCGACGAAGCCCTCGACGGGCTCATCGGCTTCTTCGTCAACACCCTCGTCCTGCGGACCGACACCAGCGGCGCGCCGAGCTTCCGCGAACTGCTCGCCCGCGTCCGCGAAACCGACCTCGCCGCCTACGCCCGCCAGGACGTCCCGTTCGAACGGCTGGTGCACGAGCTCAACCCGGCCCGTTCCCTCGCGCGGCACCCGCTGTTCCAGGTGTTCCTGGTGCTGCAGAACACCGGCGACGCCGGTCTGGCGCTGCCGGGCCTCGACGTCACGCCGGAGGTCCTGGACTCCGACGCGGTGAAGTTCGACCTCGGCCTGAACCTGGCCGAGCACGACGGCGGGATCAGCGGGTCGCTGTCCTACGCCGCCGACCTGTTCGACCGCGCCACCGCCGAGGCGCTGGCCGGCCGGCTGGTCCGCCTCCTCGACGCGGTCGCGGCCGACCCGGACACCCCGCTGGACCGGATCGGCCTGCTGTCCGAAATGGACCTTCGCTCGCTCGCCGGGTGGACGGCGACCGGGGAGCCGATCTCGGCGGAGACGTTGCCCGCGTTGTTCTCCCGCCAGGTGGCCCGCACGCCGGACGCGACGGCGGTGGTGTTCGAAGGCGAGTCGCTGAGCTACGCCGAGCTGGACGGCCGCGTCGAGCGGCTGGCGCGTGCCTTGAGCGCGCACGGGGTCCGGCCCGGCGACGTCGTCGCGGTGCAGCTGCCGCGTTCGTTCGACCTGGTGGTGGCGGTGCACGCCGTCCACCGCGCCGGCGCGGCCTATCTGCCGGTCGATCCCGGCTACCCGGCCGAGCGCATCGCCTTCCTCCTCGACGACGCCCGGCCGTCGCTGGTCCTCACCGCGGAGACGCGGCTGAGTGGCGACGGGCCGCTGCCCGAAATCACCGCGGCCCACCCCGCCTACGTGATCTACACGTCCGGGTCGACCGGGCGCCCCAAGGGCGTGCTGATGCCGCACGCCGGGATCGTCAACCACCTGGCGTGGATGCAGGCCGGCTACGCGCTCGGCGCGGACGACCGGGTGCTGCAGAAGACGCCGACCGGGTTCGACGTCTCGGTGTGGGAGCTGTTCTGGCCGCTGCTGACCGGTGCGGCCCTGGTGCTCGCGCGGCCCGGGGGGCACCGCGATCCCGCCTACCTGCGCGAACTCATCCGCACCGAGGGCATCACCGTGGCGCACTTCGTCCCGGCGATGCTCGAAGCCTTCCTCGCCGAACCCGGTGCCGTGCCGTCGCTGCGGCAGGTGTTCTGCGGCGGCGAGGCGCTCACCCCGGCGCTGGCCGAGCGGTGCACGGCGGCCCTGGACGCCCGGCTCTCCAACTTCTACGGCCCGACCGAGTTCGCCGTCGAGGCGAGCCACCACCCGTTCACCCCCGGCGAGCCCACTGTCCCCATCGGACGTCCGGTGTGGAACACCCGCGCGTACGTCCTCGATGGAAGGTTAGCCCCCGTGCCGCCCGGTGTGCCCGGTGAACTCTGGCTCGCCGGGATCCAGCTGGCCGACGGCTACCTGCACCGGCCCGGCCTCACCGCCGAGCGGTTCGTGCCCGACCCCGGCGCGCCGGGCGAGCGGATGTACCGCACCGGCGACCTCGTGCGCTGGACCCACGCCGGTGAGCTGGAGTACCTCGGCCGCACCGACGACCAGGTCAAGCTGCGCGGACAGCGCCTCGAACTCGGCGAAGTCTCCGGAGCCGCCACCCGGCACCCGGGCGTCACGCAAGCCGTCGCCGTCGTGCGCGAGGACATCCCGGGTGACCGGCGGCTCGTCCTGTACTGCACCGGCACCGCCGAACCGGCCGACGTACGGGGTCACCTCGCCGCTGTGCTGCCCGAGTACATGGTGCCGGCCGCGGTCGTCGTCCTGCCGGAACTTCCGCTGACCCCGAACGGGAAGGTCGACCGCCGGGCCCTGCCCGCCCCGGTCACCGAGCCCGGCTCGCTGCGGGCGCCGCGGAACCCGGCCGAAGAGATCCTTTGTGGACTGTACGCCGAGCTGCTCGGCGTCGGCCGCGTCGGGATCGACGACGGGTTCTTCGACCTCGGCGGCCACTCGCTGCTGGCGACGCGGTTGATCAGCCGGGCCCGCTCCGCGCTCGGCGTCGAACTGGGGATCCGCGACCTGTTCCAGGCCCCGACCGTCGCCGGGCTCGCCGCCCGGATCGACCACGGCCGGGCCGTCCGGCCCGCGCTGCGCCCGCGGCCGCTCCCGGACCGGATCCCGCTTTCCCACGCCCAGCAACGGCTCTGGTTCCTCAACCAGCTGCACGGCCGCGACGCCGGGTACGCCGTGGTCTGCGCGCTGCGGCTCACCGGCCACCTCGACCGGGCCGCGCTGACCGCCGCGCTGGCCGACGTCACCGGCCGCCACGAAGCCCTGCGCACGATCTTCCCGGAGCTGGACGGCAGCCCGTGCCAGCAGGTCCTCGCCGCCGACGGTGCCCTCGACGTCCGGCCGATCGACGAGTCCGGGCTGGCCGAGGCCCTCGACGCGGCCTCGGCGGCGACGTTCGACCTCACCACCGATCGGCCGTTCCGGCCCGGGCTGCTCGTGCTCGGCGCGGACGAGCACGTCCTGGTGCTGGTGCAGCACCACATCGTCAGCGACGGCTGGTCGATGGGCCCGCTCGTCCGCGACCTCTCCGCGGCCTACACCGCCCGGTGCGCCGGAGACAGTCCGAAGTGGACTCCGTTGCCGGTCCAGTACCGCGACTACGCCCTGTGGCAGCACGAAGTCCTGGGCGACCCGGACGACGACGGCTCGATCCTGGGCGCCGAACTGGCGTACTGGCGCGAGCGGCTGGCCGGGCTCCCGGAGGAACTGGCGCTGCCGGCCGACCGGCCGCGGCCCGCGGTGGCCGGGCACGGCGGTGCGTCGGTCCCGGTCGAGATCGACGCCGCCCTGCACGCCGGGCTCCGCGACCTGGCCCGCGAGGGCGGGGTCACGCTCTTCATGGTGCTGCAGGCCGCGTTCGCCGTCCTGCTGAACCGGCTGGGCGCCGGGGACGACCTCCCGATCGGCACCCCGGTCGCCGGCCGCACCGACGAAGCCCTCGACGACCTCGTCGGGTTCTTCGTGAACACGCTGGTCCTGCGCGTCGACACGGCGGGTGCGCCGACGTTCCGGGAGCTGCTCGCCCGTGTCCGCGAGACGGACCTGGGCGCGTTCGCCCACCAGGACGTGCCGTTCGAGCGGCTGGTGCACGAGCTCAACCCGGCGCGGTCGCTGGCCCGGCACCCGCTGTTCCAGGTGCTGTTCGTGCTGCAGAACGCCGACGACGCCGAGCTCGAGCTGCCCGGCCTGCGGGTGAGCGGCGAGCCGGTCGCCGTCCGGACCGCGGCCTTCGACCTGGCGCTGTCGCTGCACGAACTCGACCCGGGCCGCGCGAGCGGGATCGGCGGCGGCCTCGCCTACCGCACCGACCTGTTCGACCGCGAGACCGTCACCGGTTTCGTGACGCGGCTGCTCCGGGTCCTCGCCGCGGCGATCGCGGCGCCGGACACCCCGATCGACCGGCTCGACGTGCTGGCCCCGGACGAGCGGCGCCGGTTGCTGACCGCGCCGGACCCGGTGGACTTCGGCCCGTGGCGCCCGGTTCCGGCGCAGATCGCCGACCGCACCGACGGTGTCGCCGTCGTCAGCGAAGCCGGGGAACTCGGCTACGCGGAGCTGAACCGGCGGGCCAACCGGCTGGCCCACCACCTCGGGATCACCCGCGGCACCCTGGTCGGCGTCTGCCTGCCGCGCGGGCCGGAACTGCTCGTCGCCCAGCTCGCCGTGCTGCGGGCCGGCGGTGCGTACGTGCCGCTCGACCCGGGTTATCCGGCGGACCGGCTGGCGTTCATGCTCGCCGACGCAGCCGCGCCGGTCGTCATCACCACGACGGACCTCGCCCCGCGGGTCGAGGGGACCGCGCGGGTGCTGTGCCTCGACGCCGAAGCCGCCGCGATCGCCGCGCGGCCGGCGGAAGCGCCCTCGGTGACGCTGAGCCCGCGTGACGCCGCCTACGTCATCTACACGTCGGGGTCGACCGGGCGGCCGAAGGGCGTGGTGCTCGACCACACCGGGCTTTCGCACCTCTGCGCCTGGTACCACCGCGAATTCGGCGTCACGGCCGCGGACCGGGGCGGGCACGTCGCCGCGCTCGGGTTCGACGCCGCCGTGTTCGAGACGTGGCCGCTGCTCACCGCGGGCGCGTCGGTGCACCTGCCCGCCCAGCGCGTGCTGGACGACACCGGCGCGCTCGCCGACTGGCTCGCCGGGATCACGGTGGCGTTCCTGCCGACGCCCCGGCTGGAGCTGATGCTCGACGAACCCGGGTTTCCCAGCCCGGACCTGCGGGTCGTCGTTGCCGGCGGGGACCGGCTGCGCCGCCGTCCGCCCGCCGGGGCCGAGTTCCGGCTGGTCAACGGCTACGGGCCGACCGAGTGCAGCGTGATGGCCACCGGCGGGGACGTCACGCCGGACGGCGACGGGCCGCCCGACATCGGCGGGCCGGTGCCGAACACCCGGGTGTACGTCCTCGACCGGCGGCTGAACCCGGTGCCCGCCGGGGTGCCGGGGGAGCTGTACCTCGCCGGGAGCGGGCTGGCCCGCGGCTACCTCGGGCGGCCGGGCCTGACCGCCGCCGCCTTCGTCGCGGACCCGTTCGGCGAGCCGGGGGAGCGGATGTACCGCACCGGTGACGTCGTGCGGTGGCGGCGCGACGGCCGGCTCGACTTCCTCGGCCGGGCCGACCACCAGGTGAAGGTCCGCGGGGTGCGGATCGAGCTGGGCGAGATCGACGCCGTGCTCGGCCGCTGCCCCGGCGTCCGGCAGGCGGTGACCGTGCTGCGCGAGGACCGGCTCGTCGCCTACCTCGCGGCGGCCCCCGGCGTCTCGGCGAAGGCGCACTGCGAGGCGTTCCTGCCCGGGCACATGGTGCCGTCGGCATTCGTGGTGCTGGACGACCTCCCGCTCACCCCGAACGGGAAGCTGGACCGCACCGCGCTCCCCGCCCCGGTCACCGCCGTGGTGGCGGGCCGGGCCCCGCGGACCGCCCTTGAACGCGCGTTGTGCGGCCTCTTCGGCGAGGTCCTCGACGTGCCCGACGTGTCGATCGACGACGGCTTCTTCGACCTCGGCGGGCACTCGCTGATTGCCGCGCGGCTGATCAGCCTGATCCGCCGGGAACTCGGCGCCGAACTGGGCATCCGGGTGCTCTTCGAGACCCCGACCGTGGCCGGGCTGGCTCGCGCGCTGGGCACGGGCACCGCGACCGGTACCGACCGCGACGAACTGGCGGTCCTGCTGCCGTTGCGTTCGGCGGGTTCCGGTGCGCCGCTGTTCTGCGTCCACCCGGCCGCCGGCCTCGGCTGGGTGTACTCGGGGCTGCTGGCGCACGTCGACCGGCCCGTCCACGCCCTGCAGTCGCGGGGCCTCACCGAGCCCGACCGGCGGCCGGCGACGGTCGACGAGCTCGTCAAGGACTACCTGGAGCAGCTTCGCCAGGTGCGGCCGCGCGGGCCGTACCACCTGCTGGGCTGGTCGTTCGGCGCGCAGGTCGCGCACGCGATGGCCGCGCAGCTGCAGGAGCAGGGCGAGAAGGTCGGGCTGCTGGCGATGCTGGACGGCTACCCGCCGTCGGGTGCCGTGGCGGCCCCGCCCGACCCGCTGGCCGCGCTGCTGGCGTCGCTCGGGCACGACGTTCCCGACGCTGTGGACCTGGCCTCGTTCCGGTCGATCCTGCTTTCGGAGGGCAGTCCCTTGGCCGCCCTCGCGCCGTCGGTGGTGGACGCGCTGCCCGCGGTGTTCGCCCACAACAGCGCCCTCGCCCGCGCGCACCGGCCGGACGGGTTCGCCGGCGACGTCCTGTTCTTCCGCGCCACGGAAGGGAAGCACGTCGATTCGCCGAGGCCGTCTTCGTGGGAGCCGTACGTCGAGGGCCGGCTGGAGGTGCACGAAGTCGCGGTCCGGCACGGCGAGCTGACCACGCCGGCGGCGCTGTCCGCGGTCGGTCCGGTGGTGGCGCGCCGGCTCGAAGGTCGCGAATGACCCATTCGGGACCGCCGGGGTCGCGAATGAGTCCTTCGCGACCCCGGCGGGGAGCCGCAGCGCTCAGACCGCGATCCGCTCGCCGAGGCCGAGGGCGTTCACCAGGTCCAAGGTGCGGAAGCGGGTGCGGTCCTGACCGGCCGGACGGACCAGGCCGTGCAGGACCAGGCGGCGGACGAACCGGGCGCCGGCCGCCGCCGGGATGCCGGTCAGGACGGCCACGTCGCCGATCGACCAGCCCGCGTCGAGCCCGGTCAGGCGCGCCAGCAGGGAGACTTCGGCGTCGTCCAGGCCGCGGACCGCCGAGTCGAGGGTGTCGCGCAGCCCCGGGCGGTGGTCCGCGGTGAGCGCGAACGGGTCGGTGCGCACGTGCTCCAGGACGTCGGCCGGCTCGTAGACCAGGAACCAGCAAGCGGCCGCCTCGAGCGCGGCCGGGATGCCGTCGAGGCGGCGGCAGAGCGCGGCGACGTCGGCCGCCGTGGTCCGGTCGACGGTGAACCCGGGCCGGACCTGGCGCACCTCGCGGACCAGCAGCCGGACGGACGGCACGGCCGCGAGCGCGCCGGGGTCGTCGACGCCGGCGTCGGGTACGGCGAGCGGCGACAGCGGGAAAACGCGCTCGCCGGGCAGGCCGAACGGCGCCGGGGCGGTGGCGAGGACCCGCAGCCCGCGGCACTCGCGCAGCAGGACGGCCAGGTCGTCGAGCCGGACGCGGTCGGCCGGGTGCCCGTCGAGGACCAGCAGCGCCGGGCGGTCGCCGACGAGGACGGCGAGTTCCCCGAGGCCGGTGGTTCTCAGCAGGTCTTGGTGGCTCGTCGCGGACGACCACAGCACGAGCACGCCGCCCGATTCGTGCGCCCCGACGGCCACCTCCTGGGCGAGCCGGCTCTTGCCGACGCCGCCGAGCCCGGTGATGGTCACCAGCCGGTGGCTGCCCGCGGCCAGCAGTTCGTGGACGGCCGCGACCTCTTCGTCGCGGCCGAGCAGCGCGTCCAGCGGCGCCGGTGGTGGCGCCGGGTCGGCGCACCGGAGCCGGAAGTCGCCGTCCGCCGGGTGGGCACCGGCCGCCTCGAAGGCCGCGCGTTCGCGGCCGCGCAGGCCCAGTCCGTCGGCGATCAGCCGCACGGTGTCCCGGCGCGGCCGGTGCGCCCGGCCCGACTCGAGGTCGCGGATGGCGCGAATGCTCACCGTGGACAGGTCCGCCAATTGCCGCTGGGTGGCGCCGCGTTTTGCGCGGTGCGCCTTCAGCAGTTCACCGAAATTCCGCTGCACGAATAGTCCGTTCTCGTCAGCGCCGTTCCCGATCGCGGGGCCCGGCTTGGTCCGGATGCGGTTTCCACCACGGACCGAGCATCGTGAGCGCGGCTATCCCGGCGGTATCACGCAGCCGCACGGTGGGGGATAGCCCGCGTGATAGCGCGCCGATATCGGGATTTCCTAACGTCGGAGGCACAAATCCAGCGCCCACTCCGGACGAAAAGAGACCAACGGTGCGTATTCTCCCGGCCCTGACCGCGATCGCCGCGGCGCTCCTCCTCCCGCTCCTCGGCAGCACGACGGCCCAGGCGGACCCGGCGGACACCCCGTGGTCGACGACGGCGGACACCCCGTGGAGCGCGAGCCCGGTCGACACCCCGTGGGCGGCCCCGCTGGACACGCCGTGGAACGGGACGTCGGCCGACACCCCGTGGTGAACCGGCCCGGCGCTTGGCCCGGCCGCGCCGACAGCGCCCGGCTCCGCTCAGCCGGGCAGGGCCTCCAGCGCCGCGAGGTCGGCGCGCACGCCTTCATCGGGATCCCCGCCCGTGATGCGGTTCTGCAGGTCCAGCGCCTCCCGCAACAACTTCCCGGCCTCGTCGCGGCGGCCGAGGTGGGCGTGGGCCAGGCCGAGCCGGTGCAGGATGCGGGCTTCGCCGGCCAAATCACGGGCCGCGCGGGCTCGCGTCAGCAGGCCCGTCAGCAACTCCACCGCTTCCTCGTGCCGGCCCTGGCGCATCAGCAGGCCGCCGAGCCGGTAGCGCAGCTGCACCTCGACGCGGGGTGTTCCCGTCCGGTCGCAGATCCGCAGCGCCTCCGCCAGGTACGCCCCGGCGCGCTCCTCGTGGCCCGCGTCGAGCTCCGTCTGCGCCAGCCTGCCGAGCACGTACGCCTCGCCGACCGGGTCGCCGGCCAGCCGGAACTCGATGAGCGCGCACTCGAACCGGGCCTGGGCCTGTGACTCCGCGCCGCGGGCCTCGTCCAGCAGGGCCAGGTTGCGGTGCGCCATCGCCTTGCCGTGGGCGTCGCCCAGGTCTTCGAACGTCGCCAGCGCGAGGGCGAGCGGCTCGGCCGCCGCGTCCGGGCGCGCGCGGCTCAGGTGCAGCGAACCCAGTGAGCACAGCAGCGCCGCCTCGCCCCGGCGGTTGGCCGACGCGCGGACGGCCGTCAGCGCCAGCCGGTGCGTGCGCTCCCAGTCGTCGAAGTAGCAGCGGTTTTCGAACAGCGCGACCAGCGTGACCGCCAGGTCCCACGCCCACTCGTCCAGCCCCGCCTCGGCGGCCAGCGCGACGATCGAGCACAGGTTGTCCTGCTCGTCCTCGAACCACACCAGCGGATCGGTGAGGATCCGGTCGACCGCGCCGGCCGGCGGGCTCAGCCGGGGCGCCGAGCCGTGCAGCACGGTGAAGTCGCCGCCGTAGATGCGGTGGTGCGCCTCGCGGGCCAGGCCCAGCCAGCCGCTCGCGACCCGGGCGAGCGCCGCGCGCCGGCCGGCCGCCTGCTCGTGCTCGTCGAGCTGCTCGCGGGCGAACAGCCGGATCAGGTCGTGGAAGCGGTAGCGCGGGCTGCCGTCCCGCTCGACGGCCGAGATCTCCAGCATCTGCGCGTCGACGAGCCGTTCGAGCAGGTCGGCCGCCCGCATCGGGTCGGTCTCCAGCAGGGTCGCCGCCACCCAGACCGGGAAGCTGAGCCGGTCCAGGCAGCTCAGCAGCCGCAGCAGACGCCGGGCGTCGTCGGCCAGGCCGTCGTAGGTCAGGGCGAGGCTGGCCCGCACCATCAGCTCGCCGTGCGCGAGCTCGTCGAGCCGGCGCCGTTCGTCCGAAAGGCGCTCCAGCATCCACGCGAGCGACCAGCTCGGGCGCGCGGCGAGCCGGGCCGCGACGATCCGCAGCGCGAGCGGCAGCCCGCCGACGAGCCGGACCAGCGCGGTGGCCGCGGCCGGCTCGGCGGCCACCCGCTCCGCCCCGATCATCGTGGCGAGCAGCTCGGTCGCCTGCTCCGGGTCGAGCACGTCGACGTCCAGCACGCCGGCCCCGGCCAGCCCGGTAAGCCGGACGCGGCTGGTCACCAGCACGACGCAGCTGGACCGGCCCGGCAGCAGCTCGCGGACCTGGCGCTCCGACTCGGCGTCGTCCAGCACCACCAGCATCCGCTTGCCCGCCAGCCGCTGCCGGTACAGCTCCGCGCGTTCGTCGACCGACCCGGGCACCGCCGGGCCGGGGACGCCGAGTGCGCGCAGGAACCGGCCGAGCACGTCGAGCGGCTCGGCCGGGTGCGCGCGGGTCCCGCCGAGGTCGCAGTAGAGCTGGCCGTCGGGCCAGTGGTCGTCGGCGATCCGGTGCGCCACGTGCACCGCGAGCACGGTCTTGCCGACGCCGGGCTTGCCCGCCAGCACCACCACCGGCGTCGCGCGCCGGCCCGGGTCGCCCAGCAGCAGCCGTTCGGTGTGCTCGACGAGCGCGTCGCGGGCGCTGAAGTCGGCGATGTCGGCCGGCAGCTGGAACGGCACGACCGGCGGCTGCGCCGGCGCCGCGGGTGCTTCGGGAACCGGGCTCCGCCGGAGCGCGACGTCGTCGAGGAGGATCGCGGACTCCAGCCGGCGCAGCTCGTCACCCGGTTCGAGCCCGAGCTGCTCGACGAGCAGTTCCCGGCCCGCGCGGTAGGTTTCCAGCGCCTCGGCCTGCCGCCCGGACCGGAAGAGCGCGAGCATCAGCTGGCCGCGCAGGCGTTCCCGCAGCGGGTTCTCGCTCACCCGGCTCGCCAGCTCACCGATCAGCTGGTGGTGCCGGCCGAGCCGCAGCCCGAGGTCGAAATGGGCTTCGACGGCGCTGAGCCGCTGTTCGTCGAGGTGGTTGGCCTTCGCCTCCAGCAGCCGGCTCCCGGTGCCACTCAGCGCGGGGCCGCGCCAGAGGGCGAGCGCGGTGTCGAGCGTGCGGGACGCGTCTTCGAGCGCACCCGCGCGCGTGAGCGCGGCGGCCTCGGCGACGAGGTCGGTGAACGTCCGGGCGTCGAGCTGCCCGTCGGCGACCTGCAGTTCGTAACCCGGGCCGCGCGTCACGAGCGTGTCGGGACCGACCGCGGCCGCCAGCGCGCGCCGCAGCCGGGAGACGCAGATCTGGACCTGCGTCCGCGCCGTCGCCGGGGGACTGGCGTACCAGATCGCTTCGATCAGCTGGTCCAGGCTCACCACCCGGTTCGCCTCGACCAGCAGCGCGGCGAGGACGATCTGCTGCCGCCCGGGCGGGATGCGCAGTTCGCCGCCGGTGGTGTCCCGGATCTCGAGGGGGCCGAGGATGCGGTAGACGGGCTGCTCGCCGGACGGCCCGCTCGTCGAACTCACGCTGTTCCTCAATGCCGATCCGTGGCCGGGCACCGCGCTGCCCCGCGCTCACCCGGCCGTTCGTGGATTCCCCCTGGAACCGAAGTCTGTCTTCTGCGTGCGGATAAGCCCATAGTCCGAAAGCGTGAAGCTGTCGACGAAGGCGGTATTTGTACTTCCGCCGTTCGGCCCAGCCACGGCAATGTCCCCTGCCGCCACGACCTCACCGTGCGTCACCGTCACGGTGTGCAGGGTGTACCGCCGGACCGGACCGGTCGCGCGGAATTGTTCAATGGCGCCCCGACCGCGGATCGGCGCCATTCCCGGGTAATGCAGAACGGCGTCGGCCGTGAAAAGCGAACCGTATCCGTCGATGTCCCCGATATCGAGGTAGTGGTAACTGAGCCGCACGTGGTCGATTCCGACGGCGACGGTGTGTTCCCCTGCCTCCGCAGGCGCCATTCGGCGTCCCTCCGCTGGGTCGTCCCGGGCCGGGGCCCCGGGGTCGGCCGCCGCCAGGACCGGCGGGTCCGCCCAGCTTGACCGGGCCCGCTTCCGAACCGCTATCAGCGGGCTATCGTCGCGACAGGAGACCGTGGAAGCGTGCCCGACGCGGATTCCGGGCCGGCCGCGCTCGGCGAGGCCGGCTACCCGAGGTGACGATCTCCGCCGCCGGGTCCGGCCCGGCCCCGGCAGGTCAGGTTCCTGGCCGGGACGACACCGAAGCCGGGCCGTCGCCGAGTGCGGTGCTGCTCGCGGCCGGGGTGCCACCGCGGCCGGGGACGCAGGTGGTGGCGGTCGGCTGAGCTCAGGCGGCCTTCAACGCGAGCAGGCTCTCCGCGGTGTCGGCGATGGTGTCTTCGATCGGCCGCGGTGACCAGCCCAGCACCCGCTGCGCCTTCGCCGAAGTGGCGTCGTAGTTCCGGCCGAGCTGCGGGCCCAGGATGCGCAGGCCGGGGTTGATCCGGGCGAGGGCCCGCGCGGTCCACACCGGCAGTTCGCGCGTGGGCACCTTCGCCGCCCGGTCGCCGAGGCGCTCGCGCAGTACCGCCGCGATCTCGCGCACCCAGAGGCTGTGCCCGGAGATCGCGAGGAACCGCTCGCCCGCCGCGGCCGGGTCGGTCATCGCCCGCAGGTGCAGGTCCGCGACGTCGCGCACGTCCACATAACCCATGGCGAACTTGGGCAGCGCGGGCAGGTCCCCGGCCAGCATCCGCTGCACCAGCCCCAGCGACGGGGAGTAGTCCGAGCCGAGCACGCCCACCGGGTTCACGACGGCGAGTTCGATGCCGCTGTGCTCGTCGACGAACCGCCAGGCCGCCTTTTCCGCGAGCGTCTTGGACTTCCGGTACGCCGGGATCCCGGCGTCCACATCGGACCAGTCCGCTTCGGTGAACACCCGTGACTTCACCCCGGCCCCGCGCGCGGCCCGCAGCACGCGCAGTACGCCGTCCCGCGCGGGCACGACCATCTCGTCGTCTTTGGGCACACTGGTGAGGGTCGGCGAAGCGACGTGGAGCACGTAGTCGCAGCCCTCGACCGCTTCGCGCCAGCCGGCGTCCTGCTCGAGGTCGGCCGGCAACACGGTCAGCTTCGCGTCCGAGGGCGCCCCACCCGCCGTGAGCATCGCCCGTACCGCGGGCTCCTTCTCCAGGTCCCGCACGGTGGTGCGGACCGTGTGGCCGTCGGCCAGCAGCGCGAGCACGCACCAGCTGCCGATGTACCCGGAGCCGCCGGTGACCAGTACTTCGGCGATGAGAAACCTCGCAAGTCGGTAGGAGTGCCTGGCGGGACGAGCGGCGCTCACCTATGGTTCCGGAGAGGTCTCCACCTAAGGTGGTGGAGACCTCTCCGGATAGCAAGGACGGCACATGGTTCGCTCGGACGCCCGGGAAAACCGGGCACGCATCCTGCAGGTCGCCCGCGAGGCGTTCACCGAAGGGGGCGACGTCTCGATGAACCGGGTCGCGCAGCTCGCGGGCGTGGGGCCCGGCACCCTGTACCGGAACTTCCCGACCCGGGAGGCGCTCGTGCTCGCCATCTACCAGGACGAGGTCGACCGGCTGCTCGCGTCCGTCGAGACGCTGCTCGCGGAGCTGCCGCCGCTGGAGGCGCTGCGGAGCTGGACGGTCGAGCTGGTGGCCGCGATGCGCAAGAAGCACGGCCTCGGTGACGCGCTCAGCCCCGGCGGCCACCAGGCGATCACGGAGCAGACCTACGGCCCGGTCATCGCCGCGATCACGCGGCTGCTCGACGCGGGCAAGACCGGCGGAACCATCCGCGCCGACGCCGACCCCCGCGACTTCCTGCAGCTCACGGGTGCCCTCTGGCGGGCGGCGTCGGGACCGGAGGACCGGTCGGGGTCGATGCTGGCGTTGATCCTCGACGGCTTGAGTGCCCGCCGCTGAAGCGTCGTGGGGTACCGCTGGGCATGGCTGACTCCCGGTGAGCCGGCCCCTGTGCGGGTGGCGGTGCCACGCAGGAGGATCGGGGTGGAACCGGTTCCGAGGATCGCTCCGCGGGGCCGAACTGTCAAGCCTTGACAGGCCGGTGCCGGTGGTATGAACCTTTCTACCGATCGTCCCCGCCGGCCCCCGTGGGCATCCGCCCGGCGCTCAGGGGCGAGCCGGACGACGCCGTCCCCTGACCGGCGGCGGGTCCGCCCACTTCCCCGGCCAGGGAGGAACCATGCCCACGAACGCCCCGCCGCGGCTGCGTCGCCGCGGACCCAGCACCCGACTGGCGACCTTGGCGGCGGCCCTCGCGGTCGCCGTGCTGGGGCTCGCCGCCCCCGCCGCGAACGCGGCCGACCCCCTGATCTCCCAAGGCAAAGCCGTCACCGCGTCCTCGGTCGAGAACGCCGGGACCCCCGCGACCGCCGCCGTGGACGGCAACACCGCCACCCGGTGGTCGTCGCAGTTCAGCGATCCACAGTGGATCCGGATCGACCTCGGCGGCGCCGCGACGGTGAGCCAGGTCGTGCTGCGCTGGGAGGCCGCCTACGCCACGGCGTACCAGATCCAGGTGTCCGACAACGGATCCACCTGGTCCACTGTGTACCAGACGACGACCGCCACCGGCGGCACCCAGACGCTGAACGTCACCGGCTCCGGGCGGTACGTGCGCCTGAACACCACCGCGCGGGCGACACCGTACGGCGTCTCGCTCTGGGAGTTCCAGGTCTACGGCACCGGCGGCGGCACCGTCCCGACGCAGCCCGGCACCCCGCCGGACTCGTTCTGGGGTGACACGAGCACCATTCCCGCCGCCCGCAACGTGCTCACCGTCAAGGTGCTCAACCGCACCAACGGCAAGTACCCGGACAGCCAGGTGTTCTGGAACTTCGGCGGCCAGACCCACTCGATCGCCGAGCAGCCCTACATCGACATGCCCGCCAACTCCGCCGGGCGGATGTACTTCTACCTCGGCACCCCGAACGGCCAGTACGCCGACTTCATCGAGTTCACCGTCGGGCCGGACGTCTTCAACGGCAACACCACCCGCGTCGACGCGTTCGCGCTGAAGCTGGCCATGCGGCTGCACGCCCACGACGGCTACGACGTCCAGGTGGGCGACGACTACCCGACCTTCCAGGAGGACCGGTCGGCCACCTTCGCGAAGTTCCAAGCCGAGGTGCCGACGGAGTTCAAGGGCCTGGCGACGGTGAACGCGCCGTACCGGATCCCCGCGCCGGGCAGCGCGCCGGACTTCCGCGCCGGCGGCAAGTACGCGAACTACTTCACCGCCTACGCGCAGTCGGTGGGCGTCAACGAGCCCACGTCGAACATCACCGGGTGCGCCGGCTCGCTGGCCGGCAACCCCGACATGTGCGCGGCGCTCAACCGGCACACCGCGCACCTCCCGCAGTCGCAGTGGCAGGACCCGGCGCGGTACTACCAGGCGGCGCCGGCGAACTACTACGCGAAGTTCTGGCACGACCACGGTATCAACGGTCTCGCGTACGGCTTCCCGTACGACGACGTGGCGGCGCAGTCCTCGTTCGTGTCCCACGGTGACCCGCAGTGGCTGGTGGTCGCCGTCGGCTGGTGATCCCCGGTGACGACGGCGTGGCGGCCCCGGTCGCCACGCCGTCGTCCGCTGTCCGGGCTCAGCTCGTGGTCGCGGCGGCGCGGCGGGCGCGGTAGGCGCGCATCTTGTGGCGGGCGCCGCAGACCGACGTCTCGCACCAGCGGCTCACCGCGTTGGGGGAGCGGTCGTAGTAGGCCCACAGGCAGTCTTCGGCACCGCAGATCTTCAAGCGCGCCAACGAGCCGTCGAGGCGCGCGGTGACCAGCGTGGCCAGCACCCGGGTGATCGCCGTGTCCAGCGCCGTGGCGCCGTCGCCGACGAACTCCGCGCCGGGCGGGCCGGCCTGCAGGAGCGGGCGGGTGCCGGTGCGGGCCAGTTCGCCGTTGAGCACGGCCGCCGCGGCGGGTGCGCCCTCGCCGCCGTGCAGCAGTTGCCGCAGCGCCTCGCGAACCCGGCTCATCCGGGTCAGGTCCGCCTCCGATGGCCGGGCCGGGCAGGGCAGTCCCTGCGCTTCCGACCACGCCAGCAGGCCGGCCGGCGCGGTGAAGTCGTCGCGGTTTTCCAGCAGCTCGCGGGTGTTCACCAGGCTCTGGAGCACGGTGAGCGGGGGTGGTGCCGCCGGTCTCGGGGTCATGACCAGCAGATTACCAGTAACTCCCACTGCTGGTTACCACGAACGGCGCAACCCTGGTGTTTCAGGTGTTTACCGAGAAATTTGCCGGGTAGTGCCACTCGGCCGGGTTACCAACACTCGGGTTGGTTGGTAACGTTGATCGTGTCGAGCCCGAGGAGGTGAACATCGTGACCGAAACCACCGCTGAACGCCGTTCACCGGCCCGGGTCGTGCGCCCGGTGCTGCCGGTGGCCGCGGCCGACCTGGCGGACGGCATGGCCTTCGGTGCCCTCGCGGCCTCGGTCGGGATGGGTGTGCTGGCCCCGGTGGCCATGTCGCTGCTGGTGTTCTCCGGCAGTGCCCAGTACGGCGCCGTCGCTGTCATCGGGCAGCACGGCTCGGTCTGGGCCGTGGTCGGCGCCGCGGCCGCGCTCAACGCGCGGTACCTGTTGATGGGCACCACGATCGCCCCGGCGCTGACCGGGTCGGCGTGGTCGCGGGCGGGAACGGCGCTACTGATCACCGACGGGTCCTGGGCGATCGCCCACCGCGGTGACGGGCGCTACGACCTGCGGACCCTGCGTGTGGCCGGAGCGCTGTGCCTGTGCGGCTGGACGGCGGGGACGGCGCTGGGCGCCCTGCTCGGCGACGCCATCGGCGACCCGGGCCGGCTCGGCCTGGACGCCGCCTACCCGGTGTTCTTCCTCGGCCTGCTGCGCGCGCACCTGAAAACCGCGCGCGCGTGGATCCTGGCGGTCCTCGGCGTCGTCGCGGCGGGTGCGCTGGTTTCGTGGGCGCCCCCGGGTGTCCCGGTGCTGGTCGCCGGCGCCGCGGGTGCCGTGGCCGGCGCGGCTTTGGGGGTGCGGCGATGACGTACCAATGGGTGATCGTGCTGGCGCTCGGCGCCACCGCGCTCACGTTGCGGGTGGTCGTGCCGCTCGCGGCGGGCGGGCGGGAACTGCCTCCCTGGCTGCGCAACGCGCTGACGTGCGCGACCCCGGCCCTCATCGCCGGGCTCGTGGTCACCTTGCTGTGGCCGACCTCGGGGGACGTGTCTTCGACGCGGACGCTCACCGCGCTGGCGGGCGTCGGCGCCGGGGTCGCGTTGCTGGCCGGCAAGCGGTCCATCCTGACCGCGATGATCGGCGCCGCCGTCGTGAGTGCCGTGCTGCGTCTGGTGTTCGGCTGATTCGAAGTCGGGGCAAGTGGCTCGGCCGTGAAACGCAGGAAAAGCTCGCAGGTTCGAAAAGTGTGCTCATCCCGCGGAGAGGATGAAGGGGATGACGGGGCGATGCTGGTCTTTTGGAGTGAAGGACGTTGCCGTACCGGCCACGGCGGGTGAAAGCGCCGAGCGCCGCCGCCCGCCCGATGGGAGCAGTTTCCCGGTCCGGGCCGGGTGGTATCCGCAAATCGGAAAACAAGAGGTCTTCCACCGGCGGGAAAACGCCGCGGATGCCGATCGGGGGAACGTCGTCGTGAAGGGTGCCGTGCCGGTGGTTTGCCACCGGCCGCTGGGAGGTTTCGTGTCCGGGTCCGGGTTGCTCCACCGCCGCGAGGACGCGGCCGATCGGAGAACTGCTCAACGCGACCACGGCGTGCGTGCGGCGGTGCCGCGAAAATCCACCCCGTTCAGCGAAAGGAACACTCGCCCTGGTACGGGGTTCGAACCCCGTACCGCTCGCGCGGACCGGTGGTGAACCGAGCTGTGGACACCGCATCGTTGACGACCTTCCTGAGCGTCGCCGAGAAGTCCAGCTTCACCAAGGCGGCCGGTGACCTGAGCGTCGCCCAGCCGACGGTCACCGCCCGGATCAAGAAACTGGAGCGCGACCTCGCCTGCGACCTGTTCCACCGCACCGGCGCGCTCGTCCGGCTCACCACGGCGGGTCAGCGCTTCCGGCGCTACGCCCACAAGATCGTGAAGCTGAGCCGGCTGGCGGAGGAGACCGTGCTGGAAGGCACCGCGGTCGGCGACGTGCTGACGGTCGGCGCCGACAGCGGCCTCACGTCCTACCGGCTGGTGCCGATCGTCGAGTACCTGTACCGGCGGCACCCCGAGCTGGCGCTGGAGATCCGGCCGCTGGAGGAAGACCCGTGGAGCCGGATCGGCGATTCCGATGTGGACTGTGCCTTTTTCATCGACGTCTGCGAATCGTCGTCGAAGGCCGACTCGACGTTGCTGTGCCCGGAGCCGCTCGTGGTGGTCGCCGGCCAGGACGGCCCGGTCGGCTCGGAGCCGGTCCCGACGGCGCGCCTGGCGCGGCTACCCCTGCTGTGCGCCCATCGGGGAAGCGGTTACCAGCGGCTGTTCGAGCGCACACTGGGCGACGCCGCCGACACCCGGGTGCGTGCCCTGACGTTCGGCTCGATCGACGCGGTGAAGCACGCGCTGACGGCGGGCCTGGGTATTTCCCTGCTGCCTCGCCTCAGCGTGGCGAAGGAGCTGGCGGAGGGCCGTCTGGTGGAGGTGCCGTGGACGGCGCCGTTCCAGGTCTTCACCCAGGTCGCCTGGCACCGTGAAATCCGCACGGACCCGAGGTTTTCGGTGTTGCTGGACGCGGCCGCCCGCGCGACGGCGGAGCAGGTCGCGGACGCGGGCATGCGCCCGGCTCGCCGTTCTGCTCTCTGAACCGAGTTCGCCCGGCAAGAAGCCCGGCCCGCCGATCCGGCGGACCGGGCTTTTCGGGCTTCGAGCGTCTGGGATCGCCAAGGGGCCTGCCGCCGACGATTGCGGTGCGGGGTTGCGGCACGCAGACCTCGCGGGCCGGTGCCGATCCGGCTGGGGACGCGGCCGACCGAGGGCCGGCTTGCCGGAAGCGGGCGAGGGCGCCGGAAGCAGCCGAGCGCCGGGCCCGCCGGAAGCAGGCCGAGCGCCGGGCCTTCCGGGAAGCCGGTGCCGGGCGTTCCTGATCGCTCATCCTCGAGAGGGTTTCGCCGCCGCCCGTGAGGCACTGTGGGCCAGCAGCGCACAGCAAAAAACCCGGCCCGCCGATCCGGCGGGCCGGGCTCTCCGGCTCCTCAAGCCCCCAACGGGTACTGCTCCCTCCCGTAAAGCACCGTCGGGGCCGCGTTCGTGTCCCGCAGCCAGACCACCTTGCCCACCACCACCGTGTGGTCCAGCAGCGTCGCGGTGTCTCCCACCTCGCAGACCAGGGCCATCCCCGCCGCCGAGAGCACCGGGATGCTGCGCTCCGGTTGCCACGGGACGCCGTCGAAGCGCTCGGCCGGGCTGCCCGTCGCGAATTTGCGGGTCAGCGCCCGCTGGGACCAGGACAGCGTGTTGACGGCGAACGATCCTGTGTCGAGGATCGCCGCGAGGGTGCGGCTGTGGGTGCCCAATGACACCAGGACGCTTGGGGTGTCCGCCGAAAGGGACATCACCGCGTTGGCCGTGCAGCCGACGGGGGTGTCCTCGGTGACCGTCGTCAGGACCGTGACGCCGGTCGGCAGTTTCGCGATCGCGCGGCAGAACCCTTCCGTCGGCACCAGGTCCGGCACGGTGGCGAGCGGGGACTGGGTGGCTTGTGCGGTTCCCATGGTCTTCCCTTCCGGTGCGCCGGCGGTCATCCGCGCTGCCCGATCGCGTGCGCGGTGAGTGCCGAACGGTCGATCTTGCCGTTGACGTTGAGCGGCAGCGCGTCCAGCACGGTGAGCCGCCGGGGCACCATGTACCCGGGCAGCCGGGCGGCCGCCGCGGTGAGCAGCCGGTCGGGGTCGAGGCCCGAACCCGTGCACACCGCTTCGAGCTCGGTCGTGCCGCCGCTGCCGGGCAGGGCCAGCACGATCGCGTCGCGAACCGCCCCCTGGTCCCGCAGCACGGCCTCGATCTCGCCGAGTTCGACGCGGTAGCCCTGCACCTTCACCTGCTGGTCCGACCGTCCCAAGTGGACGAGGGCACCGTCCTGCCAGGACACCCGGTCGCCGGTGCGGTACCAGGCGGTGTCGTCGAGCTCGTCGTCCGCGCCGTGCAGCCGCGCGGTCTCCTCGCCCGGGCCGAAGTGGTAGAACCGGCCTTCGTTGGCGGCCGGGTCGAGGTAGCCGGGGAAGCGCTGGGGGCCGCGCGCGCAGAGTTCGCCCTCCACGGCGGGACGGCCCTGGTCGTCGAGCACGACGTGGCTGACGCTGGGGTGGGGTCGCCCGATCGGCACGGTCCCGTTGGGCGTCACCGGCCAGTCCGCCGGGTCGGCAGGCAGCCGGAACTCCGCGCAGCTGATCGTCAGTTCCGTGGGCCCGTACAGGTTTTCCACGACGCCGCCGGGTGCGGCGCGCTGCCACGCCTCGGCCTGGTGCGTGGTCAGCGGCTCGCCGCAGAAGAGGCTCCAGCGCAGCGACGGCATGCTGTCCGGCCGCAGGCTGCGCAGCCGCTGGGCGTAGGACACCATCGACGGCACGGCGAACCAGTGCGTGAGCCGCTTCTCCGCGACGAACCGCACCGGCGCCAGCAGGTCCTCGCGGCTGGGGACGACGAGCGTCGCACCGCCGCTCCACGCCGTGAACATGTCGAACACCGACAGGTCGAAGGTCAGGTCGAACGTCTGCGAGACGCGGCTGCCCGGCGCCATCCCGTACCGCGGCACGACGTGGCCGAGGTAGGAGCAGACGTTGCGGTGCCGGATCGGGACGCCCTTGGGCTTCCCGGTCGAGCCCGAGGTGAACAGGATGTAGGCCAGGTCACCGGTGCGCGGCTCCGGCGGGGTGCGCGCGGCGCCGTCGCCGGGTTCGGCCATCACCAGTTCCGGCACGCCGAGGCCGGCCGTCTCCTCGGTGAGGACCAGGTCCAGGCCGGCGGCTTCGGCGATCATCCGGTTGCGCTCTTCGGGAAAGGCCGGGTTGAGCGGGACGGCGGTGCTGCCGAGCCGGTGCGCGGCCAGGTAACCGGCGTACGTCAGCACGCTGCGCTCGGCCAGGATGCCGATCCGGGCGGGCACGGACCCCACCGCGGTGACGGCTTCGGCGGCGATGTGCCCGGCGAGCTCTCGCAGTCCGGCGTAGGTCAGGGTGCGCGCTCCGACTTCGAGCGCGGGTTCGGCGGCGTGCTTTTCGGCCGACTCGGCGAACCACTGGTACAGGGTCTCCATGGTGCTCATGCCTCCGATACGGGCTCGGTGGTCGTCTTTTCCTGGACGCGCAGCAGGTCGTCGAAGGTCCGCCGCAGCAGGCCGGCGCGCGGCCGCCCCCGGACGGCGGATTCCGCGGCGAACCGGACGACCTTCGGCAGCTCGCCCCAGCTGACCGCCGCCGCGGCCGCGGCCTCCGCGCAGATGTCGCCGTTCGCGGCGAGCACTTCGAGGTGGTAGGTGTAGTGCCGGCTCGCCGCCCAGAGGTCGTCGCCGTAGCGGGCGGCGGCGGTCTCGTCCCCGGTCAGCACCTCGCTGACGCGCTCGAGCGTCTCGGGCAGGCCGTGCGTCCAGGGGGCCGGGTCGTCGGCGGGCGTCTCGCCGGTGGTGCGGGCCAGCCAGCGGAACCGGTCGGCGTGCACCGGTTCGGCGGCGGTGCCGAGCGCGTAGCGGTCGCGGTTGGCGATCTCCGCCGGCCACGGCGCGTGCGGGGCCAGCGCGCGCTCCAGCGTGGCGTCGTCCAGCCAGCCGAGGAACGGTTCCTGTTCGCCCAGCGGGGTCAGCGCGCGGAAGTGGTCGGCCACCAGCCACCGCCCGTCACGCCGGGCGAGCAGCAGCAGCCAGTGCGGCGAGTGTGCGATCTCGCACGCCGGCGACCAGGGCAGGTGGAAGGTGTCGGCGACGGTCAGCACCCGCCCCGACTGGGCGATCTCGGCGTGGAACCCGGCCGCGGCCCCCTCCCAGCCGGTCGCGCCGAAGTAGCCGAGCGGCGCGCCGTCGTCGACGCGGGTGTGCTGGGAGAACACCAGGTCCCCGGGCCCGCTGTCGCTGCGGACCGCCAGCCGGACGGCGTGCGCCAGCCGGGTCTTGACGCCGGGGTCGTCGACTTCGAGGTAGGCCACCAGGTTGGTGGTGTAGCAGCTGAGTTCCGGGACTACGTCCGGGGCGTTGATGAGGTGCACGTCGACCTCCCTTGTCGTGGTGGGTCACCGGTGGGGTGCGGGGTGGAAGGCGCAGCTCAGCGGCACCGGCGACCGGGTGCGCAAGCTCAGCCAGGTGAAGCCGCCCCAGCGCCCGGACAGCGCGCCGGGCGGGACGTCGATCGACCAGGGCCGTCCGCTCATGCCGGTGCCGGCCGCCTTGACGCACGCCTCCTGCACGGTCCACACCCAGGCGAACTCCTTCGCCCGAAGGAGCCGGGGCAGCCCGGCGACGGCGGCGGCGTGCGAGCCCAGGCACCGGCGGACGGCCGAGTCGCTCAGCCGGTCCGGCGGCAGCTGGACGTCGACGCCGACGTCCCCGTGCGCGCAGACGGCCGCCGCGATCCGCTCCCCGTCGTGGGAGACGGTGATGCCGGGCAGCGCGAGGTCCGGGGCGCCGTGCAGCCGGGGCTTCCCGGCCGGGTCGGCGTGGACCGGCAGCGCGGCCAGGTCGGGCCGCACCCGCCGGAGCAGGCGTCGGAGGAGGTGCCGCCCGGCGAGGAATTCCGGGCGGTGCCAGGCCGGCCGGGTGGCGGCTTCGGCGAGGTCGTCCGGGTGGACGGGTCCGTCGCCGAGGTCGGTGCGGTCGGCCGAGGCGACCCAGACGCCGGGAGCGACCTGGGTGCCGTCGGCGGTCACTTCGGGGTGGCCGTGGGGGTCGACCCGCGGCTCGCCGAGGCCGGCGACGGTGACGGCCTCTCGGCGGACGGCGGCGTATTCACGGGAGAGCGCCGCTCCAAGGCCCGCACTTTCACGTGAAAGTGCCGGTTCGAGGGCCGCACTTTCACGTGAAAGTGCGGGGGTGGGGGTGCTTTCGCGGCAAGGTGCGGGGGCGTGCCCGGCACCGTCACGGGAAAGGCCGAGGTGGTCCCGCGCCGGCCCGCCGTCCGCTCGGGTGCTCATGTCCGCAGCTCCGTGAGCAGGGACTCGGCGTCGTCGGCGATCGCGCCGAGCATCAGCTCGGTCACCCCGCCGCCGATGCCGAACACCGCCGCCTCCGCGCGGACCAGCTGGAGGCCGTCGTCGGCGAAGCCGTCGGCGCCGCGCCAGCGGGCGCAGCTGGACAGGACCTCGTCGGCCGTCAGGCCGATCGACGCCTTCAGCAGGGCCGCGCTCGTCGTGTCGTGGTCCGTCACCACCCGCTCGCCCAGCGCCTCGTGCAGCGCGCGCAACGAGCGCACCCGCACCAGGCAGGCCGCGAACTCCTGGCGGATCGAGTCGTGGTCCCACAGCGCGCGGCCGTCGATCTCCCGCCGCGTCAACGCCTCCCGCGTCTCCGCCAGCACCCGGCTGGTGAGCGCGGTGGCCCACTGGGCGCCGGCGAGGCGCTCGGTGCCCATGTGCCGGGCGAACAGCGCCAAGCCGCGGCCCTGCCGGCCGAGCACCGCCGACGCGGGCAGCCGGACGTCGCAGAACTCGACGTGGCCGATGCCCGCGCCCGCCAGGAGCGTCGTCGTCGCCGGGGTGACGCGCACGCCCGCCGCGTCCGCCGGGACCAGGACCCAGGTGAACGCCGTGAAGTGCCGCCCGGGCCGGTGCCGGGCCAGCACCAGGAAGTACGCCGCCCGGGTCGCCGTGGTCACCCACCGCTTCCCGCCGTCCAGCCGGACCGTGTCGCCGTCGATCTCGACTTCGGTGCCGAGCCCGGTGAGGTCGGAGCCGGCCGCCGCGGTGTCCGTGGCGGCCAGCGCGACCTCGCAGTCGCCGTCGGCGACGCGGTCGAACTCCGGCCCGGTGCCGGCGGCCAGGATCGGCAGGGCGCTCGCCGACTGGACCAGCACGCTCAACGTGATCCCGTTGTCGCCGCGGGCGTCGACCTCGCGCAGGGTGGCCGCGAGCCGCGCGGGGTCGGCGACCAGGCCGGTCGGCGTGCGCTGCCGGTACTGGTCGCGCAGCACGCCGGCCGAACCGAGCCGCTGCCACACCCGGGCGCCGCCGGCCGCCGCATCCACAGTGGACAGCACGCCGCCGTCCAGGAGGGCTGTGTCAGGCAAAGCGCACCTCCTGGTCGAGGAGGGTGAGCCGGCCGTCGGCGAGGTGCAGCCGGTCGTTGCTGTAGTTCAGCACCGCCGAACGCAGGTCCCGCAGCGACTGCTCCAGCCGCGTGGGGGAGTCCCGCAGGTAGCCGTGGCGCATCCCGACCGCGTCGACCAGCTCGTCGACCGCGCGGTAGCACTCCTCGGCCGCGGTGATCTTCACGGCGTTGATCAGCAGCTGCACCTTCGGCACGCTCAGGTCCGCGGTGGTCTCGACCACCTGGCGAGCGTGCCCGATCAGCGCGTGCACGGTGTCCAGCCGCTGGCGCGACCGCGACAGCCGCGTCAGCAGCAGCTCCGAGTTCAGGTCCGTCTTGCCGCGGCTGCCGCGCACCGACGCGATCACCCGCGACAGCGCCCCGGCCGCCGTGCCCAGCCAGCAGGACGCCCAGCCGAGGTGGGCCAGCGGTCCGAACACGGTGGTGACGATGGTGTGGAAGTCGCCGTGCCGCCCGACGACCTGGTGGGCGGGCAGCCGGCCGCGCAGCTTCATGGCCCCGCTGTCGCTGGCCCGCATGCCCAGCGGGTTCCAGCCACCGGCGGGCTCGATCTCCACCTGCTCGCGGGACGCGTAGACCAGCGACACCTGGTTGTCGGCTTCGGAGTCCGGCGACCGCATCGTGATGAGGAACCCGTCGGCCTGCTTGCCCCCGGTGACGATCGGGGCGAAGCGGTCGACGAGCAGCTCGCCGTTCTGCCACGCGGCGGCGGACTCGGCGGTCAGCAGGTGCCCGCCCTTGCCCGCCTCGGTGGTCACCGAGCCGAGGTAGAGCCGGCCCGCGGCGATCTCCGGCACGAGCTCCGCGCGCAGCTTGCCTTCGGCGTGCGCGAGCACGGCGGCGACCTGCTGGCAGTGCATCGCGAAGATCATCGCCAGCGACATGTCCACGCGGCCCAGCTCGGTGCTGGCCTCGAGCACGTCGGCCAGCGATCCGCCGAGCCCGCCGTCTTCGGCGGGCACCAGCAGCCCGAGCAGTCCGGTCGCGCGCAGCTCGTCGAGCGCCTCCACCGGGAACGTCGCTTCGTCGTCGGTCCGGCGGACGTGCTCCTCGGCGACCTTGGTCACGCGCCCGACGAGTTCGGCGAGCGGTGCGGTGGTCATGACGAGACCCCCTCGCGCTCGAGCTGGGCCTGCACGGCGGTCCACAGCGTGCCGCCGGTGGCGAAGGTCGCGTCGGTGATGTCCTCGTCCGGCAGGGAGACGCCGAAGACGTCCTCGATCTCGAACAGCACGTTGATCGACTGCATCGAGTCGAGCCCGCGCTCGCGCAGGGAGTCGTCCGGGCCGAGCTCGCGGCCGTTGAGGAACTTCAGGTACGGGGTCAGCAGTTCGGCCATGCGGGGGTCCATGTTCACTCCTCATCTCGGGGGTCAGTGGTCCTGACCAGGCCCACGCGGGAGGTCCGCGCGGGGGCGCCGGGGCGGTCGCCGTCGACGACGACCTCCGCCGGCAGGGGGTGGCCCAGGAAGGCGACGAGGCTGGCGTACAGCCCGTAGGCGCCGACGTTCGGCACCGCGACCAGGTCGCCGGGGCTCAGTTCGGGCAGTTTCGCGGTGCGCGCCCAGGTGTCCAGCGGCGTGCACAGCGGTCCGGCGACGAGCGCCTCCAGGACGTCCGGGCCGCCCGGGCCGAGCAGGCGGGGTGCGAGCGGGGGCAGCCGCCGCATCCCCGACATGCCGCCGAGGTGGTTGATGCCCGACTCCAGCACGACGATGTCCTTGCCGTGCGAGCGCTTGACGTCCAGCACCGCCGTGACGAGGGTGCCCGCTGTGCCGACGAGATAACGCCCGGATTCGAACACGATTTCCGGGCCCTCTTCGCGCCAGCCCGGCAACTCCTCGGCGAACAGCGTCTCAAGGCCTTCACGCAGCCCGGGCAGGTCGACGGCGGTGCCGTCCTTCGCGAACGGGGCACCGAAACCGCCGCCCAGGTCGAGGGTCCGGAAGCGGACCCCGTGCGGGGCCAGGGCTTCCCGCAGCCGCGCGGCGGTGGCCAGCGCCCGGCGGAACTGCCCGAGCAGGTCGTCCACTTCGGTCAGGTTGGTGCCCATGTACAGGTGCAACCCCACCGCCTCGGCGTGCTCGCCGCCGGCGAAGCGGGCGGGTTCGGCGACGATCCAGCCGGTGTCGGCGCCGAACTGCGAGGGCACGCCGGTCATCGCGAGGCCCTGCCCCGGTACCGGCTGGTCGTCGTTGACGCGCAGCAGGTAGCGGGCGCGGACCCCGGCCTCGCCGGCGAGCCGGTCGAGCTGGGTGATGGCGTGCGGGGAGTCCACGGAGAACTCCCGCACGCCGGCCCGCAGCGCGGCCGTGATCTCGGCGTCCCGCTTGGCGGGTCCGGTGTAGAGCACCTGCGCGCCCGGCCAGCCGGCGTCGAGCGCGGCCCGCAGCTCGCCCGTGGAGCAGACCTCCGGTCGGGCACCGGCTTCGCGCAACGTGCTCAGCACGTCCGGGTGCGGGTTGGCCTTGAGCGAGTACAGCAGCCCGGTGCCCCCGGGCAGGGCGCCGTCGAGCCGCCGGTGGTTGCGGCGGACCTCGGCGAGGTCGTAGACGTAGGCGGGGGTGGGCAGCCCGGCGAGTCCGCCGGGCAGCTCCGGGAGCCCCGCGGGTCGCTCAGCGAGCAGCTCCACCGGACACCTCCTCGGCCATCGACGCCAGCGCCTTGCGGTCGACCTTCCCGTTGCCGGTCAACGGAAGCGTCTCCACGCGCAGGCAGCTCGCCGGGATCTTGAACTCCTCGATCCGGGTGCGCATCCCGTCGAGCACGCCCTCGGCGGCCAGCTCGCCGGTGACGAACAGCCAGGCCGGCCGGGTGTCCTTCGGGACCAGCACCGCGGCTTCGCGGACACCGGGCACCCCGCGCGCGGCGGACTCGACTTCCGTGGCGCTGACGCGGAACCCGCGCTCCTTGTAGATGTCGTCGCGGCGGCCGTCGAAGTAGAGGTAGCCCTGCTCGTCGAGCCGGCCGTAGTCGCCGGTGCGCAGCTCCGGGAACAGCCCGTCCACGCGAGGGAACTTCTGCGCGGTGAGCTCGGGACGGCGCCAGTACCCGGCCATCACGTTCGGGCCGCGCACCACGATCTCGCCGACCTCCCCGGCGGGCAGCCGCTCGCCGGCGTCGTCGATGACGAAGACCTCCGTGCCGGGCAGGGCGCGGCCGCTGGAACCGGGCCGGTCCAGGTCGCCGTCCACCGGCATGATGGTGGCGCGCTTGCACTCGGTCAGCCCGAACATCAGCTGCACGCGCAGGCCGGGGATGGCCGCACGCAGGGATTCCAGCGTGCCGGTGGGCATCGCCGCGCCGGTGTTGGTGAGCAGCCGCAGGTCGGGTGCGGGCTTCGGGCGGCGCCGCAGCAACGCGCTGAGCGCCTCGGCGACGGCCGGGACGGCGGGTAGCACGGTGGCGCCCGAGCGCACCAGGTTGCCGACCAGCGACGGTCCCACCTCGGTGGGCGCGCCCAGCACCAGGTTCGACCCCGCCGTGACGGACAGGAACACCTGGTACAGGCCGTAGTCGAAGGACAGCGGCAGCGGGCTGTAGACGACGTCGTCGGTGCGGTACTCGAGCACCGACGCGATCGCGCCGGTGGCGAACAGCAGCTGCTGGTGCGTGCTGACCACGGCCTTGGGCAGGGACGTCGTGCCCGAGGTGTAGATCAGGCACACCGGGTCGACCGGCAGCGGGGGAGCGGGTAGGTCGACGGTCCGGCCGGGACCGGCGGCCAGCTCCGCCACCGAAGCCGTCGGGACGCCGGCGGCTTCGGCCGACTTCCGCACGTCCTCGTCGTCGGTCACCACGAGCACCGGCTCGGAGTCGGCGAGCACGTGGTCGAGGCTGCTGCCGCGAACCTGTTCGTGCAGCAGCGAAAACGCGACCCCGGCCCGGGCGGCGCCGAAGACCACGGCGGGCAGCAGTGTGCTCGCCGGGGCGTTGATCAGCAGCCGGTCGCCGCGGCGGGCGCCCCGGACGGCGAGCGAAGCGGCGACCCGCTGGGCGGCGCCGGCGAGCTCCTCGTAGGTCGCCGAGGTGCCGCGGCAGGTCAGCGCGGTCCGGTTCGGCCACAGCCGGGCGGCGTGGTCGAGCAGTTCGTGGAGCACTCGCGGTGCGTAGGTCATCGGGTTCCTCCTGCGGCCAGGACAGCCCGGCACAGGCCGTCGACGTGGGTGAGTTTTTCCGGGACCAGGTCTTCGGCGGCGAATTCGACGCCGAGGTCGCTTTCGATCCGCTCGACGATCTCCATCATGCGGAACGAGCTGAAGCCGGGGATCTCGCCGAGCGTGCGGGCGTCGGCCGGGGGCGGGGTGCCCAGCACGGTCCCGATCACCGCGGTGACGGAGTCGCGCACCCCGGTCGGCACCTCGTCGCTGTCCACTGTGGACACCGCCACCGGCTCGGTGGGCTCGGTGAACGCGACGTGGTCGGTCGCGAGGCACTCGAGGAGCCGGTCGTACACCGCGCGCGGTTCCGCCCGGCCCGCGGAGACCCGGCGGCTCGCCAGGTAGACCTGCTTCGCGAGCGCGTTCCACTCGCCGAGGTGCGCCCGGACGGTGTCGGTGTCCAGTCCCATGGCCGCGGCGTGCAGGTGGCGGCTGCGGCTCAGCAGCCACGTCTGCAGCGTCAGCCCCCGCACCGCCCGCACCCGGTCCGGGTGGTCGGCGTAGGCCGCGACGTACGTGCCGGCGTCGGCCAGTTCGACCAGCGGCGTCCGGTCGGCCGGACGGTCCCCGGCGGCGATGTCGAAAGTCAGCGCGCCTTCGGGAAGCGCTTCCGCGAGCTCCTCGCGGCTGAGGGTCCACCGGCCCGGCCGGGCCGCGCCCCACTGGGTGTCGTTGTGGTAGCCGTCCACGACGGCGACGCCGTCGCCGTCCGGCTCGACCAGGAAGCTGTGCTGCAGGTGCTCCTTGCGGTGGTAGGGGACCCACGGCAGGTGGTAGGCGTCCGCCACCGCGTAGCAGCCGGGGCCCGGTTCGAGTTCGCCGGCGGAGGCGATCCGCGCACGGCGGGTGACGCGCAAGCCCAGCAGCGCGGCGGACTCGGCCACCTGCGAGTCTACCTGCGGCTCGACGGTGGGGAGCGCGTCCGCGCCCGGGCGGGGCCAGAAGCGCAGGACGCGGCCCATCGCGAGGTGGGTGCCCGTGCCGTGCAGGCGGTCGGCGAGTTCGGCCAGGTTGACCTGGACGCAGTCGAAGAGGCGGTGGTCCAGCTGCTCAGCCATGGTGACCACTCCCCGCGACCGCCAGTCCCTGGACCGGCTTCAGCCGATCCATCGCCGACACGAGCGCCTGCTCCGCGGGCGGCTCGGCGGTGAGCTCGCCGTCGAGCAGCTGCTGGTAGGCCGACAGGTCGAGGTAGCCGTGCCCGCTCACGCAGGCGACCACGCCGCGGTCCGACCCGCCGTCGGTGGCCAGGCGCGCGGCGACGGCCAGCGCGTGCCCGGATTCCGGTGCGGGGAGCACCATTTCCGACCGCGTGAAGGCCTGGCCGGCCTCCAGCGCCTCGACCTGGCCGACGGCCTGCGCGGTGACCTGGTCCCGGTGCCGCATGGCGGAAATGACCTTCGCGGCACCGTGGAAGCGCAGGCCGGCCGAGTGCGAGTCGGGGATCGGGTAGCTGGAGCCGATCGTGTACATCGCCTCCATCGGGCTGACCCCGGTGGCGTCGGTCTTGTCGTAGGCGTAGACGCCGCGGGTGAGCTTCGGGGTGGTGCTGGACTCCGCGGCCACCAGCCGCGGGCACTCCGCCCCGGTCGTCGCGGCGTCGGCGAAGAAGGGCAGCGCGATCCCGCCGAAGTTCGAGCCGGCACCGACGCAGCCGACCACACTGTCCACAGTGGCCTCCAGCTCGGCGAGCTGCTCGATGGTCTCCAGCCCGATCACGGACTGGTGCAGGATGCTGTAGGTCTCGCCGCTGCCGATGCAGAACGCGGCCCCTTCGGTGCGCCCGGCGTACTCGACGGCTTCCCCGATGGCCAGCGCGAGGCTGTTCACCCCGCCGCCGACACGGGCGGCCACGTCGGTCAGGTCGCTCGGGCTGGCGTGCACGGTGGCGCCGAGGGCCCGCATCAACGTGCCCCGGTAGGGCTTCTTCTGCAGGCTCGTGCCGACCATGAACACCCGGCAGCGCAACCCGAACATCGTGCAGGCGGCGGCGAGGGCGGTGCCCCACTGCCCGGCCCCGGTGCCGGTGACCAGTTCCTTCACGCCGGCCTTGGCGTAGTAGTGGGCCTGCGCGAGCGCGGTGTTCAGCTTGTGGCTGCCGGAGATGTTGCCGCCCTCGTACTTGACGTAGATCGGCACCCGCGCGCCGATGGCGTCCTCGAACCGGCGGGCCCGCCACAGCGGGGTGGGCCGGAAGCTGCGGTAGGCGTCGAGCACCTCGGCGGGGATGTCCCAGAACTCGCGGTTCTGGGTGGACTGGCGGACCAGCGCGAACGGCAGGTTCACCGACACGCCGGCGTCCGAGCCGCCCGCGGGCGACTCCGGGCTCTGGTCCGGGGGCAGCGGCTCGTCCAGGTGCGGCAGCACGCTGCGCCAGCTGGTGGGCAGGGAAGTGCGGCTCATCGCAGTGCCTCCGTTCCGGTGGCGCCTTCGGCGACGACGTCGACGAGGTCGTCGACGGTCTTGAACGTGCGGCCGACGAACAGGTCGTCGGGCAGGGTCACGTCGAGCGCGTCTTCGAGGTGCACGAGCATGCCGACGAACCCCAGCGAGTTGAGGTGCAGCAGGTCGCCGTTGAGCGGTTCGTCGTCGTGGATCTCCTCCGGTGCCAGCGAAAGCCGGGATTCGGCGATCACCACGCGTTTGACCGAGTCGGAGACCGTAGTGCGATCGGGTCCGGTCGTCATCGTTGCCCTCCAAGGGGTTTCGGGGATCGGTTTCGTGCTCCGGTCAGGAATTCGTCGAGGTGGGCGAGTACGTCGGGTAGCGCTTTCCCGTCGAACACGTCGAAGTGGCCGCAGTCCAGTTCGCGGACCCGCAGCCGCGGGGACAACCGGGTCCAGTTCTCGACCTGGGTGCGGCGGTGCGGGCTCGCGCAGGCCATCAGCAGCGCCGGGCCGGGGTGGGTGCTGGTCACCCGGTGCCGTCCCGACGCGGTGACGTGCGCGTGGGCGGTGGCTTCGGCCCAGCGCTGGTCGCGGGGTGCGACCTTGGCGTGCACCGACCGCATGATCCGCTCGACGACGTCGGCGCGGTGCACCGAGCCGAACTCGTCGCGGCGGGTGAAGCTGTCGATCATCACGACGGCGGGAGCGGGCCCGGTCCGGGCCAGGCGTGCGCCCAGTTCCCAGGCGAGGACGCCGCCCATCGACCAGCCGATGAGCAGTTCCGGGCGGCGGGGCAGGGTGTCCAGCAGCGGCAGGTACCGCTCGACCATGGTCTCGATGTCGTCGTCGGGCCGCTCACCGGCGAACAACCCGCCGGCCCGGATCCCGCTCACGCCGTTGCGGCGGGCCAGCCGCACGGCCAGCGGGGTGTAGGGGCTCAGGCCACCGCCGCCGGGGTGCACGAGCACCGCCTGCGACGCTTGCGGCCGCCGGCTGAGCGGCAGCAGCAACGGCGGCGGCGCCGTCGTCAGGGTCGGCATCAGCTCGCCTCGCGCAGCCGGCCGTTGGCCTCGATCACCCAGCAGTAGTTCACCAGCGCGGCCAACGTGATCGGCCCGCGGGCGTGCAGCCTGCTGGTGCTGATCGCGATTTCCGAGCCCAGCTCCAGGGTCGGGCCGTCGTTGAGGCGCAGGGAACCGTTGACGACGATGGTGGCCGCGTCGACCCGGTTCGTGAACTCGCCGGTGACCGCCGGGTCGCTCGCCGCGATCGCCTCGCTGTGGCCGGAACCGTGCTGTTGGATGAACTCCACGGCCTCGCCGGGGGAGTCCACCGCCACCACGCCGATCGTGCTGTCGAGGAACTCGCGGCCCAGGTCGTGCTCTCCCAGCGCCTCCACCCGCCAGTCGCCGGTGGTCTCCGGCCGCGCCAGGCCTTCGCCGACCCGGATGGTCAGCGGGCGGCCGTCGTGGCGGGCTCCTTCCAGCAGCGCCTTCACGAATTCGTCGGCCACCGGGCGGTCGACCAGCGCGACCTCGAGCGAGGTGCAGCCGGCCGGGGCGGGGAGCTTGCTGTCCAGCGCGATCTCGACCGCCTGGGCCAGGTCGGCGCTCGAGTGCACGTAGAGGTGGTTGACGCCGCCGCCGCTGGCCAGCACCGGGATGGTGCTCGCGCGGTGGCAGTAGTCGATGAGGGACGGGCTGCCGCGCGGGATCAGCACGTCGATCGCGTCCGGGCGGCGCAGCAGGTCGCGCAGCACCGAGCGGCTGGGGTCGTCCAGCACGGAGACCAGGCCCGCCGGCAGTCCCGCGTCCGCCAGCGCGGCGGAGACGGCGGCGCCGAGCTCGGCGTTGGTCCGCGCGATCTCTTTGCCACCACGCAGGATCACCGCGTTCCCGGCGGCCACGTTCAGCAGCGCGCCCTCGACGGTGACGGTCGGGCGGGCCTCGAAGATCATCAGCACCACGCCCAGCGGCCGCGGCACGCGGTGCCGCACGCCCCAGTCGCCGATCGGGGTGCCCGGCGGGCGGCTGGTCAGCTCGTCCAGTTCGCCGGCGACCGTCGAAGTCAAGGCGACCAGTGCGGCGAGGTGGTCCTCGGTCAGCCGGAGCCGGTCGACGAGCACGTCGGGCAGGCCTTGCTCCCGCGCTCGTCCGACGTCGGTGTCGTTCGCTTCGCGGATCCGCGGCCACGCGGCGGTGAGCCGGTGGGCCAGCCCGGTGCAGAACCGCCCGTACGCTTCGGTGCCCAGCGGCGGTGCCGCGGTCGTCGCCGCACGTGCGGCGTCGATGATCTTGTCGACCATTGTTCTCCGATCTCGATTTCCCCCGTCGGATACCTCACGCTCTCAGCGGGAAATGATCCGGGCAAATGTGATCATGGACCGGTTGATGGGGTCATCAGGACTTTTGATAACCCCATTCGCGGCCCCTTCATCCGCGGCTTTAAACGTTGACTACGCGGAAATTTGCTTGGAGTGTCTTGAGGTATGGAACATCGACGACTCGGCCGCAGCGGCCTCTCCGTGAGCAGGATTTCCTACGGCAATTGGATCACCCACGGTTCGCAAGTGGCGGAGGAACAAGCCCGGAAATGCGTGGAAGCCGCGCTGGACGCCGGCATCACCACGTTCGACACCGCCGACATGTACGCCAACACCCGCGCCGAAGAGGTGCTGGGCCGCGCGCTGTCCGGCCTCCGCCGGGAGAGCCTGGAGATCTGCACCAAGGTCTACTGGCCGACCGGCCCCGGCGGCCCCAACGACCAGGGCCTGGGCCGCAAGCACATCATGGAGTCCGCGGACGGTTCCCTGCGCCGCCTCGGGACCGACTACCTCGACCTCTACCAGGCCCACCAGTTCGACCCCACGGTCGAACTGGAGGAGACCATGCTGGCCTTCGCCGATCTGGTGCGCCAGGGCAAGATCCTCTACGTCGGCGTCTCGGAGTGGACCGCCGAGCAGATCACCCGCGCCGCCGCGCTGGCCCGCGAGCTGCGGATCCCGCTGATCGGCAGCCAGAACCAGTATTCGATGCTGTGGCGGGTCATCGAGAGCCAGGTCATCCCGGCCTGCGAGCGGGAGGGCATGGGCCAGCTCGTCTGGTCCCCGATGGCGCAGGGCGTGCTGACCGGGAAGTACCTGCCGGGCAAGCAGCCGCCGGCCGGTTCCCGCGCCACGGACGGCGAAGGAAGCAGCTACATGGTCCGCTGGCTGCAGGACGACGTGCTGCGCCGCGTGCAGGAACTGCGCCCGGTCGCCGAGCAGCTCGGCCTGACCATGGCGCAGCTGGCCCTCGCGTGGGTGCTGCAGAACCCCAACGTCGCCACCGCCATCACCGGCGCCTCGCGCCCCGAGCAGCTCACGGACAACCTCAAGGCCGTGGACGTCGTGCTCGACGACGCCGTGATGCAGAAGATCGACGAGCTGCTCGACGGCGTCAGCCGCTTCGACCCGACGTTCATCGGCGTGCCGCTGACGGCCCTCGTCTGACCCAGGGAGGACCCGTGCCGGACACCGAGTGGGCCTACGACGGGAAGCGGTACCGGATGCACCGCTTCCCCGCGGAAGTGCGGGCCCGGATGAAACCCCTCAACCGCAGCGACAACTGGCACGCCGGGCTCGCCTGGCTCGAGGACGTCGTGTGGATCGCGGCCTGCGTGTGGCTGTGCGTCGCGGTTTCGTGGTGGTGCTACCCGCTCGCGGTGCTGGTCATCGGCGCCCGGCAGCGGGGGCTGTCCACGATCCTGCACGATTGCGCCCACGGCGTCGGGGCCGCCGACCACCGGGTGCGGATGCTGCTCGGCACCGTGCTCACCGCGTACCCGATCTTCCAGCAGCACTACGCCTACAAGGTTTCGCACGTGTTCACCCACCACCCGCGGCTCGGCGACCCGGACCGCGACCCGGACCTGCGGTTCTTCATCGAGCAGGGCGCCTACCGGGCCGCCTCGCCGCGGACCTACGTGCGCCGGGTGGTGCTGATGCCGCTGTTCGGCACGCAGACCTGGGCCTACCTGCGCTACCTCGTCCGCAACCGGTACCGCGTGCTGCGCGAGGGCCGCGGCCCGGAGGCGCCGCAAGCGGTCCGCGGTCCCAAGCGGGCGTTCGACCGCGCCGGGTTCTGGCTGTTCTGGGCCGCCGTCGCCGGCGTGTGCTGGTCGCAGGGGTGGACGCTCGAACTGCTGCTGTTCTGGTTCGTGCCGTACCTGACGAGCTTCCAGATCCTGGGCTGGTACATCGAACTCTCCGAGCACACGCCGCTCGTCCGCGACGCGCGGGTGGACCTGCACATGACGCGCAACCGCAAGAGCCGCGGCTGGGAGAAGTTCCTCACCGGCATCCACAACGACAACTACCACCTGGAACACCACCTCGATCCGCGCACGCCGTTCTGGAACCTCGGCAAGGCGAGGCGGGTGCGGCTGGCCGATCCGGACTACGCCGCGGTCGACGCCGTGCTGGGCGGGCTGTTCACCCGCGGTCCGCAGGGCCAGCCCAGCGCCGTCAGCGCGATCGTCACGTCCATGTCCGAACCGAGGGAGCTGTCCCATGCCGGTCACTGAACGCCCCGCCAGCACGCCTAAGCAGTTCCGGCGGGCCGAGTCCGCCGTGATGCACGCGGGCGCCGAGCTGCGCGCCGGCCCGACCGCGCCGGTGATCACGCCCATCTTCCAGACCGCGGCCTACGAGCTGCCCGACACCGGTGCGGCCGCGGGCATCTTCGAGCTGAGCGAGGACGGGCACGCCTACACCCGCCTCAACAACCCCACCTGCGACGTGCTGGAAGCGCGGATCGCCGCGGTCGACGGCGCCCCGGCCGCGCTGGCCGTCTCCACCGGGCAGGCCGCGACCACGGTGGCCCTGCTGAACCTCTGCCAGGCCGGGGACAACATCGTCAGCTCCGACGAGCTCTACGGCGGAACGTGGAACCTGCTGGCCAACACCTTCAGGCGGTTCGGCGTCGAGACCCGGTTCGTCAGCCCGGAAGACCCGAAGAACTTCGCCGCCGCCACCGACGAGCGCACCCGCGCCTACTTCGGCGAGACGCTGCCCAACCCGAAGCTGCGCATCTTCCCGATCGAAGACGTCGCCGGGCTCGCCGAACAGGCGGAAGTGCCGCTGGTGCTGGACAACACGCTGCTGCCGATGGTCTGCAACCCGCTGGACTTCGGCGCGAACATCCTCGTCTATTCGGCGACGAAGTACATCGGCGGCCACGGCAGTGCCCTGGGCGGGCTCATCGTGGACGGCGGCACCTTCGACTGGACCCGCCACGCCGCGCGGCACCCGCTGCTGACCGAGCCCGACCCGGCGCACGGCGGCGCGGTGTGGACCGAGACCGGCGCCGGGCTCGACAGCGCGCTGGGCCGCAGCCCGTACCTGCTCAAAGCGCGGGAAACGCTGCTGCGCGACCTCGGGGCGTGCCTGAGCCCGTTCAACGCCTTCCTGCTGATCCAGGGCATCGAAACGCTTCCGCTGCGGATGCGCGCGCACGGTGAGAACGCGGCCGCGGTGGCGAAGTTCCTCGACGCGCACCCGGCGGTGGCCTCGGTCAGCCACCCGACCCTGGCCGGCGGCGAGCAGGAGGAACTGCTGCGGCGCTACCTCGGCGGCAACGGCGGCCCGCTGGTGCAGTTCGAGCTCACCGGCGGGCAGGCGGCCGGCCGCCGGTTCATCGAAGCGCTCCGCCTCTTCGCGCACGTGACCAACATCGGCGACGTCCGGTCGATGGCCACGCACCCGGCGTCCACCACCCACGCCCAGCTGCCCGAAGCCGACCAGCTGGCGGCGGGCGTCACCCCCGGCTCGATCCGGCTTTCGCTGGGCCTGGAGCACCCGGACGACCTGCTCGAAGACCTCACCCGCGCGCTGGCGGGGGCCCGGTGAGCGCCCGGCCGCTGGTCGCGCTCGCCGCGTCGGCCGAACCGATCGGCGTGGTGCCGCACCTCGCGGTGCGCGAGGTCTACGTCCGGGCGCTGGAACGGGTTTCCGGCTGCTCGGTGGCCGTCGTCGGTGGTCCGGCCCCGGACCTGGCGGAGCTGCTCGGCCGGTTCGACGGCGTCGTCTTCGGCGGGCACGAGACCGACGTCCAGGCCGCCCGCTACGGCGGTCCGCCCCAGGACGGGCCCGTCGATCCGGCCCGCGACGAACTCGCGCTGCGGGTGCTGCCGGCCGCGCTGCGGGCGGGGGTGCCGGTGCTGGGGATCTGCCGCGGGCTGCAGGAGCTGAACGTGGCACTGGGCGGCACGTTGCGCGACCTGCCCGGCGACGAGCACCGCGAGGACCTTTCCCAGCCCCGCGACCGGCAGTACCTGCCCGCGCACGACGTCGACCTCACCGAAGGCGGCGTGCTGCGGCAGCTGCTCGGCTATGCGCGCGTGCCGGTCAACTCGCTGCACCACCAGGCGATCGACCGGGTCGCGCCGGACCTGCGGGTGGAGGCGGTGGCCGCGGACGGCGTGGTCGAGGCCGCCTCGGCGGGCGACGGGTTCTGCCTCGCGGTGCAGTGGCACCCGGAGTGGTACGCCGAGACGGACCCGGTCTCCACCGCGATCTTCCACGGGTTCGGCGTGGCGGCCCGGCTCGCCGCCGGGCAGCGTGCTCAGGGCGTTCCCTTGCCCCGTCCCATGTCCAGCATCGGCATGAACAGCTGAGCGAGCGGCCCGATCGCGCAGGCGTACAGCAGGGTCCCGATGCCCACGGTGGCGCCGAGCGCGAACCCGATCACCAGCACCGCGATCTCGATGCCCCAGCGCACCGCCCAGATCGGGTGCCCGCGCCGGGCGAGCCCGGTCATCAGCCCGTCCCGCGGGCCCGGGCCCGCCTGCGCGCCGATGTAGCAGCCGGTGGCGAACCCGTTGAGCACGATGCCGGCGATCAGCACGACCCAGCGCAGCCACAGCTGGCCGAACGGCGGCAGCACCGCCAGCGCGAGGTCCATCGAGGTGCCGACGAGCAGGACGTTGCACAGCGTGCCCAGCCCCGGCTTCTGCTTCAGCGGGATCCAGAGCAGCAGCACGGCGGCGCCGATCAGGTTGGTCCAGACGCCGATGCTGAGCCCGGCCGTGCGGGTCAGCCCCTGCGCGAGCGCGTCCCACGGCTCGACCCCGAGCCCGGCGGCGACCACCATCGCGTCGCTGAAGCCGTAGAGCACCAGCCCGGAGAGCAGCTGGGACACCCGCCGGACCGGCCGCCCGGGTGGCACCAGCGGTGACTGCACCAGTTCGGCCACCCGCACGCGTGCTCCCCCCGTTCGCCGGCACTTCGCCCTGCCAGGGTAACGGCGGCGGGGCCCGCCGGCCGGGCGGCGGGCGCTCGACCGTCCACACCGGACACCCGGTCCGCGGCGCACCGCGGGCCGGGTTGTGCCAGGGTGGAGGGGACCACCTCCGAAAGGGAACCGATGCACCGGCTCACCGTGCTCGACCCGCCGCCCGCCGACGAAGCCCACTTCCGGGAGTACTACACCGGCACCCACCTGCCGCTGGCCGCGAAGCTGCCTGGCCTCCTGCACTCGGAGTACTCCTTCGACGTGGCCTCCCTGGCGGGGGAGCGGAAGTACTTCGCCGTGTTCCACGCCGACTTCGAGTCAGCGGAGACGATGGCCACCGCGCTGGGTTCCGAAGCGGGCAAGGCCGTGGCCGCCGATGTCCCCCACTACGCCACCGGCGGCGTGGAGATGATCCACTACCCGCTCAGCGGCGGCCGCTGATCGTGCTCGCGCCGGCGTAGCGCGCCTCCGAACCGAGCTCCTCCTCGATGCGGATGAGCTGGTTGTACTTGGCGGTGCGGTCGGCGCGCGACAGCGAGCCGGTCTTGATCTGGCCGCAGTTGGTGGCGACGGCGAGGTCGGCGATCGTGGTGTCCTCGGTTTCGCCGGAACGGTGGGACATGACCACGGAGTAGCCCGCCTTGTGCGCGGTCTCCACCGTGGTCAGCGTCTCGGTGAGGGTGCCGATCTGGTTGACCTTGACCAGGATCGAGTTCCCGATGCCGCGCTCGATGCCGTCGTTCAGCAGGTTCACGTTGGTGCAGAAGACGTCGTCGCCGACGAGCTGCACGCGGTCGCCGATGGTGTCGGTGAGCTGCTTCCAGCCGTCGTAGTCGTCCTGGGCGAGGCCGTCTTCGATCGAGACGATGGGGTAGCGGGCGGTCAGGTCGGCGAGGTAGGCGACGTGCTCCTCGACGCTGCGCTTGCGGCCCTCGCCGGTGTAGTCGTAGACCTCGCCGGTGTAGAACTCCGACGCGGCCGGGTCGAGCAGCAGGGCGATGTCCTCGCCGGGGGTGTAGCCGGACTGCTCGATCGCGCGCAGCACGAACTCGAGCGCCTCGTCGGCGGAGCTGAGGTTGGGCGCGAACCCGCCTTCGTCGCCGACGTTGGTGCTGTGCCCGGCGTCGTGCAGCGACTTGCGCAGCGTGTGGAACACCTCGGAGCCCATCCGCACGGCCTCGGCGAACGTCGGCGCGCCGATCGGGCCGATCATGAACTCCTGGAAGTCGATCGGGTTGTCCGCGTGCGCGCCGCCGTTGATGATGTTCATCATCGGCATCGGCAGCAGGTGGGCGAACACGCCGCCGGCGTACCGGTAGAGCGGCAGGGAACTGGCGGCCGCGGCCGCCTTGACCACGGCGAGCGAAACACCCAGCGTGGCGTTCGCGCCGAGGCGTGCCTTGTTCGCGGTGCCGTCCAGCGCGATCAGCGCCCGGTCGACCTCGGCCTGCGCTTCGGCGTCCAAGCCCACGACCGCTTCGGCGATCTCGGTGTTGACGGCGTCGACGGCCTTGCGCACGCCCTTGCCGTGAAAGCGCGCCTTGTCCCCGTCACGCAGCTCGACCGCTTCCCGGGTCCCGGTGGAGGCGCCCGAGGGTACCGCGGCCCGCCCGAGCGACCCGTCCGCCAGCTCGACGTCGACCTCGACGGTCGGGTTGCCGCGGCTGTCCAGAACTTCGCGGCCCTTGACCCGGACGATGGCAGTCATTGCGCTCCTCGGTGAGTTCGCCTAAACGGGGGCGGCGTCACAGTGAGCCGCGAGACAGGGGCGAGGCTAGCAGAAATCTCTGAATCGATCCCGAACTTTCCGCGGCGACCGGTCGGCCGATTCGGCAGCCCCCGGCGTTCGGATTAGAGTCGGGTCTGCCAGGCAATGCTCAGCAGAGGAGTTCGCATGCAAGGAGTAGACCCCGCGGTGCCGCCCAGTGGCCCGGGCTGCGCGGACTGCGACGCCGCGGACCCGCAGGGCTGGTGGTTCCACCTCCGCCGGTGCGCGGAATGCGGCCGCATCGGCTGCTGCGACTCCTCACCGGGCCAGCACGCGAGCGCTCACGCGGCGGCCTCGGGCCACCGGATCGTCCGCAGCTTCGAGCCGGGCGAGGAGTGGTTCTGGGACTACGAGGAAGAGACGATGTACGAGTCCGGCCCCACGCTGGCGGCCCCGGAACACCACCCCTTGACCCAGTCGGCCCCGGGCCCGGCCGAGCGGCTGCCGGAGGACTGGCCCCAGCACCTGCACCGTTGAGGGGGATGGCCCGCGGAGTGCGCCGTGGGCTCGACGGGCGGGTCTCGGCCGGGCTGCCGCGCGGCCGAACCCGGAACCGCTCGAGACACGGCGCGCCGCGGCTCAGGCGCCCTGGTGGTCCGCCATGTACCGCGCGTACCAGGCCGGCCATTGCTCGTCGTGCTCCCCGGTCTCCTTCTCGTGCTCGCCGTGCGCCGCGGCGGCTTCGCGCAGGGCGCGCTCGAGGTCCTCGGCGGAGCCGTACGTCACGCCGTCGACCCGGCCCGGGAAGCGGTCGGTGATCTCCTGCAGCAGCCACGTGTTGCCGTCGGGGTCGCTGAACGACGCGAACGACGAGTACGTGCCGCGGTCGGGGTGGATGCCCGGGGCGAGGCGCCGGTGGCGTCGCGGTGGAAGACCTCGCTGACCGCGACCCGTGCCCGGCGAGCTCGGCGCGGGCGGCTTCGACGTCGGTGACCACCAGGTAGGTGTTGCGCACGCCGCCGGGGGTGGCATCGGTGATGCCGGTGCCGAAGTGCACCGACGTGCTCGATCCAGGCGGAGTCAGCTGGACGATCCGGGAAGCGCCGAAGTCGATGTCGGCGTCTTCGCGCCAGCCGAGGCTCTGGTAGAACTGCTTGGTCCGGTCGACCTCGGTGACGGGCAGGACCACGACTTCGAGCTTCATGTCCATGAGCGGAACTCCTTCGGGGTGACGGCCGGTTCGCCGCGGCTCCCCAGTGTCGTCCCGCGCGGGTCCGTTCGCCCCCGGTACCTCAGCCCCCGCGGGGGTCGTCGGCGTAGTTCACCGTGATGTTCTTGAAGCCGAGCGACTGCAGCAGTCCCGTCAGCATCGCTTTCGTGTTCCGCTCCGCGTCGGCGATCAGCGTGCTCTTCGCGGCCGCGGCCTGGATCTGCTTCTGGGCGAGCTCGTAGAGCGCCTGCTGCGAGTTCGGGTTGCCGCTGAGGAACTCGTTGACGCGGGTGAACAGGCCCTGCTGCTGCGCGTAGACGTGCGACTCGTGCACGTCCAGCGTCGCCGGCTCCAGCTGGGCGTGCGCCAGGGTGACCGTGGCGGACAGGCGGTCGTCGGAGACCTGGACCGCGTCGCCCTTCAGCCCGGAGAAGTCCACGTAGGCGTTGTCCGTGCCGACGCCGATGAACATCGTGTCGCTGCCCACGAGGAAACTGGGCAGCACCGAGCTGGTCGTGATGTCGACGACCACCTGGAACGACCCGCTGGCGGCTTCGTAGCGCGAGAGCTCGACGATCGACTGCAGCAGCACCGGACCGGAGTGCTCTTCGGTCTGCGTCGCGAACGGATTGCGCAATTGGGGTAACAGGTGAACCGCCGATCCGACGAGCGCCGCGACGGCGAGAACCACGATAGCGACGGCGATTCCGACGAGCCGCTTGCCCCATGCACCCATGCCGGAGGATTACCCAAGCGAGCGCTTGACGAACCGGTTCCGGGGGTACGTTGTGGTCGTGCGCAAGTTGTGGCTGTGGGTTCTGGCGATCGCCCTCGTCATCGTGCTCCTCGGCTTGATCTTCGGGGGCTACCGGAAGGGCACGAAGCTCGGTGAGCCCGCGTCGCTCGGTCAGAACTTGACGTGCATGGTGTTGCCGTCGCCGACCTGAACGCCCTGAGAGTCCGTCACCCGCACCGTGAACTTGGCCGGCCGCTCGTCCCGAGCACCGAGTTCGGCCAGCAAAGCGCGCGCGGCCGACAGAACCTCCGGATCGCTCGCCGTGTCGGCTGAGGTCAGCGCCGCCACCAGCTCGTCGCGGTGCTCGTCCGGATTTGCCGCGTACGCCTCCAGCAGCGAAGCTTCGCCCGGTGAGTCGTCGCGGGCCAGCAGCCGCCGGATGCCGTTCTGCAGACCGGCGTACGCGTCCTTCACCGCCGCGGTCGCGGTGTCCTTCATCCCCGCGGCGGCGCCCGCGGTCAACGCCGTCACGACCAGTTCCACCGCTTCGACAGCCACGCGTGCCACTCCCTCCGCCCGGCGGCGCCATGTCGGCGGAGTGCTCGACCGGCCGCCGAAGTCGTGCCGAGGTTACGCCATGACCCGGCTCAGGTCGGGCAGACGGTGTAACGATGGGTAGCACCTCGGCGACTACAACGCGTCATGCCCGGTCATGATCGGGTGAACGGGAAGAACTGGTCAAGCCGAAACAGAGGGCGCGTGACGACTGGCGACTCGGCCGCGGAACGAGATTTCCCGCAACCCCGTCGGACCTACGACGTACCGATCGACCGCGGTCTCGGCAACGTCGTCGGCGACGGGAACGTGCAGAACGTCTACATCGGCGATCCCGCGCAGGGCGTCGGCGTCGGAGCCATCCGGGTCGGTGCGGTTCCCCGGCGAGCCAACTGCTTCCGGGACCGCGCGGTTCTCGTCCCGCTCGCGGCGTCGCTGCCAGAACATCGCGAGGGCGTTCCAGGGACCAGGGGAGCCGCTGCGCAGGTCCTGTCGGGGCTGGGTGGCGTCGGCAAGACCCAGATCGCTGCGCAACACGCCGAACAGCAGTGGCAGGCCAAGGAGATCGACCTCCTCATCTGGATCACGGCGTCCTCTCGCGAAGCGATCATCACCGGTTACGCGAACGCCTCGAAACGAGTTCTGCAGCTCCCCGACGCCGCATTGCTCGACGCCGCCATGCGGTTGCTGGACTGGCTGCCCGGTACCGGCAAGAAATGGCTGATCGTGCTCGACGACCTCCAGCACCCCGGTGACCTGAAGGGGCTCTGGCCGCCCGCCACGGCGACCGGACAGGTCGTCATCACCACCCGCCGCCGCGACGCGGCGCTGACCCGCACCGACCACACCCTGATCGACGTCGGTGTCTTCACCGCCGAAGACTCCCTCGCCTACCTGGAAAGCGCGCTCAACTACGCACCTGACTTGATCGACACCGCCGCCGAACTCGCGGACGATCTCGGGCACCTCCCGCTGGCCTTGGCGCAGGCAGCTGCGTACATGACCGATCGAGGGCTCAGCTGTGACGAGTACCGCCGGCGACTCGCTGATAGGCGGAAGACCTTGCACGACGTGTTCCCCACACCGGACGAGCTCCCCGACGACCACAGCCACACCGTGGCCGCCACCTGGTCGCTGTCCATCGATCTGGCCGACCGGCTCCGGCCCAAAGGTCTCGCGCGGCCGCTCCTCGAGGCGGCCGCTCTCCTGGATCCCAACGGCATCGCCGTGGATGTCTTCACCAGTAAGAGCCTCGTGGGCTACCTCGGCCGGCGGACCGGCTCGCCGGTCGTCGCCGACGACGTCCGTGATGCCTTGCACGTGCTGCACCGGCTGAACCTGATCCTCCTCGACGCCACACAGCCCCACCGCGCGGTCCGCATCCACCAGCTGGTCCAGCGGGCGACCAGGGAGCACGAGCTCAGCCGCGCCCACCGGGAAGTGCTCGCCCTCGTGTGCGCCGACGCTCTCGTCGAGGTGTGGCCGGAGATCGAGCGCAGCCCCGAGTACGCGCAGATGTTGCGGGCCAACACCGACATCGTGCGCGACATCGCGGACGGTGGCCTGTGGCGGCCTCGGCTGCACGGCGTACTCCTGCGGGCCGCACGCAGCCTCGGACAGGCCGGGCTCGTCGAAGCGGCGGTTTCGCGCTGCGCGGATCTGCACGACCGCGCGCAGGGAGTCCTCGGTGCCGATCACCCCGATACGCTGACCATCCGGAACGACCTCGCCTATTGGCAGGGGCGCGCGGGTGACCCCGCGGGTGCGGCGACCGCGTTCGACGGACTGCTGGCGGATCGATTGCGGATACTGGGCCCCGATCACCCCGACACCTTGACCACCCGGAACAACCTGGCGCGGTGGCGTGGTGAGTCCGGCAACCCGGCGGGTGCCGTCGCGGCGCTCGAGCAGTTGTTGACGGATCGGCGCCGGATCTTGGGTGAGGAGCACCCGCACACCCTGAGCACCCAAGGGAACCTGGCGCGGTGGCAAGGTGAGGCGGGGGATCCCGCCGGTGCGGCTTCCGTCTTCGCGCAGCTGTTGTCCGAACAACTGCGGGTGGTCGGCCCCGACCACCCCGATACTCTGGCCGCCCGGCACAACCTGGCCTACTGGCGGGGAGAGGCGGGCGATCCCGCCGGTGCGGTGAGCGCTTTGGAGCAGTTGCTGCCCGACCAGGTGCGAGTTCTGGGCCCCGACCACCCCTCCCCGTTGCTGACGAGGGGAAGCATCGCTCGATGGCTGGGCGAAGGCGGCGATCCCCGGAAAGCCGTGTCCGCGCTCGAAGAGCTGCTCTCGGACCGGCTCCGGATACTCGGCCCCGACCACCTCCACACGCTCACCACCCGCGGCAGCCTGGCTCGGTGGCGGGGCCGGGCGGGTGATCCGGCAGCTGCGGTGACCGCGCTCGAGGACTTGTCGGCCGATCAGTTGCGGGTACTCGGTCCGGACCACCCTTCGACGTTGACGGTGCGCACCTATCTGGCCGACTGGCTGGGCGAGGCAGGCGATCCCGCGGCCGCCGTCACAGCACTCGACCGGCTGATCACCGACCAGCTGCGGGTGCTCGGCCCGGACCACCCCGCCACGCTCACCGCGCGAGCGAGTCTGGCGCACTGGCGGGGAAAGTCCGGTGACGTGAGCGGTGCCGCGGCGGCGTTCGACGACCTGCTCCGCGACCGCCTCCGGATCCTGACGCCGAGCCATCCCGAGATCGCCAGGACCCGTGCCAAGCTGGAACACTGGCGGGTGAAACTGGCGGACGGCGTCGAATGAACATTCGTTTCGACGATTTGGCCTTCTTTGTTCGGTGGCGACGCGGCGGCGGATGACCCGTTCGGATCAACTTTCGTGATCGGTTCGGAAAATGTCCTGCTTTTGTCCACAAATCAACGGTGTTGGCCTGCGCGCGACGTGTTGCGGTGTGGCGGGATCGCCCTAGACTGCAGGCTGGAAGCGAGAGGTATCCAGGGAGGGTGCGATGTCGAGCAAGGTCGTGCAAGGCGCGCGATTCTTGTCCCTGCGGATACTTCTGACCGAGCGGTGCAACTTGGCCTGCGTGTTCTGCCACAACGAAGGGCAGGAGGGTCTCACCGGTCTTTCGCCGCTAAAGGTGCGTGACCTGCGGACGTTGCTCGACGCGGCCGGGGGCCGAGGGTTGCGGCAGATCAAATTCTCCGGTGGCGAGCCGACGCTCTTCCCCGGCCTGCCCGATCTGGTCCGGCTGTGTGTCGAGGCGGGCTATGACACAGCGGTCATCTCGAACGGTGTCGATCGCCGGGCGCTCGAATCGGTCGCCGCCGCGGGCGGCCGGATCTGCGTCAACGTTCCGTCGGCGGATCAGGCTGCCTACGCACGATTGACCGGTGGTGTTTTGGAGCGCGTACGGGTGACACTCGACGCTCTCCGTGGTGTCGGGGCGGAGGTTGCGATAAACAGTTATGCCCGCCTGGTCCCGGATGTGAAGCACATTGAAAGCATGCTCTCGTTCGCGAACGAGTACCGGGTTCCGGTCAAATTCCTGCTTCCTTGCCAGGTGTCCGCGATTGAAAAGCAGAACCGCGCCCATCTGTCGTACGGTGAAGCGCTCACCGGATTCGGTTACACGCGATCGGCGGATACCCCCTACGACAGTACGTGGAACGGCGAACACGGCCGGCGGGTCCGGGTGGTCAAACCCTGGTGTCCCAGCGCTTGTCACGAGGTGGCGTCGCACTACCGCAGCATCAGGCTGACGACACGGCTGCAATTGCGGCCGTGCTTCGGGAACGGCCGGTTCGGAGAGACGCTCGATTTCGGTTCCGTGGAAGCGTGCGGGCGGGGCATCGATCGGGCGCTGTCGTCATTCGCCGAAGCGTGTGGCGACCGGGCCGGCGTCCGGGTCCGCCGACGGCACCTGGCAGGCGTGGCCGAGCGGGAGAGCCATGTACGTTGAGCGCGAGTGGCGGTTCCGGCTGACCGAGGACCGGTACCGCCGGCTGAAATGCGAATTCGACTGGAGTCCGCCGGTCCGGGTCATCGACGTCACGCTCGGCTTGGACGGCCCGGTGAGCATGAAGACGCAGGGGTGGGTCGCGCGGCTTCGATGGGTCGACGGGGTCAGCGCGCTGCAGTACAAGGGGGCGACCGCCGCCGAAAACGCGTACCTCGAAGCCGAGGTCGGTGTCGAGACGGTGCGTGGCGCGGCCGAAGTGCTGAGCCTGATGGGATTGCGGCTGGGGTTGGTGATCGACCGGACGCGAAGGAGTGTCCGCGTCCGTGACGCCCTGTTGACGTTGGACGACGTCGCCGGGTTGGGCACGTTCGTGGAAGTCGAGCTGTGTGGTGGTGCGGCCGACCACGAGTTGTCCGTGCTCGCCGCCGAGCTCGGTCTGGCCGAGTCCTGTCCGGCCTACGGGGACCAGATCCTGCACAGCGTCGAATCGTCACCGGAATGGGCGGAACGCTATGCCCGCGCGAAGGTCGAGGTGATCTCGGAGCTGGGGCTCGAGCGAGTTCTGGCGGTCGAAGACGCCGGTCAGCCGACCCGGTCATGATCTCCCAGGAACTGCTGGGTGTCCACCCCGCCGAGGTGATGCTCGAGCTCCTGGAGCGGGCAAAGCTCGACGTGCTCTTCGAAGCGCAGCACATCGGGCGGAAGGAGCCATCGGCGGCGACGGCTGGCACGATGCTCTACGCCGCGGCGATGATGCGTCCGATTCCCGACGAGACGCTCGAGCCGTACTTCGCCGAGCTGTGTTGCCTGCTCAGTGAGGCGGGATCGATCGAGGTGCCGTCGCGGTACCGCGTCACCATCGAAACCAACTGGTCGGACGCGTGGTGCTTGGCGGCACTGGTGCGCCGGCCCCGGCTGGCGAGTCCGGGCGCCGTCGAGAACCTGGCGTCGTCGTTCTTCGACCGGCAGGATTCTTCGGGTGGCTGGGGCTTGCGGCCCGACCGTCCGGGCCGGCCGCACCCGTTGTTCTGCCTGCCGGCCGCACTGGCGATCCGGAGCCTGGTCGACGACGGGGGGCCGCTGGCGCGGAAGGCCGTGGCCGCGCGTCGGAACCTCGTCTCGTACCTCAGGCGCTCACCGGCCGAAGAACCACTCGTCCAGGTCCTTCGCGAGGCGGTGCTGAAGATCGTCGGTGCACCTTCGGCGCCGGAGAAGCTGGAGCGCCTGCACGGCTTGATCTGGCGCGGCGGGGTCCTGGCCATGGAGTCGGTCTGGCTGGGCCGGGAAGATCAGCCGTTGTGGTACACCACGATCGATCGTTCGCTGATGCTGCTGGCGACGCGCCAGTTGTGGCCGGTACTCGATCCGGTCAACGTTCAGCTGGCGGGGGAGTTGCTGGACGGGTTCGACAGCGACCGCGGTGGCTGGTGCAACGACATCTCGGACACCAACGTCTGCACGTGGCGCACGGCCGAGGCATCCTTGGCGGTCGATCGCCTCGGCCGAGATCTGGAGAGCTCGCGGATCACGGCCGACGGCTGGCGATCGCGTCGCGAGGAATCCGCGGTGCTCCGGGTGACGGACGGCTTCGACGTCGGCATCTCCTTTTCCTCGATGCAACGGGGCATAGCCGCCAGGATCAGGGAAAAACTGAGAGCCGCCGGCTTGACCGTCTTCTACGACGAAGACTACGAACACGAACTCCTCGGCGCCGACCTCAACATGTACCTGCACGACACGTACATCCGTCGGTGCCGCTACGCCGTCGCCATCCTGTCGGCCGACTTCGTGAAGTCGAAGTGGAGTGGCAGCCTGGAGTGGCGCGCGATCCTTTCCCGGTTGCAGGAGGCACGGGGCAACTTCCTGCTCCCTTACTACGTCGACGAGGTGGAGGTGCCCGGCCTCAGTCCCTCGATCGGCTACATCCGGAGCCGCACCCATTCGCCGGAAGAGTTCGCGGACGTCGTGCTGCGGAAAGTTCTGGCGCACGGCGCGAGACCGCAAGAGGGGGATCGACGGTGACGAGGCGGCTGGCGGAGTCCGGTGGCAGGCGCGAACTGCTGACCGATGTCGGTGAGTACCACGTGCACGAGATGATCGAGAACCTGGTCAACGTTCCCGGCGGCCGGGTCGTCGGGGACGACTGCGCGGTCTACGAGCTGGACGGCCGCGAATCCCTGCTGCTGAACGTGGATCGTCTTCCGTTGAACGTCGAGACGTACAACCGCGCGAGACTGTGCGTGGCGCAGACGTTGTCGGACATCTTCTGCATGGGTGGCCGTCCCTGCAGCTTCATGGTCGCGCTCACCTTGCCTCGCAGCACGACGCTGGCGGCCGTCGAGACGCTGATGGCCGATCTGACGGCCGAGCTGGCGCGCTACGACGTTCGGCTGGTCGGCGGTGACACGAAGGAGGGGCCGGCCTTTCACATGGTCGGGTTCGCGTGGGGCAGGGCGGCCTCCGGTCGCCTGGTCCGGCGCACCGGCGCTCGACCGGGCATGGTCGTGGGGGTGACTTCCGCCAAGGCCAAGGACTGGGGGCTGAGGTGGGCCAACGCGGTGATCCGCGAGCTCGGCCTGTCGGTCCCGGCCGCCACCCGGGAGTTGTGCCGGTCGGCCGACGAAGTCATCGAACTGCCCGAATCCGAGTCCCGGGCCGCGATAGACACGGGCAGAGTGCGTGCCGGGCTCGATCTGTCCGACGGGGTAGGAGGCGGTATTCGCATCTTGGCCCGTGTTTCGGCGGTGAAGCTGGCGCTGGACAGGGCTGCGTTGGCAACGCTGCCGGATCGTCGGTTGCAGCCGGTCGCCGAGGCCCTGGAACTTCCCCTCGAAGCGTTCGCTCTCTCGCCGGGTTACGACTGGGAGAACATGTACGTCGTCGATGCCGATGGGGTGGAAGAGGTGGTCGACGCGGTGGCGTCGGCCGGCGGTCGCTTCACGGTGATCGGACGAGTCGACGAGGGAAGCGGTGTCGAGCTCGATGGCCTGGCGATCGACGAAAATCGACTTCCGGTGGACGAGAAGTTCGCCAGGGACTATGTATGGGAGCAGAGGTTTTCGGCCTGGCGGGACGATTGTCGCGCCGTTCTAGGGAACGGGTAGGTGACTGCCGTGTCATATCGAGACCCCGGTGAGCTGGAATCGGATGATTTCCTGCTGTTGCGCAAAGCTCGTGACGTCGGCAGGAATGCCTTCAACCCTGTTTCCGGGTTCTTGGTCGGTGCGGCGGTCCGTGACCGGCACGGACGGACCTTCGCCGGTACGTTCCTCGAGTCTTCGGCGTTGCCGCTGAGCGTTTGCGCGGAGCCCGCCGCACTGCTGGCGGCGTTCTCGGCAGGCAGCCGCGATCTGGTGACGATCGCGGTGGCGGGCGGCGATCCCACGGATTCCGGATCTGACATCCCCATCACGCCGTGCGGGGGGTGCCGGCAACGCATCTACGACACGACCGGTGGAGCCGCGGTGAACATCAGGGTCCTGTGCTCGAACCTCGCCTTGGACCGGGTGCTCGACGTGCACATCCTGGATCTCCTGCCCTACGCCTTCGATTCATCGGTGCTACCGGCCGCGGCCTGGAAGGCCTGAGGCCGCTGGTGCAGGTACGTTGAGGCGATGACCGAGGGGGTCTCGAACGAGGTCGGCACCGCGTACGGGCCCGTCGTGCAGGCGCGGGACATCCACGGTGACGTCCACGTCCACCCGTTCCCGCCGGCGTCGCCCTTGGTCGAGCGGCCTATCTCCGGGTGGTCCGCGCGGGAGCTCGGCGTGCACGAAGCCATCACGCTGGATCCCGCGGCCTCCGCCGAACCGCCGTGTTACGTCGTCCGGCCGCACGATGGCGAGATTCGCGGGCTGCTGCGGGATGCGGCCGGGTCGAGTTCGATGGTCGTGCTCGTCGGGGGTTCGGCGGCCGGGAAGACGCGTGCCGCCTACGAAGCCGTGCGGGCCGTGGCGCAGCTGGGGGAGTGGCCCGTCGTGCGGCCGAGCGGGCCGCGGCAGCTGGTGGAACTACTGGCTCGCGGTCTTCCGCCGCGGCGGGTGGTGTGGCTGCCCGATCTGCAGCGGCGGTTCTTCGACCTGCCGCACGGGCCCGCGGTCGCGGAAGGGCTCGCTGACGTCCTGGGCGGGCCGGGGCCGGTGCTGGTGGTCGGCGACGTCTGGACCGCGCACTGGGCTGCTTTGTCCACTGTGGACTCACCGGCGGTGCGGGCGTTGCTCGATCTGCCGCAGGTGCGGATGGTGCGGATCGCCGAGAGCTTCGCCGGCGCGCAAGCGGAACTGACCCGGTGCGCCGGTCTCGACCCGCGGCTGGCGCTGGCCGTGCGCACCGCCGGGGCGGCGGTCACCCAGGTGCTTTCCGGCGGACCGCAGCTGCTCCGCCACTACGTCGACGGCCTGCACGGCCCGCGGACGCACGCGGTCGTCACCGTGGCGATGGACGTGCGGCGGCTGGGGCACGAGAGCGCGATCAGCGCGGACGTCCTGCGCGCGGCCGCGGCGGACTACCTCGACGAGCGGGATCGCGTCGTCACCGGCGACTGGTTCGCCGACGCGCTGGCGGGCGCGACCCGGCAGCACCACGGCATCGCCGCCCTGACCCCCACACGGAGCGCCCCGGGGCTGGGACCGCCGGACGGCTACGTCCTGCACGACTTCCTGGACCACCACGCCCGCGACGCCCGGGAGGGTGAGCGGCCGCCGGCCGGTCTGTGGAACGCGCTGGCCGAGCACGTCACCGCGGCCGACGACCGCTCGCGGCTGGCCACCGCGGCCCTGCAGCGGGGGCTGTACCGGCTGGCCGCGCGGTACGCCGTGCCCGCGGCCGAGGCCGGGGACGTGCCCGCGATGCGCCTGCTCGCCTTCCTCCTGGAGTTGCGCGGTGCCACGGCGGAGGCGCACGCGTGGACGCAGCGCACCGGCGATCTGGACCGCACCCCGCTGCCTCTCGACCTGCTGCTGGACAGCGGCGGCGAACCTGAGGTCGAGCCGGATCCGCACGACGCCGTGTGGCAGCTCTTCCGGCTGCGCGAGGACGAGGGCCGCGACGACGAAGCCCTCGCCCTGCTGCGGCGGCTCGCCGAGACCCAGCCGCTCGCGGTGTCCATGCTGTCGGTCCGGCTGCGTCGCCGCGGCCTCGACCACGAAGCCGAGACGCTCCTCCGCGCCCATGCGGAGGCCGGTGATCCCGCGGCGATGTGGTACCTCGGGGAAATGCTCCGGGAAAGAAAAGAGATCGACGAGGCGGCCGGCTGGTTCCGGCGCAGTGCCGAACTCAGCCTGCTCGCGGTGCCGTTGCTGGCGGACGCACTGGCTGACCTGGGCCGGCTCGAAGAGGCCGAGGAGCCGTTGCTGATCCAGACGAGCAAGGGTCACCGGCTGGCGGCCAAGCACCTGGCAGCCTTGTCGGAGCGCCTCGGCCGCCCCGCGGAGGCCGAGGCGCGCTTGCGCGTGAAACTCGAAGAGGGCGGGGGCCAGGGGATGGTCCGGCCGGCCGAGCCGCACTGGATGAAACTGCTTACCGACCTCCTGGACCGGGCCGGCCGCACGGACGAGGCGGAGCAGCTGCGCCGGTACGGGATCGAACCCGGCGGCACCACAGCGGCCCCGTGGGAACTTCCGGTGCGTCCCTAGCCCGCGGCCGGCTCGTGCTCCGGGCAGTCGGTGCGCAGGGCGGTCCGGGGGAGCGGGGTCCGCAGCAGGTGGCAGTGGTGGGGTACCGCGGGGTCGGGGTGCTCGTCCCGGCCGAAGAACCGGCACGTCGTGCACGTCCGCATCGCGCCCAGCACGCCGGAGCGCTGCAGGCCGCCGATGACGTCGAGCACCGTCTGCAGGGTGGCGGCGCGCTCCGCCACCGGGACGCCGGCCAGCGCCGTCGTCAGCGGATCGTCCCAAGTGGACAGTTCGCGGGCGATCGCGTCGCCCGCCTCGGTCAGTGACAGCACCCGGCGGCGGCCGTCGCTGGTGGGGGCGCGGCTGACCAGCCCTTTGCGCTCCAGCGCGGCGATCGCGTCGACCATGGTCGGGGTGGTGACGTCGGACTCCTTGGCCAGCGCCGCCACCTCGCGCCGGCCTTGCGGCTGCCGGGCCAGCGCGAGGACCGCCTGCTGCTGCAGCGGCGACAGCCCGTGCCCGCGCGCGGTCCGCTGGGCCAGCGAACGCAGGCCGTTGCCCAGCCGTTCGAGGGCGTCGGCCAGCCTGCGGTCGAGGTCGGCGGTGCCGTCGAGACCCGTCATGCGGTTCCCCTTCGGGTAGGAGTCCTAGCGGTATCGTACCCGCGGCCCGGCCGGCACCTGCCGTGCAGGTCAGCCGTTTCCGGCGGGGCCGAGAGGGTCGCTCCGAGTGCGTTTGGTGAACGGCGGGAGGCGCGAAAACGGCCGGTGACCCTCCGAATTCCTCGCCCAATTTCGTTACGGTCCAATCGGGTGATCTGCTCCCTGTCCTGTTTCCCAGGCCGTGGGAACACCGCGAATTATGTGAAATAAAGACGGTAGCGGGGTGCACGATACGGTGCACGTGCGTCCGGCCGTGCTGGTTGACTCACCGGTAATTGACGCCGGGAAGATCGAGAATCGCGTTTCCGCAGTTGACGGGCCTGCGCGACCGCCCCGATCCCGGGCCGCAAAAGTGCCGCGAGATCCGTTGTTTGACCCCTTGTGGGGCCGGGTAACAGGCTTCAGCGGCCCCGGAACGGCTGACTGAACCAGCCGGCGGGGTGGTACGGCGATTGGCCGCTGCCCGCCGTTGTTCGACGTGTCCGCAAGTGCCGGAAACCGTCGGGTAAATGGCTGCTCAACTCGTGGAATGCTGTCGTTGTGGTTGCTACGTTGGGTAGCTCCGAACCGGCCCGATCGCAGGTTGGGATCCCACGATTGGCGGTACTGACGATCACCGGCAAACAGGCAGCGTATTAATTCCAGCGGTTCCGCGAGATGCGCTGGCGGGGATTGCGCGGGACGGCTGTGGTCTTGGTCATTCATTGTGGGCGAGCTTTTCTTGTGATATCGGAGGGTCGGGTCATGCAATCCGTGCGAGACGGTCGAAACGCCTCGGACAGACGACGGGTGACGGCGCAACAGCTGCACGCGGTGCTGGGGCGCGCCGCTCGACGGCACCGGGTGCCGGGGGCGCAGCTCGCGGTGCTGCGGGACGGCGAGCGGGTGGTGGTCCAGACCGGTGTCGAGGACCAGGACCGGGGCACGCCGATGACCGAAGACTCCGCGGTGCCGACCGGCTCGGTCACCAAGGTGGCCACGGCCACGGTGGTGATGGCCCTCGTGGCGGACGACGACCTCGAGCTGGATCAGCCCGTCGCCGACGTCCTCGGCGTGGCCGGCCTGTCCGGCGCGCTCACCCCGCGCCGGCTGCTCAGCCACACCAGCGGGCTCCCGTCCGACCCCGCCGACCCCACCGCGGGCTGCCTGAGAGAGGTGCGCGAGGCGGTCCCCGTCTGCCCGCCGGGCAGCGCCTTCTCCTACTCGAACCTCGGATACGCGCTGGTCGGAGCCGTGATCGAAGCCGTGACCGGGATGACCTGGCGGGAGGCCGTCGAGGCGATCGTGCTGCGGCCGTCGAAGATCGAGCCGGTCTACGCCGGGAGCGCGCGCGGCGTCTCCGGCCACGGGCGGGCCGCCGGTCCGGCCGGGGCGCGGCCGGTCGAGCAGGTGCTGCCGCCGATGCTGGAGCCCGCCGGGGCGCTGGCGCTGAGCGCGCGTGACCTGGTCGAACTCGGCCGGATCCACCTGGGCAAGCCGGGGCTGCTCGACGTCGTGACCGCGGCCGACATGCACCGGCTCGTCCCGGAGGCCGACCCGTTCGGGCTCGCCGACGGCTGGGGCCTGGGCATCGCCCACTTCGGCACGGGCGACGACGTCTGGCTGGGCCACGACGGCACCGCCGACGGCACGTCCTGCCACCTGCGCATCGACCAGGCGGGCGCGTGCGTGGTCGCCTTCACCGCGAACGGCGCGGCCGGCACGGACATGTGGCACGAGGTCGCCGGCGACCTGCGTGAGCTGGGCTTCGACCTGCCCGAACAGCGCTTCGGCAAGCCCGGCGCGCAACCCGTCCCGGTCCCGGACGGCGACTTCGGCACCTACCGCAACGGTGTCATCGACTACACCGTCCGCGCCGACGGCGCGGGTGCCGCGCTCGTCGTCGACGGCGAGGTCTACCCCGGCCTCGTCCTGCACGACGACGGCAGCTTCACCGTCCGCGACCCCGCGACCGGCCGCGCCACCCCGTGCGGCCGCTTCCGTGGCGCGCCCGGCGCTTCGACCGCGGTCGAAATCGGTGGCCGCCTCGCGCGGCGCTGCTGACCGGAACTCCCCCTCCCCGGGCCCGCCGTGCCGGCGGGCTCCTCAGCCTGCGCCCGGAAGGTACGACCGACGATGACCGTGCAAGACACCCCGGCGAGAACCGGGGTCCTGACCGAGCTGTTCGCCGCCCGGGTCCGCGAAACCCCCGGCGCCGTCGCGGTGGACGGTGCCGATCGGCTCACCTACGCCGAGCTGGCCGAGCGCGCCGAGCGGCTCGCCGCCCACCTGCTCCGGCTGGGACTGTCCCCGGAGGACCGGGTCGGGTTGCTGCTGCGGCGCTCGGCCGAGCTCGTCGTCGCCGAGCTGGCGGTCGTCCTGGCCGGTGGCGCCTACGTGCCGCTCGACCTGCGGGCCCCCGACGACCGGCTCCGGCTGGTGCTCGCCACGGCCGGGGTTTCGGTGCTGGTGACCGACGAACCCGAGCGCGCCGCCCGCGTCCACGGTGGACCCGTGGTCGTCGCCGGGCAGGAACTCCCGGAGCGGGACCGCGCACTGCCCGATGTGGACGGTGACCGGCTGGCCTACCTCATGCACACCTCGGGCTCGACCGGCGCGCCGAAGGGCGTGGCGGTCCGGCACCGGGACGTGGCGGCGCTCGCCGCGGACCGCCGGTTCGCCGGCGACGCGCACCGCCGGGTGCTGCTGCACTCGCCGGCCGCGTTCGACGCGACGACGTACGAGCTGTGGGTACCGCTGCTGAGCGGCGGCACGGTGGTCGTCGCCCCGCCCGGCGACTTGGACGTGGAGACCCTGCGCGGCCTCGTCGAGCGGCACGCCGTCACGGCGCTCTGGCTGACGGCCGGGCTCTTCCGGGTCGTGGCGCAGGAAGCGCCGGACTGCTTCCGCGGCGTGCGGGAGGTCTGGACCGGCGGGGACGTCGTCCCGGCCGCGGCCGTGCGGCGGGTGCTGGGCGCCTGCCCCGGCCTCACCGTCGTCGACGGGTACGGCCCCACCGAAACCACGACTTTCGCCACCAGCCACCGGATGCCGTCGGCGGACCGGGTGCCCGACGCGGTCCCGATCGGCCGCCCGCTCGACGACGTCGGCGTGCGGGTGCTGGACGCCGCGCTGAACCCGGTCCCGCCCGGCGAACCCGGCGAGCTGCACCTGGCCGGGGCCGGGCTGGCCCGCGGCTATTGGGCGCGGCCCGGTGCGACCGCGGACCGGTTCGTGGCCGACCCGGCCGGGGCGCCCGGCGAGCGGATGTACCGCACCGGCGACCTGGTGCGCCACAACGCCGAAGGCGAGCTCGAGTTCCTCGGCCGCGCCGACGACCAGGTCAAGGTCCGCGGCTTCCGCGTCGAACTCGGCGAGATCGAGACCGTGCTCGCCGCCGCGCCCGGTGTCGCCGAGGCCGTCGTCGTGGCCCGGGAGGACCGGCCCGGCGCCAAGCGGCTGGTCGGCTACGTCGTCGCGGCTCCCGGCGCCGTGCTCGGCGACCTGGGGGACGTCGTCGGCGCGGCCCTGCCGGACTACATGGTGCCGTCGGTCTTCGTCGTCCTCGACGCGCTTCCGTTGAGCGGCAACGGGAAGGTTGACCGCCGGGCGCTGCCCGCGCCGCCCGCGGACCCGGGCGAGCGCGGCGCCGAACCGCGGACCGAGGCCGAACGCGAGGTGGCCCGCGTGCTGGCCGGCGTGCTGGGCGTACCCGGCCTCGGCGCCGACGACGACTTCTTCGCCATCGGTGGCGACTCGATCCTCGCCGTGCAGGCGTTGTCGCGGTTGCGCCGCACGTTCGGCGTAAGGCTTTCAGCGCGGGCGGTGTTCGACGCGCCGAGCGTCGCCGGGCTGGCCCGGCTGATCGAAGACGCGCCGCGCGCCGACGACGCGGCGATCCCGGTCACCCCGCCCGCCGAGGTGCTCCCGCTGTCCCCGGCCCAGCGGCGCCTGTGGTTCCTCGACGAGCTCGTCGGCAGCAGCGCCGAGTACAACACCGCCGTCGGGCTCACGCTGTCCGGCCCGCTCGACGTCGACGCCCTGCGCGGGGCACTCGCCGCGTTGTGCGCCCGCCACGAGTCGCTGCGCACGACGTTCGACGCGGTCGACGGCGAAGGCGTCCAGCGGATCGCCCCGGCCGGCGAGATCCCGTTGCGCCTGGCCGGAACCCCGGCGGACGACGACGTCCTCGCGGCCGAGCTGGGCACCCCGTTCGACCTGCGCACCGGGCCGCTGACCCGGGCCGTGCTCTACCCGCAGAAACCGGGCGAGCACCTGCTCGTGCTGTGCCAGCACCACATCGTGACCGACGGCCGGTCGATCGGCATCCTGACCGGCGAACTCCTCGACCTGTACGCCGGAGCCACCCTACCGCCGCTCCCGCTGGGTTACGGCGACTACACGCGCTGGCAACATCAGTCCGAAGTGGACAGCCAGGCCACGTACTGGCGCGAACGGCTCGACGGCCTCGAGCCGCTCGGTGTGCCGACCGACCGCCCACGCCCCGCGCAGCGCGACACCGCGGGCGCCGTCCACCACCACGACCTGCCCGCCGGTCTCGTGCACCGCCTCACCGAAGCCGGCCGTCCGCTCGGGGCGACGCCGTTCATGACGCTGACCGCGGCCGTGCAGCTGCTCCTGGCGGCCTACGGCGGCCAGCGCGACATCGCCGTCGGCACCGCCGTGGCCGGGCGAGACCGGCCCGAACTCGAAGCGCTGACCGGGTTCTTCGTCAACACCCTCGTGCTGCGGTCCGCTGTGGACGGTGACCGGCCGTTCACGGACTTCCTCGCCGCGTTCCGGGAGACCGTGCTGGAGGCGTTCGCGCACGGCGACGTCCCCTTCGACCGCGTGGTCGAGGAGGTCCAGCCCGACCGCGACCCGTCGCGGACGCCGCTGGTGCAGGCCGTGGTCGTGCTGCAGACGCCGCTGGTCCGACCGCGCGAGGTGGCCGGGCTGCGGGTGCGCGAGCACGACCTGCCGCGCCCGTCCGCCCGGTTCGACCTGGTGATCGAGTTCTGGCCGCGCGAGGACGGCCTGCGGGTCACCGTGGAGTACGCCACCGCGCTCTTCGACGCGGCCACGATCGCCCGGCTGACCGCGAGCCTCGAAGTGCTCCTCGAAGGCATCGCCGCCGACCCCGCCCGCGCGATCGGCGCGCTCCCGCTGCTCACCGCGGACGACCGCCGGTTCCTGCTCCCGGCCGCGGTGGACGACCCGCCGGGGGACACCGTCACGGACGTCTTCGACCGCGTCGCGGCGAGCCGGCCCGAGGCACCCGCCGTGCGCTGCGGCGACATCCGCTGGGACTACGGCGAACTGCGTGTCCGAGCCGACCGGCTCGCCGGGCGCCTGGCCGGGCTCGGCGTCCGCCCCGAGGACCGCGTCGGCGTGCTGATGGACCGTTCGGCCGACCTCGTCGTCGCCCTGCTGGCGATCCTCAAGGCCGGCGGCGCCTACCTCCCGCTGGACCTGCGCGCCCCGGAAGACCGGCTGCGGCTGCTGCTCGACGGGACCGATCTCCTGCTCACCGACGAGCGGTGGCACGGCACCGCGACGACCGTCCACGACGGACAGACGCTGATCGTGTCCGATGTGGACGAGCCGGCGACCGCTCCCGACGTCGCGATCGACCCCGAGAACCTGGCCTACGTCGAGTACACCTCCGGGTCGACCGGACTGCCCAAGGGGGTCGCGGTCCGGCACGCCGACGTCGTGGCGCTGGCCGCCGACCCGCGGTTCGCCGGTGGCGCCCACGAGCGCGTGCTGGTGCACTCGCCGCTGGCGTTCGACGCGTCCACCTACGAACTCTGGGTGCCGCTGCTGACCGGCGGCACCGTCGTCGTCGCCCCGCCGGGTGACCTCGACGCCGACGTCGTCCGGACGCTCACCGCGGCCCACGGCGTCACCGCGATGTGGCTCACGGCGGGGCTGTTCCGCCTGTTCGCCGAGGACGCCCCGGACTGCTTCACCGGGCTGCGGGAGGTCTGGACCGGCGGGGACGTCGTCCCGCCCGACGCCGTGCGCCGCGTCCTGGCCGCCTGCTCCGGCCTGGCCGTCGTCGACGGGTACGGCCCGACCGAGACCACGACGTTCGCGACGTCCTTCCGGATGACCGGCGCGGTGCCCGAAACCGTGCCGATCGGTACTCCGCTGGACGGCATGCGCGGGTACCTGCTGGACGAGCACCTGCGCCCGGTGCCGCGCGGCGCGCTCGGCGAGCTCTGCATCGCCGGGCCCGGCCTCGCCCGCGGGTACGCCGGCCGGCCCGGCGCGACCGCCGACCGGTTCGTCGCCTGCCCGTTCGGGATCCCCGGCGAGCGGATGTACCGCACCGGCGACCGCGCCCGGTGGCGCACCGACGGGACCCTCGAATTCGCCGGCCGCGCCGACGACCAGGTCAAGATCCGCGGCTTCCGGGTCGAACCGGCCGAGGTGGAACGCGCGCTGGCCGCCGAACCCGCGGTGGCGCAGGCCGTCGTCGCGGTGCGGGTCACCGGCGGCCGCAAGCGGCTGGTCGGTTACGTCGTGCCGGCCGGGGAGACCACAGTGGACACCGAGGCGCTGCGCGGCGCGCTGGGACGCACGCTGCCGGACTACCTGGTGCCCTCGGCCATCGTCGTGCTGACCGCATTGCCCTTGAGCGCCAACGGCAAGGTCGACCGGCGCGCGCTGCCGGAACCGGTGTTCGAGGCCGGTGGCCGCGCGCCCCGCACCGAGCGGGAGGCCGTGCTCGCCGGGATCTGGGCGGAGGTGCTCGGCGTCGACCGCGTCGGCGTCGACGACAACTTCTTCGCACTCGGCGGCGACTCGATCCTCAGCATCCAGGTCAGTGCCCGCGCCCGGCGGGCCGGGCTCGCGGTGACCACCGCCGACCTGTTCCGGCACCAGACGATCGCGGCACTGGCCGCGGTGGTCACCGAGGCCGGGGCGGCCCCGGTGCGCGGGCCGGTGTCCGGCGCCGTCGTCCCGACCCCGATCCAGCGCTGGTTCTTCGAGACCGCGCGGGTGCCGGAGCGGTTCGACCAGGCGATCGCGGTCGAGCTGACCGAGGACGTCGACGTGGCGGCGCTCACCGCGGCGATGGCCGCGCTGGCGGAGCACCACGACGCCCTGCGGACCCGGTTCACCCGGGACGGCGGCACGTGGCGGCTGCACAACGACGCCGCCGGCGAGGGGCGTTCGCTGCTGCGCTGGTCGCTGTCGGGCCGCGTGCTGCACCTGGCCGCCCACCACCTCGTCGTCGACGGGGTCTCGTGGCGGATCCTCCTGGAGGACCTCGAAACCGCTTACCGCGGCGAGGACCTCGGGCCGCGCACCACCTCGGTCCAGGAGTGGGCCGCCCGGCTGGCCGCGCACGCCGACGCCGGGGGCTTCGACGACGAACTGGACCACTGGCGAGCCTTGCCCGCCGTCACCCCGCTGCCGGTCGACGGCACCGGGCCCAACAGCGTCGCCCAGGAGCGCGCGGTCACCGTCCGGCTGTCGGCCGAGGAGACGCGGGCCTTGCTGCGGCAGGTCCCGGACGTCTACCGCACGCAGGTCAACGACGTCCTGCTGGCCGCGCTGGGCCGGGTCCTGCGGGACTGGACCGGCGAGGTGCCGGTGATCGACCTCGAAGGCCACGGCCGCGAAGAGCTGTTCGACGGCGTCGACCTGTCGCGGACGGTCGGCTGGTTCACCAGCATGTTCCCGGTCGCCCTCGACGTCCCCGAGGACTGGGGCGAGGCGCTGAAGTCGGTGAAGGAGCAGCTGCGCGCGGTTCCCCGGCGGGGGATCGGCTACGGCGCGCTGCGGTACCTCACCGCCACCGCCCCGGCCGTCGACCCGCAGGTGAGCTTCAACTACCTCGGCCGGTTCGACCTCCCCGGTGACTTCTACGCGGGTCCGCCCGGCGACGTGTCTCTGGACGCCGACCTCGCCGACCGCCGCCCGCACCTGCTCGACGTGGTCGGCCAGGCCGACGGCGACACCCTCGGGTTCACCTGGCACTACGCGGAAAACGTGCACGACGAGGCCACCGTCGCGCGGCTCGCCGAGAGCTTCCTCGACGCCTTGCGCGCGATCATCCGGCACTGCGCCGAGCCGGGCGCGGGCGGCCGCACGCCGTCGGACTTCCCGCTCGCCGGGCTCGACCAGGCCGGGGTGGACGCGCTGGGCGACGGCGTCGAGGACGCCTACCCGCTGACCCCGATGCAGGCCGGGATGGTCTTCCACGGCCTGGCCCGCCGCGGCGACCGCAACTACTTCGAACAGATCTCCTTCACCCTCGACGACGTGTCCGACCCACGGCGGCTCGGCGAGGCCTGGCAGCGGGTCGTCGACCGGACGCCGGTGCTGCGCAGCCGGATCGTCTGGGAGGGCGTACCGCAGCCGCTGCAGATCGTCCAGCGGAGCGCGGAAGTCCCGGTGTCCTACCCGGACTGGTCCACAGTGGACGCCGACGCGGAGCTGCGGCGGCTGCTGGCCGGCGACCTCGCCGACGGGCTCGACCTGACGCGGGCGCCGCTCATGCGGCTGGTCATCGCGAAGGACTCGGCCACCTCGGTGCGGGTCGTGTGGACGTTCCACCACGTGCTGCTCGACGGCTGGAGCGTCTTCGGCGTCCTGTCCGACGTCCTCGCCGTGCTGCGCGGTGCGGAGCCGCCCGCGCGGCGGCCGTTCCGCGACTACGCCGCCTGGCTCGCCGCGCAGGACGACGAGCGCGCCGAAGCGCACTGGCGCGCCGAACTCGCCGGCGTGGCGCCGACGCCCCTGCCGGGCGGCCGGACCGCCACCCGCGCGCACACGGCCAGCTCCACCGGCCGTATCCCGGTCGAGCTCGACGACGAGGCTTCGGCCGCGGTCCAGGCGTTCGCGCGGCGGCACCACCTGACGGTCAACACCGTCGTGCAGGGGGCCTGGGCGGCGCTGCTGGCCCGCTACAGCGGCGAGGCCGAGGTGTGCTTCGGCGCCACGGTGTCCGGCCGCCCGGCCGAACTGCCCGGCGCGGACGACATCCCCGGCCTGTTCATCAACACGCTGCCGGTGCGGGTGCGCCTCGACCGCGACCGCGGGGTCGCGGACTGGCTGCGCGAGCTGCAGGCGAACCAGGCCGAGGCGCGCCGGTTCGGCCACCTCGGGCTGACCCGGCTGCAGGCCCTCGGCGAAAGCTCCGGGCAGAGCCTCTTCGACAGCATCGTCGTCTTCGAGAACTACCCCGCCGCCGAGGTACCCGGGCTGCGGGACGTGCGGGCGGCCGAGCGCACCAACTACCCGCTCGGCGTCGTCGCCTACCCGGGCCGCCGGCTGTCGCTGGTGCTGAACCACGACCCGGACCTGATCGGCCCCGCGCTCGCCGGGCGGCTGGCGCACCACCTCGCCGCGCTGGTCCGCGGGTTCGCCGCCGCCCCGCACGAGCCGGTGACCCGGATCCCGATGCTGTCGGCCGCCGAGACCCGGGAGCTGCTGGAAGACCGCAACGCGACGGCGTGCCCGATCCCGGAAGACACGCTGCCCGAGCTGTTCGCCGCCGCCGTCCGGCGGGACCCCGGCGCGGTCGCGCTGGTCACCGACGACGAGTCCGTCACCTACGCCGAGCTGGACGCGCGGTCGAACCGCCTGGCCCACCGGCTGCTCGAGCTCGGCGTCCGGCCGGAAGACCGGGTCGCGGTGCTGATGGGCCGCTCGCCCGCCCTCGTCGCCGCGGAGCTGGCGATCGTGAAGGCCGGCGGCGCCTACCTCCCGCTGGACCTGCGGGCCCCGGCCGAGCGGATGCGGCTGCTGCTGCGCGAGGCCGGTGCGGACGTCCTGGTGGCCGACGAGAAGTGGCTGGCCACGGCCGAAGACGTCCACAGCGGAGTGATCGTCACCGGCTCCGGCGACGCCCCGGCGACCCCGCCGGCCGTCCCGACCCACCGCGACCAGCTCGCGTACGTCATCTACACCTCGGGCTCGACCGGGACGCCGAAGGGCGTGGCCGCGCGCCACCGCGACGTCGCCGCGCTGGCGGCTGACCGGCGCTTCGCCGCGCACGACCGCGTGCTGCTGCACTCCCAGCAGGCGTTCGACGCCGCCACCTACGAGCTGTGGGTGCCGCTGCTCAACGGCGGCACGGTCGTGCTCGCCCCGCCCGGCGACCTCGACGTGCACACGCTCGGCCGGGTGCTCACGACCCACGGCGTGACCGGCGCGTTCCTCACCACCGGCCTGTTCCGGCTGGTCGCCCAGGAGGCACCGGAGGTCTTCGCCGGCGTCCGCGAGGTGTGGACCGGCGGGGACGCCGTGCCCGCGGTCGCCCTGCGCCGCGTCCAGGCGGCCTGCCCGGACACGCTCGTCGCCGACGTCTACGGGCCCACCGAGACCACGACGTTCGCGACCGTGCACCCGCTGCCCGGCGAGGTCCCGGACGTCGTGCCGATCGGCGCGCCGCTGGACAACACGCGCGTCTACGTCCTCGACGGCGAGCTCCGGCTCGTCCCGCCGGGCGCGCCCGGCGAGCTGCACATCGCCGGCGCCGGGCTGGCCCGCGGCTACCTCGGGCGCCCCGGCCTGAGCGCCGAGCGGTTCGTCGCGGACCCGTTCGGGCCGCCGGGGGAGCGGATGTACCGCACCGGCGACCTCGTGCGCTGGGACGACGAGGGCGCGCTCGAGTTCGTCGGCCGCGTCGACGAGCAGGTCAAGGTGCGCGGCTTCCGCGTCGAGCCGAGCGAGATCGAAGCCGCGCTGGGCGAGCACCCGGCCGTCGTGCAGGCCGCGGTGCTGGCCCGCGCGGACGGCGGCGTCAAGCGGCTGGTCGCCTACGTCGTCGGCGAGACCGAGGGCCTGGCCGAGTTCCTCGGCCGGACGCTGCCGGACTACATGGTCCCGGCCGCGTTCGTCCGCCTCGACCGCTTCCCGGTGAACGTCAACGGCAAGCTCGACCGCCAGGCCCTGCCCGCGCCGGACTTCGGCGGCCACGACCACGTCGCGCCGCGCACCGACCGGGAACGGGAGCTGACCGCGATCTGGGCCGAGGTGCTCGGCGTCGAACGCGTCGGGGCCACCGACGACTTCTTCGAGCTGGGCGGCGACTCGATCCTCAGCATCCAGGTGGTGTCCCGCGCCCGGCGCGCCGGGCTGGAACTGCTGCCCGGCGACCTGTTCACCCACCGCACCCCGGCCGCGCTCGCGGTGGCCGCCCGCGCCGCCGAGGAGGTCGCCGACCGCGGCCCGGTCAGCGGCCCGGTCCCGCTCACCCCGATCCAGCGCTGGTTCTTCGCGACCCAGACCGCCGAGCCGGCGCACTTCCACCAGTTCGTCCGCCTCGGGCCGGACCAGGTCGACGTCGCCGCGGCCCGCCAGGCCGTCGAGGCGCTGCTGGAGCACCACGACGCCCTGCGGATGCGGTTCACCGGCGAGCAGCAGGAGAACGGCCCGGTCGGCGCCGAGACCCCGTTGGTGCGCCTCGACGTTTCCGCGAGCGAAGTCCGCCTCGCCGTGCACCACCTCGTCGTCGACGGCGTTTCGTGGCGCGTGCTCGCCGAGGACTTCGACCGCGGCTACGCCCAGGCGCTGACCGGCGAGCCGATCGACCTCGGGCCGCGCACGACGTCGTTCCGCGAGTGGGCCACCCGGCTCACCGAGCACGCGGCGGCCGGCGGGTTCGACGACGAACTCGGCCACTGGCGCGGCCTGACCGGGGAGACCTCGGTCCCGGTCGACGGCGCCGGGCCGAACACCGTCGCCTCGATGCGCTCGGTCACCGTCCGGCTCTCCGCCGCGGAGACCGGAGCACTGCTGCGCGAGGTGCCCGCGGCCTACCGCACGCAGGTCAACGACGTCCTGCTGACCGCGCTCGGCCGGGTGCTGCGCGACTGGACCGGCGGGGTGCCCGTCGTCGACCTGGAAGGCCACGGCCGCGAGGACGTCTTCGACGGCGTCGACCTGTCGCGGACGGTCGGCTGGTTCACCAGCGTCTTCCCCGTCGCGCTGGACGTCCCCGACGACTGGGGCACCGCGCTCAAGTCGGTGAAGGAGCAGCTTCGCGCGGTGCCGCGCCGCGGCGTCGGCTACGGCGCCCTGCGGTACCTGAGCGGGACGGTCCCGGCGATCGACCCGCAGGTGAGCTTCAACTACCTCGGTCAGTTCGGCTCCGGCCGGCTGGAGTCCGACGAGAGCCCGCGCTCGGCACGGGCGCACCTGCTCGACGTCGTCGGCCGCGTCGAGAACGGCGAGCTGGAACTGACCTGGTACTACGCCGAAGGCGTGCACCGGGAGTCCACTGTGGAGCGCCTCGCCGCCGGGATGGCCTCGGCGCTGGGCGAAATCGTCCGGCACTGCGCGCAGCCGGACGCGGGCGGCCGGACGCCGTCCGACTTCCCCTTGCTGCGGCTCGATCAGTCCACTGTGGACGAACTGGCCGGGGACGGCCGGGCGGTCGAGGACATCTACCCGCTCACCCCGATGCAGGGCGGCATGGTCTTCCACGCCCTCGCCCAGCGCGAGGAGCGCGTCTACTTCCAGCAGGTCGCGTTCGTCCTCGAAGGCGTCACCGATCCCGGCGCGCTCGCCCGGGCGTGGCAGCGGGTCGTCGACCGGACGCCGGTACTGCGCACGCGGATCGTCTGGGAAGGCGTCCCGGAGCCGGTGCAGGTCGTGCAGCGGCAGGTCACCGTGCCCGTCACCCACCTCGACCGGCGGGGTGCCGAGCAGGACCAGGCCTGGCAGGACGTCGTCGCCGCCGACCGCGCCGAAGGCCTCGAGCTCACCGCGAGCCCGCTGCAGCGGCTGACCCTCGTGCGGCTCTCCGACACCGAAGTCCGCGTCCTGTGGACGTTCCACCACGTGCTGCTCGACGGCTGGAGCGTCTTCGGCGTGCTGTCGGACGTCTTCGCCGCCTACGCCGGTGGCGAGCTGCCCGAGCGGCCGCCGTTCCGCGACTACGTCGGCTGGCTCGCCCGCCAGGACGACGCCGAGGCGGAACGGTACTGGCGCGGTGAACTCGGCGACCTCGCCGCGCCCGCCCGGCTGCCGTTCGACCGGGCGCCGGCCCACGCCCACGCGACCCGCTCGTCGCAGTGGCTGCGCGTGCCGGTGGAAAGCTCGGCCCGGCTGCAGGACGCCGCCCGCCGCGCGGGCCTGACGATGAACACCGTCCTGCAGGGCGCGTGGGCGCTGCTGCTGTCCCGGCTGAGCGGCGAACGCGACGTCTGCTTCGGCACCACCGTGTCCGGCCGCCCGGTCGACCTGGCCGGCGCCGACGAGATCACCGGCATCTTCATCAACACCCTGCCGGTGCGGGTCACCGCGGACCGCGCGCCGGTCGCGGACTGGCTCGCCGCGCTGCAGGCCCGGCAGGTCGAGGCCCGCCGGTTCGGGCACCTGCCGCTGACGAAGCTGCAGGCGTGGAGCGGGACCACGGGGAGCCTCTTCGACAGCCTCGTCGTCTTCGAGAACTACCCGGTCGACGCGGCCGCGGGCGCGGCACAGGGGCTGCGGCTGCGCGACGTCGACGCCGCCGAGGCGACCAACTACCCGCTGAGCGTCGTCGCCTCGCCGGGGGAGCGGATCACCCTCGACGTCGGCTACGACCCGGACCTCTTCGACACCGCGACGGCCGAGCGGATCGCCCGGCAGCTCATCGGCGTCCTCGACGCCTTCGCCGAGGACCTGCGCCGCCCGCTCGACGGCATCGACCTGCTGACCGCGGCGGATCGCCACCAGGTGCTCGTCGCCTGGAACGACACCGCCCACCCGGTGCCGGACGGCACGCTGGCCGAGCTGTTCGCCGCGCAGGTGGCCCGGACCCCGGACGCCGTCGCGCTCGCCGGCGACGACGTCGAGATCAGCTACGCGGAGCTGGCCGAGCGCGCCGGTCGGCTGGCCCGGCACCTGGCGTCCCTCGGCGCCGGGCCCGAGACGGTCGTCGGCGTGCTGCTGGACCGCTCGCCGGACCTGGTCGTCGCCGAACTCGCCACCGTCCTGGCCGGGGCGGCGTACCTGCCGCTCGACACCCGGGCGCCGGCCCCGCGGCTGAAGACGCTGCTGACCGGCGTGCCGATCCTCGTCACCGACGAGAACCGCTCGGCGGCCGCCACCGAAGTCCACAGTGGACACCTGGTGGTGCCCGGCGGTCCGCGCGCGGAAGCCTCGCCGCGGCAGGCCGTTCCGGAGAACCTCGCCTACGTCATGTACACCTCGGGCTCGACGGGCAGGCCGAAGGGCGTGGCCGTGCGCCAGCGGGACGTCGTGGCGCTGGCCTTCGACCGGCGGTTCGCCGCGCACGAGCGGGTGCTGCTGCACGCGTCCCCGGCGTTCGACGCCTCGACGTACGAACTCTGGGTGCCGCTGCTGTCCGGCGGCACGGTCGTCGTCGCCCCGCCGGGCGACCTCGACGTCGAGACCTACCGGCGGATCATCGCCGAGCACCGCGTGCACGGCGCGTTCTTCACCGCGGGCCTGTTCCGGCTGCTGGCCCAGGAAGCCCCGGACACCTTCCGCGGGATGCGCGAAGTCTGGGCCGGGGGCGACGCCGTCCCCGCCGCCGCGGTCCGCCGGGTGCGGGAAGCCTGCCCGGAGACCGCCGTCGTCGACGGCTACGGCCCGACCGAGACGACGACGTTCGCGACGTCGCACCCGATGCCGGGCGCGGTGCCCGAAGCCGTCCCGATCGGGAAGCCGCTGGACAACATGCGGGCCTACGTCCTCGACGCGGACCTGCGGCCGGTGCCGCCGGGCGCGCCCGGCGAGCTGCACCTGGCCGGCGCGGGCCTGGCTCGCGGGTACTTCGGCGATCCCGGCCTGACCGCCGACCGGTTCCGGCCCGACCCGTTCGGGCCGCCGGGGGAGCGGATGTACCGGACCGGCGACCTCGTCCGCTGGAACGCCCGCGGCGAACTGGAGTACACCGGCCGCGCCGACGAGCAGGTCAAGGTCCGCGGGTTCCGGATCGAACCCGGCGAGATCGAGGCCGCGCTGGCCGCCCACCCGGGCGTCGGCCAGGCCGCCGTGCTGGCCCGGGAGGACCACGGGATCAAGCGGCTCGTCGCGTACTACACCGGGGAAGCGGACGACCTCGCCGCGTTCCTCGGCCGGACGCTGCCCGACTACATGGTGCCCGCCGCGTTCGTCCGGCTCGAGCGCTTCCCGTTGACCGTCAACGGGAAGCTCGACCGGCGGGCCCTCCCCGCACCGGAGTTCGGCGCGGCCGGCGCGCGCACCGCCCTCACCACCGAAGCCGAGCGGACGCTGGCCGCGATCTGGGCCGACGTCCTCGGCACCGGCGACCTCGGCGCCGACGCGAACTTCTTCGCACTCGGCGGCGACTCGATCCTCAGCATCCAGGTCGTGTCGCGGGCCCGCCGGGCCGGGCTGACCCTGCTGCCGCACGACGTCTTCCGGCACCCGACGCTGGCCGCGCTGGCCGCGCACGCCGGCGGTGAAGCCGGGCCGCGCGCCGAGCAGGGCCCGGTCACCGGCACGGCCCCGCTCACCCCGATCCAGCGCTGGTACTTCGCCACCCAGCCGGCCCGGTTCGACCAGCGCGTGGTGCTGGAGTTCGCCGAAGACGTCGACCTGCCCGCGTTGCGCCGGGCCCTCGACGCGGTCTGGGCCCACCACGACGCCCTCCGCCTGCGGTTCGAGCAGACCCCACGCGGACGCGTCCAGCACGGCGAACCGGTCTGGCCGGCGCGCTTGCTCACCGACGACGTCGATTTCGACGCCGGGCACGGGCCGCTGCTGGCCGCGGTGCTCGACGGGCGGCGGGTGCTGCTGGCCGTGCACCACCTCGTCGTCGACGGCGTGTCGTGGCGGATCCTCCTGGAGGACCTCGAAACCGCCTACCGCGGCGGCGAACTCGGGCCGAAGACGACGTCGTACCTCGACTGGGCCCGGCGGCTGGCCGGGCACGCCGAGGCCGGCGGGTTCGACGACGAGCTGGACCACTGGCAGGCGCTCCCGCCGGTGCCGCCGCTGCCCATCGACGGCGACGGGCCGGCCACGATCGACGGGACCGCCGAGGTGACCGTCCGGCTCACCGGCGACGAGACGCGCGCGCTGCTGCGGGACGTTCCCGACGTCTACCGCACGCAGGTCAACGACGTCCTGCTGGCCGCGCTGGGCCGCGTGCTGCACGACTGGACCGGCCACGCGCCGGTGATCGACCTCGAAGGCCACGGCCGCGAAGAACTGTTCGACGACGTCGATCTTTCGCGGACGGTCGGCTGGTTCACCACGATGTTCCCGATCGCCCTCGACGTCCCCGAAGACTGGGGCGAGGCGCTCAAGGCGGTGAAGGAGCAGCTGCGCGCGGTGCCGCGGCGGGGGATCGGCTACGGCGCTCTGCGGTACCTGACCGGCACCGCCCCGGACATCGATCCCCTGGTGAGCTTCAACTACCTCGGCCGCTTCGACGACACCACGGAGGGCTCGTTCCGGACCGGCGCGCTCGACGCCGACGTCGATCCCGACGCGCCCCGGACCCACGCGCTCGACGTGGTCGGCCGGGTCACCGGCGGGACGCTGGAGCTGACCTGGTCGCACGCCACCGGCCTGCACCACCGCGAGACGGTCGAGGCGCTGGCCGACCGGATGCTGGCCGCGTTGCGGGAGATCATCGCCCACTGCGCCGAGCCGGCCGCCGGCGGCCGCACGCCGTCGGACTTCCCGCTCGCCGCGCTCGACCAGGCGGGAGTGGACGAGCTGGCCGGCGACGGCCGGGCGGTCGAGGACGTCTACCCGCTCACCCCGATGCAGGGCGGGATGGTCTTCCACGGCCTTTCCCAGACCGAGCAAGGCATGTACGTCGAGCAGGCGACGTTCGTGCTCGACGGCGTCACCGACCCGGACCGGCTCGCCGAGGCGTGGCAGCGGGTCGTCGACCGCACCCCGGTCCTGCGCACGGCCTTCGTCTGGGCCGGCGTCGAGGAGCCGCTGCAGATCGTGCGGAACGGGGTGCGGCTGCCGGTCCGCCGGCTCGACTGGACCGGCCTCGACGCGGCCGCGGAACTGCCGCGGCTGCTCGCCGAGGACCGAGCGCGGGGGCTCGACCTCGCTGTCGCGCCGCTGATGCGGGTCACGCTCGCCCGGGTGTCGGCGACGGAAGTCCAGGTGCTGTGGACGTTCCACCACGTGCTGCTCGACGGCTGGAGCGTCTTCCAGGTGCTTTCGGACGTCTGCACCGCCTACGCCGGGCAGCCGCTGCCGACCCGGCCGCCGTTCCGGGACTACCTGGCCTGGCTGGCCGGGCACGACCAGGCGGAAGCCGAACGCTTCTGGCGCGCGGCGCTCGCCGGGGTCGAAGGCCCCACGCCGATCCCGGGCGACCGGGCGTCGGGGAGTGTTCCCTGCTCCTCCGAGTGGCTGCCGGTGCACCTGGCCGAAGCCGGGACCGCGCGGCTCGACGCGTTCGTCAAACGGCACGGCCTCACCCACAACGTCGTGCTGCAGGGCGCGTGGGCACTGCTGCTGGCGGCCTACAGCGGGCACGACGACGTCGTGTTCGGCGCGACCGCGTCCGGCCGCCCGGCCGAGATCGCGGGCGTGGACGAGATCACCGGCATCTTCATCAACACGCTGCCGGTCCGGGTCGCCGTCGACCGCGGTGCCGCGGTGGCCGGGTGGCTGGCCGCCCTGCAGGCCGCGCAGGCCGAGGCCCGCCGCCACGGCCACCTCCCGCTGGCCAAGGTCCAGGCCTGGGCCGGGCTGCCGGGCGGGGTGAACCTGTGCGAAAGCCTGGTGGTGTTCGAGAACTACCCGATCACCGCCGCCGAAGCCGGGCACGGGCTGACCGTGCGCGACCTGTCGGCGCGGGAGACGACCAACTTCCCGCTCACCGTCGTCGCTTCGCCGGGCCGCGAGCTGGCGGTCGACTTCGGGTACGACCCGGCGCTGTTCGACGCCGCCACGGCCACCCGGCTCGCCGGGCACCTGCTGACGCTGCTGCGTGAGCTGACCGCCGACGGCGACCGCCCGGTCGGCGCGGTCCGGATGCTCTCCCCGGCCGAGGACCGGCTGCTGCGCGAGTGGACGACGACCGGCGCGGAGCCGCCGTCGCGCTCGCTGCCGGAGCTGTTCGCCGAGCAGGTCCGCACCCGGCCGGACGCGGTCGCGGCCGTCCTCGACGGCTTCGCGATCAGCTACGCCGAGCTGAACCGGCGCGCGAACCGGCTGGCCAACCGGCTGGTCGGGCTCGGGCTGCGGCCGGAGGAGCCGGTCGGCCTCGCCGTCGGGCGGGCCGGCGCGGTGGTCGCCGAGCTCGCGGTGGTCAAGGCGGGCGGGGCCTACCTCCCGCTCGACACGCGCGCGCCTCTGGACCGGCAGCGGCTGCTGCTGGACGGCGTCCGGTTCGTCGTCGCGGAGGACGAGTACCCGCACGCGAACACGATCCTGCTGTCCTCCGTGGACGACGAGCCGGACACCGACCCGGTGGTCGCCGTCGACCCGGAGCAGATCGCGTACGTCATGTACACCTCCGGCTCGACCGGTACGCCGAAGGGTGTCGCGGTGCGCCACCGCGACGTCGCCGCGCTGGCCGCGGACGAGCGGTTCCGCGGCGGCGCGCACGAGCGGGTCCTGCTGCACTCGCCGCTGGCGTTCGACGCGACGACGTACGAGCTGTGGGTGCCGCTGCTGACCGGCGGCACGGTCGTCGCCGCGCCCGGTGACGGCGTCGACGAAGTGGCGTTGCGGGCGCTGATCCGTGAGCACCGGCTGACCGCGATGTGGCTGACCGCGGGCCTGTTCCGCGTGCTGGCGCAGGAAACCCCGGACTGCTTCGCGGGGCTGCGCGAGATCTGGACGGGCGGCGACGTCGTGCCCGCCGCCGCGGTGCGCCGGGTCCTGGCCGCGTGCCCGGGGCTGCGGGTCGTCGACGGCTACGGCCCGACCGAGACGACGACGTTCGCCACCGCGCACCCGATGGCCGACGTGGTCCCGGACCGGATCCCGATCGGCAGCCCGCTCGGCGGGATGCGCGCGTACGTGCTGGACCGCTCGCTGTGCCCGGTGCCGCCGGGCGTCCCGGGGGAGCTGTACCTCGCGGGCGCGGGCCTGGCCCGCGGCTACCGCGGCCGGCCCGGGCTGACCGCCGACCGGTTCGTCGCCGACCCGGCCGGTCCGCCCGGGGAACGCATGTACCGCACGGGGGACGTCGTCCGCTGGACGGCGGTGGGCACGCTGGAGTTCCTCGGCCGCGCCGACGACCAGGTCAAGCTGCGCGGCTTCCGCGTCGAACCCGGCGAGGTCGAGGCGGTGCTGGCCCGGCACCCGGCGGTGACGCAGGCGGCGGTCGTCGTCCGCGAGGACCAGCCGGGCGTCAAGCAGCTCGTGGCGTACGTGGTTTCGGACGCCGAAGCTTCGGAGTTGCGCGAGTTCCTGACCGGCGTGCTGCCGGACTACCTGGTGCCCTCGGCGTTCGTCGCACTGGACCGCATCCCGGTGAGCGCCAACGGCAAGCTCGACCGGCGGGCACTGCCGGCACCGGCGGCCGCCGCGACCGGGCACGTCGAGCCGGCGACCGACACCGAACGCGCCCTCGCGGCGATCTGGGCCGAGGTTCTCGGCACGGCCCGCGTCGGCGCCGAAGACAGCTTCTTCGCCCTCGGCGGCGATTCGCTGAAGAGCCTGCACATCGCGGCCAAGGCGAGCGCACTGTTCGCGGTCCGGGTGACCCCGGCCGACGTGCTCACCGCACGCACGGTCACCGGGCTCGCCGGCACCGTCGAGGAACTCATCCTGGGCGAGCTCGAAAGCCTCGCCTCCGACCAGGAAGCCTGAGGCGCCCATGACCGTGCGCCTCGTTCCGACGGCGGGCAAAGCGCCCCGATGTGGCGTTGGGTGCGTCCAACGCACCGAACGCAACATCGGGTGCGTCAGATGCACCGAACGACACAGTGGGGGCATGCCTCCCGAACTCATCTTGGGCGAGCTCGAAAGCCTCGCCTCCGACCAGGAAGCGTGAGACCCCCCATGACTTCGTCCAGACAGGACCGCATCGCGGCACTTCCCGCCCACCTGCGGGAGAAGCTGCGGGCGCGGATGGCGGGCACGGCCGGCGCGACTCCGGAGATCCCGGCCGCCGACCGTTCCCGTCCCTTGCCGCTGTCGTCCGCCCAGCGCCGGCTGTGGTTCCTCAGCCGGCTGCGCCCGGACGACCCGGAGTACAACAGCGCCTTCGCCCTGCGCCTGACCGGGGCGCTCGACGTCGCCGCCCTGGCGACGGCGCTGACCGCGCTGGTCGCCCGGCACGAACCGCTGCGCACGACGTTCGCGGAGGTCGACGGCGAGCCCGTGCAGCGGATCGAGCCGCCGTACGAGGTCGTGCTGCCCGTCGTCGACGTCGACCCCGGTGACCTGGACGCCGTGCTGCGGGCCGAGTACGCGAAGCCGTTCGACCTCGGGCGCGGGCCGCTGCTGCGCGCCCTGCTGGCGAAGCTCGGGACGGACGAACACGTCCTGCTGGTGAGCGTGCACCACATCACCACCGACGGTGCGTCGATGGGCGTGCTCACCTCGGACCTCGGCGTGCTCTACCGCGGCGGGGACCTGCCCGCGCAGGCGGTGCAGTACGCGGACTTCGCGGCTTGGCAGCACGAACGCCCGACACGGGCGGCCGGGCTGGCGCACTGGAAGCGGCAGCTCGACGGCGTCGTCCCGCTGGAGCTGCCCACCGACCACCCGCGGCCGGCCGCCAAGGGCACGGCGGGTGCGGTGACCGAGTTCGCCGTGCCGGACGACGTTTCCGCGCGGCTCGCCGAGCTGGCGCGGACGTCGGAGACCACGCTGTTCACCGTGCTGCTGGCCGCGAGCCAGGCGCTGTTCGCCCGGTGGTCCGGGCAGGACGACATCGCGCTCGGGACGGTCGTGCAAGGGCGCGACCGCCCGGAGCTGGAGCGGGTCGTCGGGTTCTTCGTCAACACCGTCGTGCTGCGCTCCACTGTGGACACCGAACGGCCCTTCGCCGCGCACCTGGGGGTGGCACGGCAGACTGTGCTGGACGCGTTCGCCCACGACGACGTGCCCTTCGACGAACTGGTCGGCACCACCCGCGACCCGGGCCGCAACCCGCTGTTCGACGTGATGGTGCTGCTGCACACCGCGACCGGCGGCGGGATCTCCCTGCCGGGACTGGCGGTCGAGGCGGTCGGCGTCGGGCGCGACTCGTCGAACTTCGACCTCACGGTGGAGTTCGAGGAGTCCGGCGGCCGGCTGGCCGGGCTGGTGGAGTACAGCACCGAGCTGTTCGACGCGCCCACGATCGACCGGCTCGTCACGCACCTCGTGCGGCTGCTGTCGGCGATCGCGGCGGACCCCGGCCGGCCGATCGCGGAGCTGCCGCTGATGACCGGGGCGGAGGAGCGGCGGCTGCTGGAGTGGGGGACCCGCACCGGCGACGTCCCCGCCGGCACCGTCGTCGACTCGCTCGACCACCACGCCCGCACCCGCCCCGACGCGACCGCGCTCGTCTGCGGCGCGACCCGGCTCACCTTCGCCGAACTGGCCGCCCGCACCGACGCCTTGGCCGCGGACCTCGCCGCCCGGGGCGCCGGGCCGGACCGGGTCGTCGCCGTGCTGCTGCCGCGGTCCGCCGACGCCATCGTCGCGCTGTTCGCCGTGCTCAAGGCCGGTGCCGTGCACCTCTCGATCGACCCCGGCCTGCCGCCGGAACGGATCCGGGTGCTGCTGGCCGACACCGACCCGGTCGTCGTCCTCGAAGACGTCACCGCCCCGGCAGGCACGTGCTCCTGGAGACCGCGCCCGGCCGACGCCGCCTACGTCATCCACACCTCCGGCTCGAGCGGGACCCCCAAGGGCGTCGTCGTCGAACACGCGGCGCTGATGAACCTGCTCGCCGACCACCGCACCGTCTTCGGCGGCGAACCCCTGCGCGTCGCCCTCACCGCGACGCTGTCCTTCGACACCTCCTGGGAAGGCCCGCTCCTGCTCGCCGACGGGCACGAGCTGCACCTGATCGACGACGAGACCCGCCTCGACCCGGCCGCGCTGACCCGGTACGTGCGCGCCGAGCGCGTCGACTTCCTCGACGTCACCCCCTCCTACCTGCGCCAGCTGCTCCCGGCCGGCCTGCTCACCGGCGAGCACCGGCCGCGGTTCCTCATGGTCGGCGGCGAAGCCCTCGCCGACGACCTCTGGCGCGAACTCGCCGCCGCGGACACCCGCGCGCACAACTACTACGGGCCGACCGAGTCCACTGTGGACGCCACCCGCACGCTGATCGACGGCGAGCGGCCGGTGATCGGGCGGCCGCTCGGGAACGTCCGGGCGTACGTCCTCGACGAGCACCTCCGGCTCGTCCCGCCCGGCGTCCCCGGCGAACTCTGCCTCGCCGGTGCCCAGCTCGCGCGCGGCTACCTCGGCCGCCCGGGGCTGACCGCGGACCGGTTCACCGCCGACCCCTTCGGTGCGCCCGGGACCAGGCTCTACCGCACCGGCGACCGCGCGCGGTGGACCGCCGACGGGCAGCTGGAGCACCTCGGGCGCCTCGACGACCAGGTCAAGGTCCGCGGCTTCCGCATCGAACCCGGCGAAGTCGAAGCGGCGCTCCGGGCGCAACCCGGCGTAGCCGACGCCGCCGTGGACGCGCGCGGCGGGCGGCTCGTGGCCTACGTCGTCGGCACCACCGACGGCCTGCGCACCGCTCTGGGCCGGACCCTGCCCGCCCACCTCGTCCCGGCGGCCTTCGTCCCGCTCGACCGGCTGCCGCTCACCCGGCACGGCAAGCTGGACCGCCGCGCGCTGCCCGACCCCGAACTCGCCGCCGCCACCGAATACGTCGCCCCGCGCACCGAGCGGGAGCAGCTCGTCGCCGACGTCTGGGCGGAGGTCCTGGGTGTCGAGCGCGTCGGCGTCGACGACGACTTCTTCGACCTGGGCGGGGATTCCCTGCGCGGTATCCGCGTGGTCGCCCGGCTGCGGGACGCGCTCGGCACCGACGTCCCGGCCCGGCTGGTCTTCACCGCGCCGACCCCGGCCCGGCTGGCCGCCGAACTGCCCCACGCGGCGATCCCCGCCGAGCGGATCCCGCTCCTGCCGCGCGACGGCGGCCGCCTCGAAGCGCCGCTTTCCTTCGCGCAGCAACGGCTCTGGTTCCTCGACGAGTTCGAGCCGGGCAGCACCGAGTACGTCTCGCCGACCGCACTGAGGCTGCGCGGCGAACTGGACACCGCCGCGCTCGACCGGGCGTTCACCGCGCTGGTGGCCCGGCACGAATCCCTGCGCACGACGTTCGCCACGGTCGACGGCCACGGCGTCCAGATCGTCCACCCGCCGCACGCCGTGCGGGTGCCCGTGACCGACGGGGACCTGGACTCCGCGCTGGCCGGCGCGGCCGGGCCGGTGGACCTGCACACCGGGCCGCTGCTGCGGGTCGCGCTCACCCGGCTCGCCCCCGACGACCACGTGCTGACCCTGGTGCTGCACCACATCGTCACCGACGGCTGGTCCGCCGGCGTGCTGCTGGCCGAACTCGCCGCGCTCTACCGCGACGAGGAACTGCCGCCGTTGCCGATCCAGTACGCCGACTACGCGGTCTGGCAGCGCCGTCGCCTCGACGGCGCCGAGCTCGAAGGGCAGCTCAGCTACTGGCGCCACCGCCTCGACGGCGTCCCGGTGCTGGACCTGCCCACCGACCGGCCGCGCCCGGCGGTCCGCACGAAGAACGGTTCCCTGCACGAGTTCGGCATCCCGGCCGGGACCACCGCGCGCCTGCAGGAGCTGTCCCGCCGCCACGGCGGCACCCTCTTCATGACACTGCTCGCCGCCTGCCAGCTCCTGTTCGCCCGCTGGTCCGGGCAGCGCGACATCGCGGTCGGCACCGTCGTCTCCGGCCGCGAGCGCACCGAACTCGAAGGCCTGGTCGGGTTCTTCGTCAACACCCTCGTCCTGCGGTCCACTGTGGACCTGAAGGCCGGCTTCGGCGAGTTCCTCGGCGGCGTCCGCGACACCGTGCTCGACGCGTTCGCCCACCAGGACGTCCCGTTCGACCGCGTCGTCGACGACCTGCAACCCGACCGCGACACCAGCCGCACCCCGCTGTGCCAGGCGATGGTCGTGCTGCACAACACCCCCGACGCGCGGCCGGCCATGCCCGGGCTCGACGTCGAGGAGCTGGCGCCGCCGGTCGTCACCGCGGGCTTCGACCTGATGGTCCACTTCCAGGAGACGGCCGGCCGGCTCGACGGCGTCGTCAACTACAACACCGACCTCTTCGACGCGGCCACGATCGAGCGGCTGACCGGCTGGTTGCACACCCTCCTCGACGGCATCGCCGCGACCCCGGACCGCCCGCTCGCCCGGCTGCCCTGGACCACCGCCGCCGACCGCGAGCTCGTCCTGACGCGGTGGAACCCGGCCGCGGTCGCCGCCGCGGAACCGACGTTGCCGGAGCTGTTCGCCGCGCAGGCCGCCCACACGCCGGACGCCGTCGCGGTGACCAGCGGGCGCACCGAGCTGACCTACCGCGAGCTGGACCGGCGCGCGAACCGCCTCGCCCACCGGCTGATCGCCGAGGGGGCCGGGCCGGAGCGGCTGGTCGCCTTGCGGCTGCCGCGCTCGGCCGACCTCGTGGTGGCGGTGCTCGCCGTGCTCAAGGCCGGTGCCGGCTACCTGCCGATCGACCCCGCCTACCCGGCGGCGCGGATCGAGGCGATGCTGGCCGACGCGAACCCGGTGTGCGTCGTCGACAGCGTCGCCGCCGACGGGCGGCCCGACACCGATCCCGGGGTGCGCGTCGACCCCGGCAACACCGCCTACGTCATCTACACCTCGGGCTCGACCGGCGTGCCCAAGGGCGTGCTCGTCCCGCACGCCAACGTCACGCGCCTGTTCTCCTCGACCGCGCACTGGTTCGGGTTCGGCGAGCGGGACGTCTGGACGCTGTTCCACTCCTACGCCTTCGACTTCTCGGTGTGGGAGCTGTGGGGCGCGCTGCTGCACGGCGGCCGGCTCGTCGTCGTGCCCGCCGACACCGTCCGCTCGCCCGAGGACTTCCTCGCGCTGCTGGCCGAGCAGCGGGTGACCGTGCTCAACCAGACGCCCTCGGCGTTCTACCGGCTGGGCACGCTGCCGTCCCCGCCGCTGAGCCTGCGGTACGTGGTCTTCGGCGGCGAAGCGCTGGACGCGTCCCGGCTCGCCGACTGGCGGCGGCGGCACCCCGGCGGCCCGCGGCTGGTGAACATGTACGGCATCACCGAAACCACCGTGCACGTCACCCACCGGGTGCTCGACGAGCACGGTCCGGCCACCGCCGGTGTGCCGATCCCGGACCTGCGCGCCTACGTCCTCGACGCCGATCTCGAGCCGGTCCCGCCCGGCGTCACCGGCGAGCTGTACGTCGCCGGCGCGGGCCTGGCCCGCGGCTACCTGAACCGGGCGGGCCTGACGGCGTCCCGGTTCCTCGCCGACCCGTTCGGCGCGCCCGGCACGCGGATGTACCGCACCGGCGACCTGCTGCGCTGGACCGGCGGCGGCGAGCTGGACTACCGCGGCCGCGCCGACCAGCAGGTGAAGATCCGCGGCTTCCGCATCGAACTCGGCGAGGTCGAGGCGGCGCTGAGCGCGCACCCCGACGTCACCGGGGCGGCCGTGCTCGCCCACGGCACGGGCGACGCGCGCCGGCTCGTCGCCTACCTCACCGGCGCCGTCCCCGGCACGACGGCGTTGCGGGAGTTCCTCGCGCGGTCGCTGCCCGCGCACATGGTCCCGGCGGTGTTCGTGCCGCTGGAGAAGCTGCCGCTCAACGCCAACGGCAAGCTCGACCAGCGCGCGCTGCCCGAGCCGGGTGCGCGCACCGAAACCCGGTACGTGGCCCCGCGCACGGACGTCGAGACCACGCTCACCGGCGTGTGGTCGGCGGTGCTCGGCGTCGACCGGGTCGGCGTCGAGGACAACTTCTTCGGCCTGGGCGGTGACTCGATCCTCAGCATCCAGGTCGTCGCCCGGGCCCGGCAGGCCGGGCTGACGGTGTCGTCGAAAGACCTCTTCCGGCACCAGACCATCGCCGAGCTGGCCCGCGTCGTCACCGCGGGTGCCCCGGTGGCACCCGCACCGGAGGAACCGCGCGGCCCCGCGCCGCTCGGCCCCATCCAGTCGTGGCTGTTCGAGCACCTGGCCGAACCGTGGCGGCTCACCATGTCCGTCCACCTCGTTCTGTCCTCCGTGGACGTTCCCGCGCTGGTTTCCGCGCTGCGCCGCGTCGCCGAGCGGCACGACGCCCTGCGGATGCGGTTCTCCCGCGGTGACGGCGGCTGGACGCAGGAGCCCGCCGGAACCGAAGACGCCGATGTGCTGCGGCACGTCGATCTGTCCGAAGTGGACGACGTGCCCGCTGCCCTGCACGCCGAAGCGCTGCGTGCGCAGACGTCGCTCGACATCGTCGCCGGGCCGGTGTGGCGCGCGGTGCTGTTCACCTTCGCCGACCGCCCGCCGCAGCTGTTCCTGACCGCGCACCACCTGGTCATGGACGGCGTCTCGTGGCGCATCCTGCTCGCGGACCTCGACCGCGCCTACCACGGCGAAGCACTGGAACCGGTCGGTACGTCCTTCACGCACTGGGCCCGCACCCTGGCCGCGCACGCGAAACTGGGACACCTCGACAACCAGGTCGAGTACTGGGAAACTGCTCTGCGCGAGGCGCCGCCGGAACTCCCGGTCGACCGGTCCGGCCGCGCCACCGCCCGATCGGGGCGCGCGGTCTCGGTGTCACTTGGCCGGACCGAGACCGCGGCGCTCCTCCAGGACGTGCCCTCGGCGTACCGGACCGAGGTCAACGACGTCCTGCTGAGCGCGCTCGGCCGCGTACTCGCCCGCTGGACCGGCCGCGAGCGCGTCCTGGTCGCGATGGAGGGCCACGGCCGCGAGGAAATCGCGGCACCGCACGAACTGTCCCGCACGATCGGCTGGTTCACCGCCCAGTACCCGCTGGCCCTCACCGTGCCCGGCGGTGACTGGGGTGAGGTCCTCAAGACCGTCAAGGAACAGCTGCGCGCGGTCCCCGACAAGGGCGCCGGCTACGAAGCCCTGCGCTACCTGGGCGACGCCGGCTTCCGCGACCACCCCGCACCGCGGATCTCGTTCAACTACCACGGCCGCTGGGACGTCGGGAGCGACGACGACGGCTGGTACCGCGGCCGGGGCGAGAGCCTCGGGCACGACGTCGACCCGGACGCCACCCGGCCCTACCTGCTCGACGTCATCGGCGTCGTCGAGGGCGGCGAGCTGCACCTGACCTGGGAGTACTCGACCGAAGTCCACGACGAGAGCACGGTCCGCGCGCTCGCCGACGAGACCTTGGACGCCCTGCGCGGCATCATCGGCCACTGCGCCGAGGCGGGCGGGCGCACGCCGTCGGACTTCCCGCTGGCCCGGCTCGACCAGGCCGGTGTCGACCGCTTGGCGGGCGACGGCCGCGACGTCGAGGACATCTACCCGCTCACCCCGCTGCAGGCCGGCATGCTGTTCCACAGCCTGGTCGACCAGGGCTCGAACGCCTACTTCGACCAGTTCCGGCTGCGGCTGGCGGGCGTCGGCGACCCGGCCGCGCTCGCCGAGGCGTGGCAGCGGGTCGTCGACCGCACGCCGATCCTGCGCACCAGCACCGCGTGGGACGGCGTCGAGGAACCGCTCCAGCGCGTCCACCGCGACGTGCGCGTGCCGGTCACGCACCACGACTGGCGCGGCCGCACCCCGGCCGAGCTGGAGACCGGGCTGGCGGACCTGCTGGCCGCCGACCTGGCCGCGGGCATGGACCTGACCGCGCCGCCGCTGATGCGCCTGGCCATCGCCCGGCTCACCGACGACGAGGTCCAGCTGCTGTGGACCTCCCACCACGTCCTGCTCGACGGCTGGAGCACCGCGCAGGTGTTCGGCGAGGTCGTCGAGCAGTACGCGGCGATCGCCGACGGCCGGGCCGCGCGGCTGGTGCCCCGCCGTCCGTTCCGCGACTACCTCGGCTGGCTCGCCGAGCAGGACCGCCGTGAGGCCGCAGACCACTGGCGTGAAGCACTCGCCGGGTTCACCACGCCGACGCCGCTGCCGTACGACCGGCGCCCGCTCGAAGCTCACCGCGCCGAGTCCGCGGACGCGGTGCTCGTCGAGCTCACCCCGGAGGAGTCGGCCGGCGTGCACGCCGCGGCGAAGGCCGCCGCGCTGACCGTGAACACCGTCGTGCAAGGTGCGTGGGCGGTCCTGCTGGCCCGCTACGCCGGGGAATCCGACGTCCTGTTCGGCACCACCGTGTCCGGCCGCCCGGAGAACCTGCCGGGTGTCGAGGCGATGATCGGCATGTTCATCAACACCGTGCCGACCCGCGTGGAAGTCCGGAGCGGACAGCCGGTGGCCGGGTGGCTGCGCGAGCTGCAGGCGGCGCAGGCCGAGGCCCGCCGCCACGACTTCCTGGCGCTGTCCCAGGTGCAGGCGTTCACCGGGGTCCCGGCGGGCACCGCGCTGTTCGACAGCGTCGTGGTGTTCGAGAACTACCCGATCGAGGACAGCGGGCAGGACGGCGTCCGCGTGGTCGACGTCGATTCCCTCGACACCACGAGCTTCCCGCTGAACCTGACCGCGTACCTGCACGACCGGCTGGGCCTGGAACTGTCCTACGACCCCCGGTTGTTCGACGAGGCCACCGCGCGGCGGCTGGCCGGGCAGCTCGCCGGGCTCGTCCGCGCCTTCGCCGCCGACCCGGAAGGCCGGCTCGGCGCGCTGTCGTCGCTGACCGCCGCCGAGCGGCACGACCTGCTGACGTGGGGCCGTGGTGAGCCGCGGGAGGTTCCCGAGGGCACGATCCTCGACGTCTTCGAGGCGACCGCCGCCCGCGTCCCGCACGAGACCGCGCTCGTCTTCCGCGACACCGTCCTGGACTTCGCCGAGGTCGACGCGCGAGCCACCCGCCTGGCGCGGGACCTGGTCGCCCGGGGAGCCGGGCCGGAGCGGGTGGTCGCGGTCGCACTGCCGCGCTCGGCCGACGCCGTCATCGCCGTGCTGGCGATCTTCAAGGCGGGCGCGGTGTACCTGCCGATCGACCCGGACCTGCCCGAAGAACGCGTGCGGTTCCTGCTCGAAGACGCGCGCCCGGCGCTCGTCCTCGGCCGTCCCGTCGACCCTGCGGTCCCGGCACCCCCGACGGCGCCCGGGCGGGCGAGCGCGGACACGGCGGCGTACGTCATCTACACCTCCGGCTCGACCGGCACGCCCAAGGGCGTCGTGGTCGAGCACCGCGCACTGGTGAACCTCCTGGCCGCCCACCGCGGTGGCTTCTTCGGCCGGTCGCGGGAGCGGTTCGCGCTCACCGCGTCCCTGTCCTTCGACACCTCGTGGGAAGGGCTGCTGGCGCTGGCCGACGGGCACGAGCTGCACGTGCTCGACGACGACACCCGGCTCGACCCGGCGGCCGCCGTCCGCTACCTGCACGGGCACCGGATCGACCTGCTCGACCTCACCCCGGCCTACCTGCGCCAGCTCGTGGACGCCGGGCTGCTGACCGGGGACCACCGGCCGGGCACGGTGATGGTCGGCGGCGAGGCGACCGGCGAGGCGCTCTGGCGGGAGCTGGCCGCGTCCGGCGTGACCTGCCTCAACTACTACGGCCCGACCGAAGTGACCGTCGACGCCGTGCACGAGCCGGTGACCGGGGACCGGCCGCTGATCGGGCGGCCGCTGCCGAACCTGGCCGCGTACGTGCTCGACGCCGACGGCGAACCGGTGCCCGCGGGGGTGCCGGGGGAGCTGTTCCTCGCCGGGCCCCAGCTCGCCCGCGGCTACCTCGGCCGCCCGGGGCTGACCGCGGACCGGTTCGTGGCCGATCCCTTCGGCCCGCCCGGGGGCCGGATGTACCGCACCGGCGACCGCGTCCGCTGGACCGGCGACGGCCGGCTCGACTACCTCGGCCGCGTCGACGACCAGGTCAAGATCCGCGGCTTCCGCGTCGAACCCGGCGAGGTCGAAGCGGTCCTGCGCCGGCACCCGGCGGTCGCCGACACCACCGTGGCCGCCCGCGACGGCCGGCTCGTCGCCTACGTCGTCGGCGAGACCGGCGGCCTGCGCGACTGGCTGCGCGACCGGCTGCCCGGCCACCTCGTGCCGACGGCGTACGTGTCACTGGACGCGTTGCCGCTGACCCGCAACGGCAAGGTCGACCGCCGCGCGCTGCCCGCGCCCGGCCTCGACGCGACGAGGGAGTTCGTGGCCCCGCGGACGGAAACCGAACGGCGGCTGGCCGCGATCTGGGCCGGCGTGCTCGGCCTCGACCGGGTGGGCGTCACCGACAGCTTCTTCGAGCTGGGCGGCGACTCCCTGCTCAGCATGAAGATCACCTCGCGGGTGCGCGCCGAACTCGGCGTCGAGGTCTCGCCGCGCGTGCTGTTCACCGCGCCGACGCTGGGCGGGTTCGCCGCCGCGCTGCCGGCCGGGCCGTCCGCGGTCGAGCCGATCCCGGTCGTCGCCCGCGACGGCGCCCTGCCGCTTTCCTTCGCCCAGCAGCGGTTGTGGTTCCTCGACGAGTTCGAACCCGGCGGCACCGAGTACCTGTCGCCCACGGCGTTGCTGCTGCGCGGCGACCTCGACGTCGAGGCGCTGCGGCGGGCGCTGGACACGCTGGTCGCGCGGCACGAGTCGCTGCGCACGACGTTCGGCGCGGTCGACGGCCGCGGCGTCCAGTACGTGGGGGAGCCGTACGCGGTCGACCTGCCCGTCGAGGAGTTCGACGAGGACGCGCTCGCGCGGGAAGCCCTGCGGCCGTTCGACCTGCGCACCGGCCCGGTGCTGCGGGCGCGGCTGTTCCGGCGGTCGCCCGGCGAGCACGTGCTCCTGCTGGCGATGCACCACATCGTCACCGACGGCTGGTCGGCCGGGGTGCTGGCCACCGAGCTCGACACCTGCTACGCGGCCCACCTCCGCGGCGACGAGCCGGACCTGCCGCCGTTGCCGGTGCAGTACGCGGACTTCGCGGCCTGGCACCGCGACCGGCCCGAGCCGGCCGAGCAGCTGGGCTTCTGGCGGGACCGGCTGGCCGGGCTCGCCCCGCTGGAGCTGCCCACCGACCGGCCGCGCCCGGCCGTGCGCACCACGGAAGGGGAGTGGTTCGGCTTCGACGTCCCGGCCGGCGTCGCCGCGAAACTGCGTGAGCTGGCGAGTGCCCAGGGCGGCACGCTGTTCATGACGCTCGTGGCCGCCTGCCAGGTGCTGCTGGCCCAGTGGGCCGGGCAGGACGACGTCGCCGTCGGCACGGTCACGGCCGGGCGGGACCGCGCCGAACTGGAGCGGCTCGTCGGGTTCTTCGTCGGGACGCTGACCCTGCGCTCCACAGTGGACACCCGCCGCACCTTCCGGGAGTTCGTGGCCGGGGTGCGCGAGACCGTGCTGGACGCGTTCGCACACCAGGACGTGCCGTTCGAGCAGGTGGTGGACGCGGTGCAGCCGGTCCGCGACCCGAGCCGGACCCCGCTGTTCCAGGCGATGGTCGTGCTGCAGAACACCGGTGACCGGCCCGGCGGCGGCACGCTCGTCGCGGGCGAGGTCGCGCTGCCGGCGGTGTCGGCGCCGTTCGACCTGCTCGTGCAGTTCGAGGACGACGGCGGTGCGCTGACCGGCGCGGTCAACTACAACACCGGCCTGTTCGAAGCGGCGACCATCGACCGGCTGGTGGCCCGCCTGCGGACGCTGCTGACCGCGCTCGTCGCCGAACCGGACCGCCCGATGGCGACGCTCGCGCCGCTGCCCGCGGCCGAAGCGGACCGGTTGCGCGCCTGGAACGACACCGCGCGGGCGGTCCCGCCGGCGTCGCTGGCGGAGCTGGTCGAGGCGCAGGCGGACCGCACGCCGGACGCGGCCGCGCTGGTGTCGGAAGACGAGGCGGTGACCTTCGCGGAGCTGAACGCGCGGGCGAACCGGCTGGCCCGGCTGCTCGCCGAGCGCGGCGCGGGCCCGGAGCGGGTCGTCGCCGTGCGGCTGCCGCGGTCGGTCGCGCTGGTCGTGACCGAACTCGCCGTGGCGAAGACGGGGGCCGCGTTCCTGCCGGTCGATCCCGGCTACCCGGCCGAGCGGATCCGGTTCATGCTCGAGGACGCCCGCCCGGTCTTCGTGGTCGACACCGGGCTCGACGTGCCGGGCTACCCGGACACGAACCTCGGCCGGCCGGCCGACCCCGATTCACCGGCGTACGTGATCTACACGTCCGGCTCGACCGGGCGGCCCAAGGGCGTCGTCGTCACCCACCGCGGGCTGGCGTCGTTCTCCGCCGCCGAGATCGAGCACTGCGACGTGCGCGCCGGGGACCGGGTGCTCGCGTTCAGCTCGCCGAGCTTCGACGCGTCGATCCTGGAGCTGTGCCTCTCGCTGCCCGCCGGGGCGGCGCTGGTCGTGCCGCCGGAGGGCCCGTTGCTCGGCGACCAGCTGGCGGATGTCCTGCGGCAGCGGGGGATCACGCACGCGCTGATCCCGCCGGTCGCGCTGGCGACCGTGCCCGACGTGGCCCTGCCGGACTTCCGCACGCTGCTCGTCGGCGGCGACGCGTGCCCGGCCGAGCTGGTGGCGCGGTGGGCGCCGGGCCGCCGGATGATCAACGCGTACGGCCCGACCGAGGCCACCGTCGTCACCTCGTGGAGCGGGCCGCTCGAACCGGGCGGCACCCCGCCGATCGGGCGGCCGATCGGGAACACCGCGGTGCACGTCCTGGACGCGGCGCTGCGGCCGGTGCCGATCGGGACGCCCGGCGAGCTGTACGTCAGCGGGGCCGGCCTGGCGCGGGGCTACCTGGACCGGCCGGGCCTGACCGCGGACCGGTTCGTCGCGAACCCCTTCGGCGAGCCGGGGTCCCGGATGTACCGGACCGGCGACGTCGTCCGCTGGACGGCCGCCGGGGAGCTGTGGTTCGCCGGGCGCGTCGACGAGCAGGTCAAGATCCGCGGGTTCCGGGTGGAGCTCGGCGAGATCGAGGCGGCGCTGCGGCGGCATCCGGACGTGCGGGAAGCCGTCGTGGTCGCCCGGGAGTTCGACGGGCACAAGCGGCTCGTCGCCTACGTCGTCGGCGAGGTGGCCGAGTTGCGCACGCACCTGGGCGATTCGCTGCCGGACTACCTGGTGCCGTCGGTGTTCGTGCCGCTCGACGCCGTGCCGGTGACGGCGAACGGGAAGGTCGACCGCGCGGCGCTGCCGGAGCCGGACCTCACGGCGGTGCCGACCGCGGAGTTCGTGGCCCCGCGCACGGACGTCGAGTCGACGCTCGCAGGGGTGTGGTCGGCGGTGCTCGGCCTGCCCCGGGTCGGCGTCACGGACAACTTCTTCGAGCTCGGCGGGGATTCGATCCTCGCCATCCAGGTCGTGCACCGGACGCGGCAGGCCGGGCTGGCGATGCGGTCGAAGGACCTGTTCACCCACCAGACGGTCGCCGAGCTGGCCACGGTCGTGCACGCGGCCGAGGACGCGGTCGAGGAGCGGGTGGCCGTCGTCGGCGACGTTCCGCTGACGCCGATCCAGCAGTGGTTCTTCGCCTCGGAGCCGGCGAACCCGGCGCACTTCAACCAGTCCGTGCTCGTGGAGCTGGCCGGCCCGGTGGACGAGGAAGCGTTGCGGCAGGCGCTCGACGAGGTGATCGCGCACCACGACGCTCTGCGGTTGCGCTTCGAGCGGACCGCCGACGGCTGGACGCAGCACAACGCGCCGGTGGAGGCGGGAGCCGCGCTGCGCGTGGTCCCCGCGGCGGACCTTGAGCGGGCCGCCGACGAGGCGCAGGCGAGCTTCGACCTCGCGCACCCGCCTCAGCTGCGCGCGCTGCTGTCCGACGACGACGATCCGCGGCTGTTCCTGGCCGCGCACCACCTCGTCGTCGACGCGGTGTCGTGGGGCATCCTGCTGGAGGACCTGGAGCGGGCGTACCGGCAGATCCAGGCGGGGGAGAAGGCCGACCTCGGCCCGAAGACGACGTCGTTCCGCGACTGGGCGCACCGGCTGCGGGAGTTCACCGAGGCCGGTGGCCTCGACGGCGAACGCGAGCACTGGGCACGTGACCTGCCGGGCTGCGCGATCCCCCGAGACCGGACCGCGTCTCCACCGGGCGCACCGGATCTGGTGACGGTCGGCATCGACGAGCGGGCGACGGATGCGTTGCTGCACTTGGCGCCCGGTGCGTACCGGACGCGCATCAACGACGTCCTGCTCGCGGCGCTGGCCCGCGCGCTCACCCGCTGGACGGGCGAGCCGGCCGTGTCGGTCGACCTGGAGGGGCACGGGCGCGAGGAAATCCTCGAGGGCGCGGACCTGTCGCGGACCGTCGGCTGGTTCACGACGCTGTTCCCGGTGGCGCTGACGGTGGACCCGGCGGCGGGGTGGCGTGACCTCGTGAAGGCGGTCCGGCGGCAGCTGCGGGCGGTGCCGGGCAACGGGTTCGGGTTCGGGGCGTTGCGGTGCTATCGCGACCCTTCGCTCGGCGCGCGGACCCCGGAGGTGGCGTTCAACTACCTGGGGCAGGGCGACCACGCGGGGGAGGGGGACGGGTTGTACCTGCGCGCCCACCCGCCGATCGGCCGCGAGCAGGACCCGGCGAACCGGCCACCGCACGTGCTGGAGGTGGTCGGCGGCGTGCGGGACGGGCGGCTGGAGTTCTCGTGGTTCTACCGCCCGGACCTGCACGAGCGGGCGACGGTGACGGCGGTGGCGACCGACTTCGCCGCCGCACTGCGAGCCATCGCGGCCGACTGCCGAGGAGACCGCCCGTGACCCGCGGCGACCACTTGCCGGGCCAGGCTGCGGACGGCACCGACCCGGCCGCGCCAACCGGCGGCGCTGCTCGCGGCCACAGCAGCGACGGCAGCGGTTCCGGTGTCGCACCTGACCGCGCCGCTGGCGATCGCGGCCGCCCGCCGACCCAGCCTCGCCTAGGGGACAGCGGCCGCACCGCGGGCGCCGGTGGTGGCGCGACCGCCGGCGCCCGAGGTGCGGGCGATCGTGGCCGGTCGTCGGTCCCCGTCCGGCTCGGGGGGAACCGGGACTACCGGCTGCTCTGGACCGGGCAGGTCGTCTCCGAAGCCGGGTTCAGCACCACCATGATCGCGTTCCCGCTGCTCGTGCTGGCGCTGACCGGCTCCGCCGCGCAATCAGGTCTCGTCGTCGGTGCGGTCGCGATCGCGCAGCTCGTCGCGGGGCTGCCCGCCGGGGCGCTGGTCGATCGGTGGCCGCGCAAGCTGGTCATGCTCGCGTGTGAAGCGGTGCAAGCCGTTGCGGCCGCGGGGCTCGTGCTCGCTCTCTGGTGGGGCGGGGCCGGCGTGGGGCTGCTGGTCGTCGTCGCCGTTGTGATGGGCGTGTGCCGTGCGCTGTTCGAACCGGCGGAAGAGGCGAGCCTGCCGCGGCTGGTGGCCGACGAACAGGTGCCGGCCGCGGTCGCGATGAACGCGGCGCGGACCAGTGCCGGGCAGCTGTCGGGCACCGCGCTCGGCGGGTTCCTGTTCGCCGTGGGGCGGCTGGTGCCGTTCGCCTTCGACGTGGTCGCGCACGTGTTCGCGTTCGTGTCGCTGGTGTTCGTGCGGCTGCCGGGCCGTCCCGCGCCGGCCGAGCGGGCGCCCGCGCACCTGGGGCGGGAGATCCTCGAAGGGCTGCGGTGGGTGTGGCAGCAGCCGCGGCTGCGCGTCACGGTCTTCTGCGTGGTGAGCCTGAACCTGTTCTTCTCCGCCTACTACCTGGTGATCATCGTGCTGGCGAACGAGCGCGGCGTGCCGTCCGGCGAAATCGGCGTGATGGCGGCGATGCTCGGCGCGGGCGGGATCCTCGGCGCGCTGGCGGCGCCGTACCTGCACCGCAAGCTCAGCCCGTACGTGCTGATCGCCGGGGTGTTCTGGGCGCTGACGGTGCTGACCCCGCTCGCGGTGTTCGTCCACAGTGGATACGTGATGGGCGCGCTGTTCGCCGTGATCGCGTTCCTGCCGCCGGCGGCCAACACGACGATCAGCACCTACCAGCTCCTGTTCACCCCCGACCACCTCCGCGGCCGCCTCGGCGGGGTCCTCGGCGTGACGGGCGGCCTAGCGGCGGCGCTCGGCCCGGCACTGGGCGGCTGGCTGGTGGAGGCCCTCCCCGGCCCGGCGGCGGTCCTGACCTGCGCGGCCGCCATCGCGGTGGTCACCCTCCTGACGACGTTCAGCGGCACCCTCCGCGGTTTCCCCGCGGTGGCGCAGCTGCGCGAGCTCGAAGAAACCCCCAACCCGTAACAGAAAGGAACCCCGATGGACGACAACACCACCTTCCAGGTCCTGGTCAACGACGAAGAGCAGTACTCGCTCTGGCCGGCGGACAAGGAGGTACCGGCGGGCTGGCGCCCGGACGGCACGACGGGCACCCGCCAGGAGTGCATGGACCACGTGGACGAGGTCTGGACGGACATGCGCCCCCGCAGCCTCCGCGACCGCATGGCGGCGCAGTAGCCGGACAGCTTGGCGGCGGCTGGCTTACAGCGCCGCGACCGTGCGGCGCCGCAGTAGCCCGACAGCTCCGGCCGGGGCGGTTCCCGAGGTGGGGACCGCCCCGGCCGGTTTGCCGCGCCGCCGCCCGCGCCGGTACTTCGGCGGCGAGCCGACCGGGGCGAACCCGGCGCCGTCGATGAGCCCCTTGCCGCTGGGCGCGACCCGGCGCGGTCGCGGACTTCCGCCTGTTCGGCCGGGCATCGGGAACCGGCGGTGAATCGTTGTCGACCGATTCCCGGCCGGGCGGGGTTAAACTGTCCGGCTATCGACCCGTCGCCGGAGGGGGAAAGCCATGCCCGCCGTTTTCATTTCGCACTCGTCGGCGAACAAGACGTTCGTCAAGCGCCTGGCGATGGACCTGGCCCAGCGCGGTTTCGAGGTGTGGTACGACGAATGGCGACTGGACGTCGGCGCCCGGCTGACCGAGACGATCCGCGCGAGCCTGGGTGCGTCGTCGTTCGTGCTGGTGGCCATGTCGGCCGAGATGCTGGCGTCGGACTGGGTGAAGCGGGAGATCGACCAGGCCCTCGAAATCGAGCGCACCGAAAAGCGGGACATCATCCTGCCGGTACGGTTGGACGATTCCGAACTCCCCGCCAGTCTCGCCAACCGGTTGTACGCGGATTTCTCCCAGGGCGGTTATTTGCCTTCACTGCAGACGTTGTGCACCCAATTGCACCGGCAGCTCGACGGGCTCCCGGCCGGCCTCGAGCCGCACCGGGAAATCATCCCGCTGTTCGTCACCCGCGAGGTCGACCTCGACGTCGTCCAGCTCGAAGAGCGCGTCGCCCAGCTGGTGGCCCGCCACGGGACCGGGTACCCGGTCGACGCGACCCAGTTCCGGCTGCCCGACGAGCCGGAGTACCGGATGCTGCGGCGCCGGATGCTCGACCGGCTGGAGAACCTGAAGGAGGACCCGTACTACACGGCGGACTTCGCGATCGACTTCCGCCACCGCTACGCGGCCGTGCTGCGGGACGAGGAAGCGTTGCTGCGCAACCTGGCCACACTGGTGAGCCGGCGCGGCATCGCCGGTGGCCGCTTCGCGTTCGCGACCGAATCGTACCGCTGGTACTGGAAGCTGATGCGCACCCGGATCTTGTCGGCGCTCTGCACGATGCAGAACCCCGACCTGCCGAAGTCCGACCAGGTCGGCTACGACGCGACCCGGATGGACAGCCGCACGGAGGCCGTCTACGGCGTCGCCCGGACGGCGGGGGTCCACGTCATCGACCCGGTCACGCACGACTACTACTCGGTCGACATCGACGCGGCCTCCGGCCTGGTCCGAGATTGGGAGAGCACGTACTACGCGGGCCCGGAACGGCTGATGGCGTCGGGGGAGATCGACATGCTGGCGAAGTGGGTCATCCCGCAGGCGCTGGTGCACGAGGGCAAGTTCGAGCACTGGGACGCGGCCGACAGGCTGCTGATCGGCCTCCGCTGAGCCCTGCGCCGTCGCGGTGGCGGCCGCCCTGACGGGTGGCGGGTCGGGTTCCGCGGGTCGCCGGGTGGCGGGCCGCGGGAGGGGCTGCGGCGCGGATTGGCGCAGCCCTGGCGATCGAGAGGTCCGGCGCGCCGATCGCTGGGGCGGCGGTCGTGGTGCGGCGCCCGCGTCGGGCACCGGGTCCCTACGCCGCCGCGGTGGCGGCCGCCCGGACCACCAGGTCCCGCAGGTACCGGTGCTCGGGGTCGTCGTCGTGGATGGGGTGCCACCACATCGCCTCGACCAGCTCGCCCGCGTCGAACGGGCACGGCAGCACGCGGATCCCCGACGACGGCGGGATCCGCCCGGCCAAACGGCGCTGCAGCAGCGCGATCCGATCCGAACCCGCCACGAGACCGGGAATGGTCAGGAACGTCTCCGTGACGATCTGCACCCGCGGCTCGATCCCGAGCGTGCGCAGGCGGCGCGCGGCCGGTGTCGACGCCGTCGGGCCGTGGTAGGTCACCACCCACGGGAGCGTCTCGAGCTGCTCGATCGTCAGCCGGTCGCCGACGTCGGCGTTGGTGGTCGCGACCAGGCAGACCCACTCGTCGCGGTAGAGGTCCTGGTGGGGGAGCTCGGCGAGCAGGAAGCCGTGGGGGAGGACCAGCAGGTCGGCGTTCACCAGCACCTGGGGCGCGTCGTCGACCGTCTCCGGGATGTTCGGCACGAACCGCAGCCGGGCGCCCGGGGCCTCCTCGGCGAGCAGGCGAGCGATCGTGTCGCCCAGGACGACGATCGTGTAGTCGCTGATCAGGAGCTTGAACTCGCGGGTGGACGAGCCCGGGTCGAAGTCGGGGGCCGCCGCGAAGACGCGTTCGACGCCCGGGAGCGCCGTCTGGACGCGCTCCTTCAGGCGGATGGCCAGCGGCGTCAGCCGGTACTGGTTGCCCGTCCTGGCCAGCAGCTCGTCGCCGAAGTGGCGGCGCAGCCGCGCGAGCTGCGCCGAGACCGCCGGCTGGCTCAGGCCCAGCCGCTCGGCCGCGCGCGACACGCTGCGCTCGCGCAGCAGCGCGTCCAGGGTGACGAGGAGGTTGAGATCCACTCCGCCACTATCCACCACGCTGATACTCCGTATCAACGATTTCGTCTTCCTGAATACCCCGTGGCTGCCCGACAGTGAACGGGTGGATCGCACCGACCCCGAAAGCGCCATCGCCGCCGCTGCCGCCCGCTGCTCCAACCGCGGCCGGTGGGGCGACGACGACGTGCTCGGCACCCTGAACTTCCTCGACGACGCCAAACGCCGTGCGGGCGCCGCGCTCGTCCGCCGGGGCGCGAGCTTCTCGCTCGCCCAGACCTTCGACGCCGACGGCCCGCAACGGGGCTGGCGCCGCCGGACCAACCCCGTGCACACGATGCTGGACACCGGCGTCGACGCCGAGCGCGGCACCCAGGGCTTCCCGCACGGCCTCGGCGGCGCCGACGACGTCGTCTTCATGCCGCTGCAGGCCTCGACCCAGTGGGACGGCCTCGGCCACATCTTCGACCACGGCCTCGCCTACAACGGCCGCCGGGCCGGGGACGTCGTGACCAGCGAAGGCGACCGCGTCACCGGCATCGAGACCACCGCCGGGCGGATCGCCGGCCGCGGGGTGCTGCTCGACGTCGGCCGCGCGCTCGGGGACGGTGAACTGCCGGACGGCTTCGCGATCACCGCCGAGCACCTCGACGCGACGATCACCGCGCAGGGCGAGACCGCGCGCGTCGGCCGGGGCGACCTGCTGCTGGTGCGGACCGGCCGGCTGGCCCGCGCCCGCCGCGAAGGCTGGGGCGACTACGCCGGCGGCGACTCGCCCGGGCTGTCGTTCACCACCGCGGACTGGCTGCACCGCACGGAGATCGCCGGGATCGCGACCGACACCTGGGGGTTCGAGGTGCGGCCCAACGAGTTCGACGTCGCCTTCCAGCCGCTGCACCAGGTCGTCATCCCGCACGTCGGGCTGTTCCTCGGCGAGATGTGGGACCTCGACGCGCTGGCGGCCGACTGCGCCGCCGACGGCGTCTTCGAGTTCTGGCTGACCGCCGCACCCCTGCCGGTGACCGGGGCCGTCGGCGCCCCGGTCGCGCCGATCGCCGTCAAGTAGGAGGCCGCCATGCCCGCCGTGAACACCGTCCTCGTGGTCGGCGCCGGCCTCGCCGGGACCGGCACCGCGATCCTGCTCGCCTCCCGCGGCGTCGCCGTCGACCTCGTCGAGACCCGGCCCGCGATCGGCGCCGGGGGATCGGGCATCACGTTGCAGGGCAACGCCTTGCGCGTGCTGCGCGACCTCGGCGTGTGGCCCGCCGTGCGGGCCGGGGGCTACTGCTTCGACAGCCTGGGCCTGCGCGCGCCGGACGGCAGCCTGCTGGCCGAGTTCCCCGACGCCCGCACCGGCGGCCCGGACCTGCCCGCGACGCTGGGGATGCCGCGGCCCGCGCTCGCCCGCGTCCTCGGGGACCGAGCCCGCGAGGCGGGTGCGAAGATCCGCTTCGGGCTGTCGCCGACCGAGCTCACCGAGGACGGCGACGTCACCTTCTCGGACGGCTCGACCGGCCGCTACGACCTGGTCGTCGGCGCCGACGGGATCCGCTCCGCGACGCGCGGGCTGCTCGGCATCGACGCCCGGACCCGCGCGACCGGGATGGGGATCTGGCGCGCGTTCGGCCCGCGGCCGGCGTCGGTGACGCGGACGGACCTCTGCTACGGCGGCCCGTGCTACATCGCCGGCTACTGCCCGACCGGCGAGGATTCGCTGTACGCCTACGTCGTCGAAAAGGCCCGGAACCGGAGTTTCCTGACCCCGGAGCAGCGGCTCGCGACCCTGCGGGACCTCGCGGCGGGCTACCACGGCCCGTGGGACGAGATCCGCGAGACGCTCGTCGACCCGGCCCGCGTGAACTACACGTGGTTCGAGACCCACGTCGTCCCGCCGCCGTGGCACCGCGGCCGCGTCGTGCTCATCGGCGACGCCGCGCACGCCTGCCCGCCGACGCTGGCCCAAGGCGGCGCGCAGGCCCTCGAAGACGCCGCGGTGCTCGCCGAGCTCCTGTTCGCCGCCGACGCGCTCGACGACGACCTGCTGGCCGCGTTCACCGCCCGCCGGTACGGCCGCGCGCGGGCCGTCGTCGACGCCTCGAACCAGCTCGGCCAGTGGCTGCTCGACGGCGTCCGCGGGGACGTCCCCGGCCTGATGCGCGAGATCGCCACCCTCGTCACCCCACCCGCCTGAGAGGAACCCATGATCACCCACCTGCGGCACGTCGACCTCGCTGTGCCCGACCTGGCCCGGCAGCGGGACTTCTTCACCGGCGCCTGGGGGCTGTCCGCCGAGCACACCGACTCGGGGATCGCCTTCCTCGCCGCCGAAGGCTCGCCGGAGCAGTACGTCGTCCGGCTCCGCGAGGCGGCCGACAAGCGCATCGACCTCGTCGCGTTCGGGGTGGCCTCGGTGTCCGATGTGGACACGCTGGCGGAGCGTCTCGCCGTCGCCGGCGTCACCTTGGTCTCCGAGCCGGGCAGCATGACCACGCCTGGCGGCGGCTACGGGTTCCGGTTCTTCGACAACGAGGGCCGCACGATCGAGGTCAGCGCCGACGTCGCCGTGCGCCGGCACCGCAAGATCGAAGCGGGCGAGCACATCCCGGTCCGGCTGTCCCACGTCGTCCTCAACTCCACGAACCCCGAGGAGACCCGCGCCTTCTACGAGAAGCACCTCGGGTTCCGGCTTTCGGACATCCTCATGCACCCGCGGATGGGTGAAATGATGTGGTTCCTGCGCATCAACTCCTGGCACCACAGCCTCGCCATCGCGCGCGGCCCGCACCCGTCGCTGCACCACGCGTCCTTCGAGCTGCGCGGGCTCGACGAGTACATGCGCGGCACCGGGAAGCTGCTGCGCGCGGGCGTCGAGAAGATCTGGGGCCCGGGCCGGCACCTGGCCGGCAACAACACCTTCTCCTACTTCCTCGACCCGCACGGCAACACCGTCGAGTACACGACCGAGCTGGAGCTGGTCGACGAGGACGCCTGGCACCCGCACCTCTACGACTTCAGCGACCCCGCGGTGAGCGACCAGTGGGGCACGGCGAACGCGATGGACGAGTTCGTCGCCCGCAAGTCGTTCAACGACCCGGACCGGGGCCTGTTCCTCGCGCCGCCGGTCTGAGCCGTGCGCTTCGCCACCTACCGCCACGACGGCGGCACGCACGCCGGAGTCGTCGCCGGCGACGGACTCCACCCGCTGCCCGAAGGCACCACCGTCCTCGGGCTCGTCCGAACAGGACTGCCCACCGCGCTGGCACTGGGGGAGCACGCGTTGGGCGCGCCCGCGGTGCCGATCGAGCGGGTCCGGCTGCTGCCGCCGCTGGACCCGCCGACCGTGCGCGACTTCGTCACCTTCGAAGCACACGTCGAAGGGATCGCCGGCGGCGTCGTCCCGGAGTGGTACGAGGCCCCGACGTTCTACTTCACCAACCCGTACGCGCTCGTCGGCGCCCACGACGACGTGCCGGTGCCACCGGGCTCGCGGGCGTTCGACTTCGAGCTGGAAGTCGCCGCGGTGGTCGGCCGCGACGGCTCGTCGCTGACCCCGGCCGAGGCGCGCGACGCGATCTTCGGTTACACGATCCTCAACGACTGGTCCGCGCGGGACCTGCAGCGCCGCGAGATGAAGGTCAACCTGGGGCCCGCCAAGGGAAAGGACTCCGCGACGACGCTGGGGCCGTGGCTGGTCACCGCCGACGAGCTGGCGCCGTTCCGCGACGCCGAAGGCTTCCTGTCGCTGGAGATGCGGGTGTCGGTCAACGGCACCGAAGTCGGCCGCGACTCGCTGGCCCACATGGGCTGGCCGTTCGAAGACCTCGTTTCCTACGCCTCGCGCGGCACGTGGGTCCGGGCCGGCGACGTGCTCGGCTCGGGCACCTGCGGCAACGGCGGCTGCCTCGCCGAACTGTGGGGTCGTGGCCGGGAGGTCCCGCCGCTCGCACCCGGCGACGTCGTCGAGATGACCGTCGACGGGCTGGGCACGATCCGCAACACCGTCGTCGCCGGCCCCGGCCTGCCACCCGTCGCGCCCGCGCGGCGGCGAACCTCCTGAAAGGACAGTCCGTGTTCGAGTACTTCCCCGGCAACTACGTCTGGAACCTGGGCGTCGTCGCGACGCTCAACAGCGGCGGCCTCATCGACGAGGTCGACCGGGCCTGCCGTCCCATCAAGGAAGCCGCGCAGCGCGGGGAAGACGCCGGGACGGCCGACTTCCTGCGGGCCTGGACCGAGCTGACCGACGAGCTCGCGGACCGGGCCGGGGAAGCCGAGCGGGCCGGGCACGTCCGGACCGCCAAGCAGCTCTACGCCCGCGCCACCAACTACCTCTGCCAGGCCGAGCGGATGCAGAGCGCGTCGGCGCCGGGCCGGCTCGACACCTACCGGCGCGTGCTCGCGCTGCAGGAGAAGGCGTTCGAGACGGTCACGCGCGTCGAAGTCCCGTACGAGGGCACCACGCTGCCCGCGTACTTCAGCCGCGCGGGCACCGGCCGGGCGCCGGTGGTGATCATGTGGAACGGGCTGGACTCCACCAAGGAGCACATGTACGCCTCGCGCCACTGGGCGGAGCTGGCGGCGCGTGGGATCTCGTGCCTGATGGTCGACTGCCCGGGTTCGGGGGAGGCGCTGCGCCTGCAGGGGCTCACCGCCCGCGTCGACACCGAAGCCTGGGCGGCGGCGTGCGTCGACTACCTCGAAACCCGCGACGACGTCGACCCGGCCCGCGTCGGCCTGGTCGGCTGGTCACTCGGCGGCTACTACGCGCCCCGGGCGGCGGCGTTCGAGAAGCGGCTCGCCCTGGTCGTGGCCTGGGGCGCGAACCACGACTGGGGTGCCGTGCAGCGCCGCCGGCTGCAGCGCGAAGGCGAGCGCCCGGTGCCGCACTACTGGGAACACGTGCTGTGGGTGTGGGGGCACGACGACCTCGGGCGGTTCATCGACTTCGCCGACGCGGTCACCCTCGACGGCGTCGTCGAGAAGATCACCGTGCCCTTCCTGATCTGCCACGGTGAGAACGACCGCCAGATCCCGCTCGAGTACGCCCACCGCTCCTACGACCAGGCGACGGCGAGCCCGGACCGGCGGCTGCGGATCTTCACCGCGGCCGAAGGCGGCGCCGAGCACATCGGGCTCGACCACCTTTCCCACCCCAGCACCTACATCGCCGACTGGGTCGCCGACGTCTTCCGCTGAGCGTCAGGACCGGTCGGCCAGCAGGGCGCGCGCGGTCCGGCCACCCGAGGCGAGCGCGCCCTGCAGCGAGCTCGTGTCGCGGTGGTCGCCGCACACGTAGATCCCGTCACCCCAGCGGACCTCGCGGCGGATCGGGTGCGGCGCGGGCATGGCCGGGAGCGCGTGCGGGATCTCGTACCGGCCGATGACCGGCCAGCGGGTCGCGTCGGTGCGGTACATCCGGCCGAGCGCCCGCCGGACCTCGGGCTCGGCGACGGGCGTCAGCGTCGACGCGCTCACCAGGGCGCCGCCCGGTGGCGCGTAGGACGGGCACACTTCGCTGAGCACCGCCGTGTTCACGACGGGGCCGCCGCGGGCGTCGACCATGATGACCGGCTCGTGCGACGGGCGCCGGTCCGGCGCGAAGTACCACGTCGTCACGCCGTTCCAAAGCGGTTCGGCGACGCCGTCGACCAGCCGCGACGCGGTCGTGCCGTCGGTCGCGACGACGATCGCGCGGGCGGTCCAGACGTCGCCGCCCGCGGTGCGCACCTCGCCGGGCCCGATCCGGTCGACCGGCGTGCCGGTGCGCACCGAGCCGGCGGGCAGGCGGGCGGCCAGCTGCCGGGGGAGTGCGCCCATGCCTTCGGCGGGCAACGACGGCGCGGAGCGCAGGAAACTCCGCCAGACCAGCCGGAAGAACCGGCTCGACGTGCTGAGCTCGGCTTCGAGGAAGACGCCGGACAGGAAGGGGCGCAGCACGGTGGCCACGGCCCGGTCGGACAGCCCGGCCCGGCCCAGCTCGTCGGCGGTCGTCCCGTCGTCGCCGCGCACGATCGAGCGGGCGGACCCGGCGGCGACGCGGGCGGAGAGCGCACCGAGGGCGGCGAGGTCCTTCGCGGAGAGGTACCGGCGGGCGGCGACGTCCCGCAGCGCCTTCGGAGCGTCGAGCGGGTGGCCGAGCAGCGAGACCCGGTCGTCGTCGGCGACGCGGACCGCGCGCCAGAACCGGCCGAGGCGCAGGGCGTCGACGTCGACGAGCCGCCGGATCGCCGGGTAGGCGGGGTTGAGGACCTGGAAGCCGCGGTCGAGCCGGAAGCCGTCGACGACGTCGGTGCGCACGCGCCCCCCGACGTCGTCCCCCGCCTCCAGCACGGCGCACTCGACACCGGCCTCGTGCAACCGCCGGGCGGCGGCGAGCCCGGCAAGCCCCGCGCCGATGACGACGACGTCCGTTTCGTGGGTGGTCATGGATCGATACTGCATCGGATCGGCCCGCGGCGCATCGGACGTGAGTAGTGTTCATCGCGCGATTCCGCGATGGCGGCCTTAGGCTTCGGTGACCGCGCATCGGCCGTGCATCGAGAGGTGAACCGACGTGACGACCCTGCCCCGTTCTCGCCCCGCCCCGGTGGCGGTCCTGGCCGGCTTCCTCGCCGCGGTGGCGGCGGTGGCCGTCGTGGGCGGCCTCGCGGCAACGAGATCGAGGGAGGTCTACGGCGCGCTGGTCCAGCCGCCGTGGGCTCCGCCGTCGTGGCTGTTCGGTCCGGTGTGGACGGTCCTGTACATCCTGATCGCGATCTCGGGCTGGCTGTTCTGGCGAGCGTCGGGGACCCGCCGGGAGTTCGCCTGGTACGCGGCGGGGTTGGTCTTGAATGCGGCGTGGACACCGTTGTTCTTCGCGGCGGGCGCTTACACGGTGGCGCTGGTGGAGATCGTGGTCCTCGATGTGGTGGTCGCGGGAACGCTGGTGGTGTTCCGCCGCCGCTCCCCGCTGGCGGCGGGTTTGCAGCTGCCGTACCTGGCGTGGACGCTGTTCGCGACGGCTCTGAACGCGGCGATCGTCTTCCTCAACCCGTGAGAGTGGCCTGAGGGCGCAGGCTCGCCGCGGGTTCATCGCCGGTGCGCCCACCGCGCGTTCATCGCCGCCTCCCGCGACCGGGCCGTCCCCCCGCTGGCCGGTCTCAGTCGTCAAGCCTGTCTCAGCGCGTCCCCAGCGCCGCCCGGACCGCTCGTTCCACCAGGATCGGCACGAACGCGTGGATGCGCGCCCCGGCGAAGCGGGCTCGTTCGTGGTCGACCAAGTCGTGCAGGCGGGGGCGGGCGATGTTCGCGTAGTCGTGGCCCAAGCGGTCCTCCAGCTGGGCGAAGTGGGTGTCGAGCGCTGCGGAAGCCATCGTGTCGAGCGTGCTCATCGTTCACCTTCCGGTTGCCGTCGTACCGGGAACATGCCCCGTGAGACGGCCGGAAGGTGAATCGCAGGTGAACACCGGACTTCGGTCAGCGGCGGGGCAGCACCACGACCGCGTCGCCGACCGGGCGCTCGCCCGTCGCGTCCGAGGGTGAGCTGACGAGTTTGCCGTCGATCGCCATCGCCGTCGAGCCGCCGCCGTCGAGGTTGATCGCCTCCACCGCGCCCAGGCGCTTCAGCAGCTCGGCGCCCTCCACCAGCGACAACCCCTCGCTGTAGCCCGGCTGGCGGCCGTCGGCGGTGACGATCAGCAGGCGGCCGCGGCGGTCGAGGCCGACCATCGTGCGCGGGTTGCGCTTGACGCCCCAGCCGTAGACGAACGACGGGTCGCCGGGGTGCACGATGCCGTCCGCCGCCGCGTTCACCGACACCCGGCCGTTGCGGACCAGCCACGGGCCGCCGTTGACCACGCCCGCCGGGTGGACCGGGTGGCCGTCCGCGAAGATCCGCGTGTCGACGCGCAGCCGGGTGCCCGGCCGCGCGTGCGCGGTCAGCCACGTCGCCGCCGCGCCGGTGCCCTGGACCGTGTGGCCGGCCGCCGGCACGTCGCCGCCCGGGGGCCGCAGCGCGGTGACGACGTCGCGGGCGTCGAGCACGGCTTCGACGCCGTCACCCGCCGGGGTGGGGGTGCCGAGCTGCGGGGTGAACAGCACCAGCTCGTCCGGGTGGGTGCAGGTCGTGTCGTGCAGCGGCCGGTCGGTCGGGACGTCGCCGGGCTCGCCGCAGTTGCGGATCACGCCCGGCTTGCGGTTGACGCCGTTCACGGGGTGGCCGCCGACGGTGACCGCGGTGCGCGGGACGCCGATCGACGGGCGTTCGCCCAGCAGCAGGGCGGGCCGTCCGGTGGTGGCCTCGCTCTGCAGCAGCCCCTGGTAGACGCCGGCGCCGGCGGGCTCGCCGGGGATGCCGTCGCGCGGGTCGATGACGAAGAACCCGCCGTTGGCCCCGACCAGCGCCCCGGCGGCGGCGGACAGCGCCGACGTCGTGCGCCGCCCCGCCACGGACTCCCCGTGCGAGGCCGCGACCCGCCCGGTGAACCGCTTCGGGTCGACGACGGCGACGCGCACGCGCTGCGGGCCGCCGGCTTCGGGGCCGTCCTGCCCGGTCCACTCGACGCCACCGCCGAAGCCGTTCGCGCTCATCGCGCTCGCGGTGGCGGCCGCCTGCGCCCGGTCGGTGAAGGAGCCGACGCGCACCCGCCAGCCGAGCGGGCCCCGGGGCGTGTCGGCGAACGCGGGCCAGTCGACCCGCTCGGCACGCGCGTCGAAACCCTTGGCCCGCAGCGACGTCACGAGCGCGTCGGCGTGCTCGCGGGTGCCGAGCGCGGACGGTGGCGCGTCGGGGTCGGGGCTCGACCCGCCGGGCACCTGCGCGGTGATCGTCCAGGTGTTGTGGCCGGTGCCTTCGCCGGTGAAGGTGGTGTAGACCGTCACGCCCGGCGCGAGCTCGCGGCCGCCGGTCGCGGCGGTGGCGGGGGTGCTCAGCGCGGCGGTGAGCGCGGCGGACAGGAACAGCGCGGCGGGCAGCTTCGTCTTCACGCGGGGCAACGTACCGGGCGCAGCCGGCTTCTTCCCCGGTTCCGGCCGAATTCCCGGTGTACGCCGGGCGGCGCCGGGCCTACCGCTCGCCGGCCAGGAACTCGGCCGCCCACCGCAGCGCCGTCGTGCAGGCCTCGGCCTCGCTGCCGCGGAAGTGCTCGACGACGTCGCCGCCGGACCACAGCATCAGCGCCACCGTGCCGGGGCGGATCGGGGTGAGGCCGAGGAGCCGCCGGTCGCCGTTGCGGTCGAGAGCGCGTTCGGCGGTGAGCCACTGCCCGGTCGTGCCGGTGCGGGTCACCACCCAGTCCGGGTCCGCGGCCAGGTCGGTCACGGACCGCGGTGCTTCGGCGTACATGGGAACTAGCCTGACACAACTTCGGCGACGAGGTGTTCATCCGGTGAACGGAAGCTGAACACGTGGCGCGGTTCGGCCGGGGGACCGAGGTGATCGTTTACGGTGTGCCGACCTGGGGGCCGCGACCGCAGGGAGCCGTCATGCCCACCCGCACCACCGTGGCCGACTGGACGATCACCGCGTCCGGCGACACCGCGACGTTCACCCACGCCGTGTCGGCGCCGCTCGTGTCGGACGGCCGCGGGTTCGCGGTCGCGGAGACCGACCTCGCCGCGTTGGACAAGGTGCTGGGCGAAGTGATGAAGCTGCCGGTCTACTGGCTGGCCCGCGGCCGCCGGGACGCCGAGGCGGGCGAAGCGGCCGTGTGGTCCGAGCCGCGCTACGACGCCGAGGACGAGTCCGTCCACTTCGCGGGTCCGTGCCGGGTGGCCGAGCCCGGCTTCGCCGTCGACCTGGTCCACCTGCGCGGGCTGCGGATCCGGATCGCGTCCTTCCGGGCCGCGGGCGCATGGCGTCCGCAGCACCGCACGAACGGATAATCGGCCTTCCCCCGGCGCTGCTTTACTGGCGGCAATGCCCGCGTCGGTGGTCGAAGGACGGAGTCGGACCGTGGAGCTGGTCTACGAATCCCTGTACATCGGCGGCAAGTGGGTCGCGCCTTCTTCGGCCCGGACGATCGAGGTCGTTTCGGCCAGCACGGAGCAGGTCATCGGCCGGGTGCCGGAAGCGGCCGAAGCCGACATCGACGCGGCGGTGGCGGCGGCCCGGACCGCGTTCGACGACCCGGTCGGCTGGAGCTCCTGGGAGCCGGCCGAGCGCGCGGCGGTGATGGAGCGGCTGGCGGTCGCGCTCGACGCGCGGGCCGGGGAGACGGCGCGGCGGGTGAGCAGCCAGAACGGCCTGCCGATCTCGATCGCCAACGCCGTCGAGGGCGGGTTCCCGCAGCTGATCCTGCGCTACTACGCGGGCCTGATCCGGACCGCGGTGCTCGACGAGGCCCGCGACGGGCTGCTGGGCGGCAAGGTCCGCGTGCGGCGGACGCCGGTCGGGGTGGTCGGCGCGATCGTGCCGTGGAACCTGCCGATGACGCTGGCCGCGTTCAAGCTCGGCCCGGCGCTCGCGGCGGGGTGCACGCTGGTCCTGAAGCCGAGTCCGGGCACGGTGCTGGACGCGCAGCTGTTCGCCGAGGCGGTCGACGAGGCCGGCTTCCCGCCGGGGGTGATCAACGTCGTGCAGAGCGGCCGCGAGGGCGGCGCCCACCTGGTGTCGCACCCGGGCGTCGACAAGGTCGCGTTCACCGGCTCGACGGCGGCCGGCCGGCAGATCGCCGAGACGTGCGGCAGGCTGCTGCGCCCGGTGACGCTCGAGCTGGGCGGCAAGTCCGCGGCGATCGTGCTGGACGACGCCGACCTGAGCGCGAACCCGCAAGACCTGTTCCTGTCGACGATGGTCAACAACGGCCAGACCTGCCACCTGACCACCCGCATCCTGGCGCCGGCGAGCCGCTACGACGAGATCGTCGAGACGTTCACCGGCTTCGCGGCCGGCCTCGCGGTGGGCGACGCCCTCGACCCGGCCACCCAGATCGGCCCGCTGGCCTCGGCGGCCCAGCGCGAGCGCGTCGAGGGCTACATCGCGAAGGGCCTGGCCGAAGGCGCCCGCCTGACCACCGGCGGCGGCTGCCCGGCCGGGCAGCCCCGCGGCTGGTTCGTCGAGCCGACGGTGTTCGCCGACGTGGACAACCACTCGACGATCGCCCGCGAGGAGATCTTCGGCCCGGTCCTGTCGATCATCAAGTACGAGACCGACGAAGAGGCGATCACCCTCGCGAACGACTCCCCGTACGGCCTCGGCGGCACGGTCTGGACCACGGACCCGGCCCGCGGCCAGGCGGTCGCGAGCCGGATCCGCACGGGAACGATCGGCGTGAACACGTACACGGTCGACCCGGCGGCTCCTTTCGGCGGGGTGAAGGATTCGGGGCTGGGCCGGGAGCTGGGCCCGGAGGGGCTGACCGCTTACCAGGCGCTGCAGTCGATGCACCTGCAAGCCTGAGCGGCTCGGCACCCGAACTCGGCGGGATCGCCGTCCAGCTTGCTCAAGCGCCGTCGTGGGCGTCGGTCATCAGCTCCGCCAGGTCTTCCGGTGCGAGGAACGACGGCGGGGGCGGTGGGCCCCACGCGTACAGGCTCTTCTCCCCGGCGACGACGCGGGGTTCCCAGAGCTGGTCCTCGAGGATGCAGTCGATGTCGGAGTAGTACTCGGAGAAGTTCCCGGCCGGGTCGCGCAGGTACCAGAAGAAGTTCGAGCCGATGTAGTGCCGGCCCAGGCCCCACGTGTGGCGTTCCGGGTGGCCCTGCAGCATCGCGGTGGCGCCGCGGCCGACCTCGTCGACGTCGTCGACCTCCCACGACGTGTGGTGCAGGAAGCTCACCGGCGCCTGCTACACCAGCACGTTGTGGTGATCCGTGGAGCAGCGCATGAACGCGGCCAGCCCCGGGGCTTCGTCGCTGACCTTGAAGCCCAGGCCCTCGGTGAAGAACCGCTGGGTCGCCGCCTGGTCGGTCGAGCCGAACACGACGTGGCCGAGCTTGCGCGGCCGCACCGGCGGCTCGCGGTCGATCCCGGGAGCTCGGACGTTCGCGCGCCGCACCGAGCCGGGCTGGTTGTAGGCCACGGGTTCCGGCGGTTCCTGACGCAGGCGGGGCGCGACCGAAACGACGACGTCGAGCCCGGTGACCGGGTCCTTCGTGTGCAGTTCGTCGCCTTCGACGCGGCTTTCGACGTCGAGGCGCGCCAGCGACGCGGTGATGCGGCCCAGGTCGTCGGGGTCGTCGGCGCCGATACCGAGGGTCAGCAGCCGGCGCTGCCGGGTCCGGCGCAGCTCCAGCTGCTCGCCGCCGTCGGCGGTGGCGAAGCCGGAATCGGTCGGCGTCAGGCCGAATTCCGTGTAGTACTTGGCGGTTTCGTCGACGTCCGGGACGCCGATGGTGATCTTGGTGAGGCGGTGCAGGCTCATGCCGGTTCCTCCGGGGCTCAGACGAGCGGGGTGATCTGGTCGTCGCGGCCGAGCAGGGCCTTGCCGTAGACCTCGTAGTTGACCGCGGGCAGCACGATCGCGTGCCGGGCGGCGACCGCCGAGTCGCGCCAGATCCGCTGCAGCGGGTTGACGTCGGCGAAGCTGCCCGCGCCGTGTGCGGAGAGCAGGACGTCGATCGCGCGGGTGATGTTCTCGACCGCCCAGCCGGTGTCGGCGCGGGTCCGGGCGCGGGCTTCGACGCCGGGGTAGGTGCCCGCCGCCGACGCCGCGTCGATGTCGTCGGCCGCCCGGTAGGCGTGCAGGTGCGCGGTGTCGATCCGCAGCGCTGCTTCGGCGAGCTGCAGCTGGAAGGCCACGGAGTCGGCCTGGGTCGCGTACGTCGTGTACGAGATCGCTTTGCGGGGCGCCTTTTCGCGCACCAGCTCCAGCGCCTTGCGGCCGAGACCGAGCTGCGGGCCGGCCAGCACGAGCGTGAGCACGGGGACGAGCGCGGCGCGGAACACGTCCTCCTCGGGCGCGTCGACCGCGTACTGCCCGCCGATGGCGGGTGGCACCGACATCACGCGGTTTTCGGGCACGAAGACGTCGTCGGCGATCAGGCAGTTGGACCCCGACGAGCGCATCCCGGCGACGAACCACGTGTCCTCGAAACCGAGCTCGGTGCGGGGGAGCAGGGCCATGCCCTGGTCGACGACCTCGCCGCGCTCGTCGGTCAGCGGGATGCCGAGCGCGGCCCAGTCGGCGTGCCAGGAGCCGGAGTTGTAGTACCAGCGGCCGGTGACGCGCCGTCCACCGTCCACTTTGGTCGTTTCGGCGGTCGGGGCGAGCACACCGGACACCTTCGCGCCGGGGTTCGCGCCCCAGATGTCGTCCTGCGCCTGCCGGCTGAACAGGCCGGCGAGCCACGCGCAGACGTTGCTCAGCGCGACGACCCAGGCGGTGCCGCCGTCGGCTTCGGCGACCGCGGCGGAAACGTCGAGCATCGCGCGGACCGGGAGCCCGTACCCGCCGTAGCGGCGGGGCTGGGCGATTTTGAACGCGCCGACGTCGGTCAGCGCGGCGATGCTCTCTTCGACGACGCGCCGGTCGGCCTCCCCCTGGGCGGCGTTCTTCTCCAGCAGCGGCCGGATGTCGGCGATGCGGGCGAGGAGCTGGTCGAGGGTGGGCGCGGGCTGTTCGGTCGCGAGGGTCATGACGGCGGTGTCCTTCCGAGGCGGGTCAGCGGGCGCAGGCGGCGATCTGGTCGGTGATGAGCGGGCGCGGCCGCTCGGCGTAGCGGGAGTGGGTGCCGAACGTGCGGTGGGCGTAGACGAGCGGTGGCAGCTCGGCCCGGCCGAGCGCGGTGACCAGGCCGAACAGCAGGAGGTGGTCGCCGGCCTCGACGACCGCTCCAGGTCGCAGGCCACCCAGCCGGCGGCGTCGCGCAGCCGGGGCAGGCGGTCGTCGGTGAACCAGGCGGTCTCGCCGCCGAAGCGGTCGGCGCCGCGGGTGGCGAAGCGGACGGCGAGGTCGTCCTGGCCCTGGCCGAGCAGGTTCACGCCGAACCGGCCCGCGTCGAGGATCTCGGCCAGCAGCGCCGATCGCCGGTCGAACGCGACGCTCACCAGCGGCGGGTCGAGGGAGAGCGAGGTGAACGAGCTGACGGTGGCGCCCCGCGGGCCGTCCGCGGCGGTCGTGGTGACGACCGTGACCGGCGCGCAGACCGCGGCCATCACCGCGCGGAACCGGTTCGCGTCCACGGTGGTCATGCCGGCTCGGTGAACCGGTGGCGCATCGAGCCGATGCCTTCGACCGTGGTGACGAGTTCGTCGCCGGCGGCCAGGAACCGCTGCGGGCTGCGGGCCACGCCGACGCCGGCCGGGGTGCCGGTGAAGATCACGTCGCCTGGCCGCAGCGGCAGGGTGGCCGAGAGCCGCGCGACCAGCTCGGGCACCGAGAAGACGAGGTCGCTGGTGCGGCCCTTCTGCACGGACTCGCCGTTGACCGCACAGCTGAGCTCGAGGTTGTCGCGGTCGGCGAACTCGTCCGGGGTGACCAGCCACGGCCCGGTCGGCCCGAAGCCGGGCGCGGACTTGCCGAGGCTGAACTGCGGGGCCGGGCCGGCCAGCTGCACCGTCCGGTCGGAGAGGTCCTGGCCGGCGGTCAGCCCGGCGACGTGCTCCCAGCCGCGCTCGGCGGGCACGTTGCGCGCCTCGCGGCCGATGACGGCGACGAGCTCGACCTCCCAGTCCACAGTGGACCCGGTGAGCGCGATCCCGCCGTACGGTCCGGTGAGGCAGCTGGGGAACTTCGTGAACACGGCGGGGGCGTCCGGCAGGCCGAGGCCGGACTCGGCCGCGTGGTCGCGGTAGTTCAGCCCGACGCCGAAGACCTGCGACGGCGTCGGCGACGGCGCCCGCAGCGCGGCCTCGTCGAACGCTTCGGCTCCGGTGGCCGGGCGACCGGCCGCCCATTCGGTGAACTCGTCCCAGCGGGCGTAGACGGCGTGGGGGTCGGCGGAGAAGCGCTGCGCACTGGCGCGCTCGACGTCGACGGCCCCGTCCCCCGTGAGGAGGACGAGCCGGCCGGCGAGGTTGGCGATCCGCATTGAAGGCCTTTCGATCGAGGGGCCGATGCCACCTCATACTCTGCTCGCAATATCCGACTGTCAAGGTAAGAATCGATTCTTGTGTGGAGAGTGTGTTACCGTCTCGGCATGGCGAAGAGAGCGGGTGGCGAAAGCCTGGCCGTGTCGGTGTACTCCCGGCTGCGATCGGCGGTCCTCAACGGCGAACTGGTCCCGGGAGAGCGGCTGAAGCCGGCCGACCTGAGCACCGAGTTCGGGGTCAGCCTCAGTGTCGTGCGCGAAGCGCTGGGCCTGCTGGCGGCCAAGGACCTCGTGCAGGTCGACCGCAACCGCGGGTTCCGCGTGACGCCGCTGTCGATGCAGGCGCTCGCCGACCTCACCGAGGCGCGGGCGATCAACGAAGGCTCGGCGCTGCGGCTTTCGGTGCAGCGCGGCGGCGTCACCTGGGAGTCCGAGGTACTGGCCGCGCACCACCGGCTCGCCGGGCAGCCGATGCTCCTGACCGGGCCGCCCGTGCGGCGCAACGAGGAGTGGGCCCGCGCGCACCTGGAGTTCCACCACACGCTGATCAAGGCGTGCGGCAACGCGGTGCTGCTCGACATCTGCACCCGGCTCTCCGACGCGGCCGAGCTCTACCGCGCCTGGTCCGGTCCCGGCGGCGAAGAACGGCACCGCGACGTCGCGGGCGAGCACCAGGGCCTCGTGGACGCGGCCTTGGCGCACGACCCCGACCTGGCGGTCGAGCGGTTCGAAGCGCACATCAACCGGACGCGGGAGATCGTGATGGAGTCCAGCTTCGGCGTCGAGCCCGCCTCGTGAGCCCGGCCGGGATCCACGACTCGCTCCCCACCTGGCTACCCGGGAAGGACTCATGACCAAGACCGCTTTGACCGGCGTGCGCGTCTTCGACGGCACCGGCCTGACCGAACCCACGACGGTCGTGCTCGACGGCGCGGTGCTCGGCGGCGACGCGGCCGGTGCCGAAGTCGTCGGCTGCGCCGGCGCCACGCTGCTGCCCGGCCTCTTCGACGCCCACGTCCACCTGCTCACCCCGGACGACCTGAGCGCGCTCGCCGCGCACGGGATCACCACCGCGCTCGACATGGCGTGCTGGCCCCGCGAGCGCGTCGAGTCCTTCCGCGGCCGGGTGCCCGACATCCGCAGCGCGGGCGTGCCCGCGATCGGACCGGGCGGCAACCACGCGAAGATGCCCGGCATGCCCGCGGAGGCGATCCTCACCGCACCCGGGCAGGCGGCGGGGTTCGTCGCGCACCGTGTCGCCGAGGGCTCCGACTACATCAAGGTCGTCATCGAGGGCGACCTGCTCGGCCAGGCGACCATCGACGCCGTCGTCGCCGAAGGCAAGGCGCACGGCAAGCTCACCGTCGCCCACGCCTCGTCGGTCGACGCCTACCGCCGCGCCGTGCGGGCCGGGGCGGACGTCGTCACGCACGTCCCGCGCGACGGCGTCCTCGACGCCGAGACCGCGGCCCGGATGGCGGCGCAGGGCCAGGTCGCCGTGCCCACGCTGACGATGATGGCGGCGCTGACGACCAAGCTCGGCGCCGAGGGGTACGAGGCCAGTCGCGGCTCGGTCGCGGCGTTGCACGCGGCCGGCGTGCCGATCCTCGCGGGCACGGACGCGTTTTCCGCGCCGATGCTGCCCTTCCCGGTCGTGCAGGGTGCGAGCCTGCACGACGAGCTGGTGCTGCTGGCCGGCGCCGGGCTGTCCGAAGTGGACGTCCTGCGTGCGGCCACCGAGCTGCCGGCCCGGCACTTCGGGTTCGCTGACCGCGGCGCCGTGCGGGAAGGGCTGCGGGCGGATCTGGTGCTCGTCGACGGCGACCCGACCCGGGACATCACGGCGACGGCGAAGGTCCGCCGCGTCTGGGCGGCCGGCGAGGTGGTCGCGTGAGCGGGCTGGTCGACGTCCACGCGCACTTCCTCACCCCGGGGTACGTCGAAGCCGCGATCGCGGCCGGGCACGGCTCGCCGGACGGCATGCCCGGCTGGCCCACCTGGGACTCCGCGCGGCACCTCGCACTGATGGACCGCTGGGGCATCGGGGTTTCCCTGCTGTCGATCTCGTCGCCGGGCGTCCACTTCGGCGACGACGCCGCGGCGCGGACGCTCGCGCGGCACGTCAACGACACCGGCGCGGAGGTCCGTCGAGCCCACCCGGACCGGTTCGGGCACTTCGCGTCCCTGCCCCTGCCTGATGTGGACGGTGCGCTGGCCGAAATCGCTCACGCCGTCGAAGAACTGGGCTGCGACGGTGTCACGATCGAGACCAACGCGGCCGGCCGCTACCTCGGCGACCCGGCGTTCGCTCCCTTGTGGACGGAGCTGGACCGCCGCGGGACGCCGGTGTTCGTGCACCCCACGTCACCGCCGCACGCGGCGGAGATCGCGCTCGGCAGGCCGCGGCCGATGCTGGAGTTCCTCTACGACACCGGCCGTGCGGTGAGCGACCTGGTCTTCGCGGGCGTGGCGGCGCGCTACCCGGGGATCCGGTGGATCTTCACCCACGGCGGCGGGGTGCTGCCGCTGCTGGCCGAGCGTCTGGAGCTGTTCCGCACGGCGTTCGCGGGGGAGTCCGGCGGGCGGCCGGTGCCCGAGCAGATCGGCGAGCTGTGGTTCGACATCGCGGGAACCCCGTTCCCGCACCAGGTCCCGGCGTTCGAGCGCGCGTTCGGCACCGACCGGCTGCTGTACGGCAGCGACTTCTGCTGGACCCCACCAGCGGCGGTGGACGCCCAGCTGGCGAGCATCGACGCGGCCCCGCAGCCGCCGGGGACGACGTGGCGGGAGCTGACGAGCCGCAACTGCTCGAAGCTGTTCCCGCGGCTCTGACGCGGGAGGTTCCGGGGAGGACGCCGGGCCGGCTCGGAGCCCACCTGGCCCGGCGTGGCCGACGCGATGGTGCCGATGGTCCGGTGAAGGCTGCTCGAGGCGCTACTGTCGCGCCATGGATTCGGGTAGTTCGCGCGCCGAGGGCGCCGTTGATCCGTGGGATGAGCCGGATCCCGCGCTGGCCGTCGCGCTGCGGGAGCTCGGCTGGTACCGGCGCAACGCCGACCGGAACCGGCTGGCGAACCGCGTCACCGAGGTCGCCTTGCTGCTCGGCTCCGCGGCCACCACCGTCGCCGCCGCGCTCGGGGCCGTCGCCTGGGTGACCGCCGTGCTGGCCGCCACCACCCTGGTCGTCACCGGGTTGCGGCGGTCCTTCGACTGGCACGAGAACTGGGTCGAGTTCATCGGCCGCTGGTCGGAGCTGCGGCGCGTCGTCCACCAGTACCGCCTGCTCCCCGAAGACCGCCGCGGCGAGGCGGACCGGCGGGCGCTGCTCGCCGCCGTCGACGAGATCGTCACCTCCGAGACCCAGCGGTGGGCGTCCCGGCGGCGCAAGCTCCAGGAAAACCCCGGCCAGGGCCCGTCGGCCTGACGCCGGTGCCCGGTTCGCGGACACCGGCGCCGGGGTCAGCGGGTGCGGACCGCCGTCGTGCCGAGCAGCTCGTTGTCCTCGGGACGGGCGTCGCCGGGGTAGGGGGCGTCGATGCTCGCGACGACCTTGAACGCCGCCTTGCCCGCCGCGACGTCCGCCGCCGTGTACGTGTACGCGAAGGGGAACACCGTCTTGCGGCCCGCCGCCGCCGGCACCCACTGCTCCGACTGCCCGACCTGCTGGTAGTAGGTGCCCTGGTCGTTCAGCCGGTACAGCGTGACCGTGACGGTCTCGTCGTAGCGGGCGTTCGCCACCGACACCTTGATCTGCTTGGTGTCGTCGACCCTCGCCTTGGCCGGCACGACGAAGTCCGACAGCGCGACGTCGTGCGTTTCGACCTTCAGCGTGCCGGCGCCGGTTCCGGTGCGGCCGTCGGCGGTCGACCCGGTCACCTCGACCCGGTAGGTGCCGTCGGCCGCGTAGCGGTGGGTGATGGGCGCGCCGGTGATGGGGGCCGAGCCGCCGTCACCGAAGCGCACCTCGCCGCTGACGAACGGCCGGTTCAGGCTGTCGCCGGTGGACGGGGTCATGGTGACGTCGGAGTACACCGTCGGGGTGTCGGGGTAGGTGTTGACCCACGGCGAAAGGGGCGGCGCCACCTCGAGTTCGATGTTGTACAGCGACGCGGCGTCGACATCGTCGGCGACGCGGATCCGGTACGTCTCCCCGGCGACGCCGGAGAACACGGCCGGGCGGCGGTCGCCGGAGGCCACGCAGTCCACTTCGGACAGCGCGTCCGCGGCCGTGCCGCGGTACACCGTGATGCCCGGGCCCCAGTCGTACATCGCCCGCACGCTCACCGGCCGGGTGCGGTCCGGGGTGAACCGGAACCACACGGACCGCTCGGCGGCCGGGTCGCAGCTCGGCTTGACCTCGCCGGGCTCGGCCGAAGCCACCGTCAGGTCGCCGGCGTACTGCCCGGGCACCGTGACCGCCGGGCCGGTCGCGAAGTCGTCGTTCGGCGCCGGCGGCACCGCGGCGAACCCGACGGTCAGGTCGCCCTGGTTGTACTGCTGGGCGAGCAGGACGTGGTAGGTCGTCCCGGCGGTGGCGTGGAACGTCGCCGAGCCGGGGTTGCTCCACGCCGCGCAGGCGCCCGGCACCTGCGTCAGCGCCCCGCGGTCACCGGTGTAGACCGCGACGAACGGCCGCGAGGAGGTGCTCGACGACGGCGTCACCCGGACGATCGCGTCCGCGGCGGCGGTGTAGTCGTACCAGACGTTCCAGGTGGTGTAGGTCCCGCACGGCGTCGGGTCGCCGGGCGCGGTCGTCGCCTCGCGGGCGTCCTGGGACGCCTGGAACGGCAGCGCGGTGACGGGCGTGGCGGACCCGAAGTCGTCGTTGGACGGCGCCGCCGCGTGGGCGACGCCGGGAGCCAGCAGCGCGGCCGTGGCGGCCACGAGGCCCGCGAGCAGCGGGCGGATGGACGGTTTCATGGTGTTCCCCCTGGTCAGACGGCGGCGATGCGCGTGGCGGGCGGCTTGACGGTGGTGGCGATGGAGACCGCCGTGTTGTCCGCCGGGAAGGCGTCTTCCGCCGGGTACTGCAGCCGGACGTCGGCGCGGAACGCGACCTTGCCGGACAGCGCGTCGCCGGGGCCGAAGGTGTAGGAGAAGGGGAACCGGACCTTGCCGGTGGCCCGCGCGGGCACCTGGAGCGTGAGCTGGCCGACGTCGGTCCAGGAGTCCCCGGACAGCTTGGACAGCGCGACTGTGACCGTCTCGGCATACCGCGTGTTGGTCACGTCCACGGAGATCGGCTTGCTTTCCCCCTGCCGCGCCGAGGTGGGCACGACGAACTTGGCGATCCCGACGTCGTGCGTGAGCACCGTGATCGGGACGTCGACCGTCTTGGTGCGCCCGTCGGGCGACTTCGCGTGGAGCGCGGCCGGGTAGACGCCGTCGGCCGCGTAGCGGTGGTACACGGTGTCCTCGCCGACCGGGGCCGACTTGCCGTCGCCGAAGTCCCACGTCCCGCCGAGCGGCCGGTCGATCGCCTGGTACGAAGACGCGGAGAAGCCGACGTTGCCGAACACGGTCGCGGACGTCGGCGACACGTACACGTACGGGTCCAGCGGCGGCGCCGTGGCCAGTTCCAGCTCGACCGGCCCGTAGCCGCGGTGGGGCCCGGTCACGCGGACGGCGTAGCGGGTGCCGGCCGCCGCCCCGAACGCGACCGGGTCGCCGGAGCTCCGCTTGCACGTGACCTGCGTCAGCTCCGCCAGCGAGTTCCCGGCGTACACGGTGACGGCGGCGGCCCCGTCGACCCGCGCGGTGAGCGAGCGCGCCGCGTCCGCTGCCGGCAGGGAGTACCAGACCGAGGGCTGGGCCTCGTCGTCCACGCAGGTCGACGCCGGCTCCCCGGCCTCGGTCGAGGCGAGCGAGAGGTCCGGCTGCCGCGTGAACGGCAGGGCGGTCACCGGCTCGGCGTCGGCGAAGGCGTCGTTGGCCGCCGGCGCGATCGTGTCGAGCGCGAACGACAGCGCGCCGCCCGGGGTCTCGATACCGGAGACCTGGAAGGAGTAGGTCGTCCCCGCGGTGGCCCGGAAGGTGATGGTGGCGTCCGTCCCGTAGTCGCAGCCGTCGGCCACGGGCTGCAGGTGCCCGCGCGCCCCGGTGCTCGCGGACAGGACGGTGCGGTGGTCACTGCCCGTCGTCGTGGCGCGCAGCAGGCCGTCCTGGGTCGCGGTGTACCGGAACCAGACCGTCCCGCTCGCCGCGTCCCCCTCGCACCAGACCGGGTCGTCGGCCGCTTCGGTGGCCCCGCCGGTGTCCTCCTGCGCGGTGAACGGCAGCGCGGCGACGGCGGCCGGGCTGTCGAAGTCGTCGTTGGCCGGCGCCGCCGCGGCGTGCGCGACCCCCGGCACCGCGGTGGCCAGCGCCGCGGCCAGCACGGCGACCACGGCCGTCCGCCCTCCCGAGCCGCTCGAGCGTGAAGAAAACAGCACGATTCGTTCCCCCTCGTGAACTTCCCCGCCCCCATGACGAAGATCCCTGCCGGACGTATCGGCGCTGCGCCGCCCGATGTGACCGGGTCGGGGCGGAATTAGACCGGATGCCGCAACGGCCGGGCACCGGCTGACAAAACCGGACACCCGGTGAGGGGCACGTTCACGGCGAATCGGGCTCTCGGCGGCCGCCTGTTGCTACGCTGGCAGGGCGACAGGGCTTCTTCCCGTCAACTTCCGGGCACCGGCTCGGGAGCCCCGGGGAAACCCGGGGTAGCTGGTCCGCGCGAGCGGGCCACAACCACGGAGAAGCCCATGGCGCATCGGAAGTTCCACCGGGAGAAGAAGACGACGAAGCTGCGCGTCGCGGCAGCCATCAGTCCGTTCGTCATCGCCCTGACACTGGTCGAGCAGGTCGTGAACCTCATCAACCAGCTGAAGGATCTCTGGTGACGGGCCCGGACCAACCCCCCCTCGTCGGGGCCCGGAAGTACTTCGATGTGCCCCCACTCCGGCGTCCGGCCCCGGGTGGCCACGGGCACACTTCCGGGTGCGGTCGGGCAACCGCCGTCCCCCTTGCGCGCGTGGCCGAAAGGCCGTTGACGGCTTCGTGCTTTGATGGACGTTCAAGAAAGATTCACGGGGAGGTAGGGCGCCATCAGCAACCCGTTGGTCGCGGAGACCAAGGACTCGACCAAGGCGTACTCGGGCATCTCGCTGCTGGAGTCGGCGAACGACCTGAAGTCCGCGATCGAATC